>JBKHDD010000008.1:0-67561 GCA_046541515.1 Desulfococcaceae bacterium
TTTCCTGCGGCAATATCCCAAGGGCGGCATCAAAATCCTGATGCTGGTGCTCAACAGCCTGCTCACCAAACTCCGCGCGGCCAACATGGAAATCATCCTGGACCGCCAGTCCTTCTACAATCTGGACGAGGAAGACCCCCTAATTCAGGCGATTATGAAGGCGGAGTGAATTTCGCCCCCTCGCCGAGCCGCCCATTCCGAACGGTCACCGTTCGCCGACCCGCTTCTTGTTTCGACGATTTCGCTCCTCCCGATACGGGTTCCGCCCGCCCGGGAAAATCCTATCCCCGGCGCTTGAAAAACTGCGGATTGCCCTCGATGAATTTGCGAATCCACCGTTCGAGAAAGGATTGGCTCCCGGCGGTTTTGAGGTAGCCGTATCCAAGCACCGCGATAATCCATGCGCCCAGCGTATCCACGATCAGGTCCCACATGGTGTCGGTCAGGCCGGAGGGATCGCCCAGCATTTCCTTTTGCATGTTCATCCCAAAAAACTGATCCATGCCAAACTCGAATATCTCCCAGAGAGCGCCCATCCCAACCGCAAACAGAAAGGCAAAAAAGGCCACAAAACCGGGTTTCATGTGCACGTCGATGTCTTCGGTTTCGTTCAATATGTACACCAGCAAGAAACCGATGATGCCAAGCAGAAAGCCGGACCCGGCGTGAAGGGCGATATCCCACCACCAGAAACGATGGTAGTATCCGCGAACTTCCCCGAGAAACAGTGACGCGAAAACGAAGGCGATGGATAAAAGCACGAACTCGGGCGGAATCAGAACGCGGAACCTTCTTCTCAAAAATAGAGGCGCAAAGGTGATCAAAATAATTCCGCTTGTGATCACGGCATTGAACCACTGCTTCGCCCATATCTCCACGAGAAATCCGACAAGCAGAATGGCCTGAAGAAAAATGGTCAACCGCCGGTGCAACGATCCCTCTCTCATTCACCGCTCCTAAAATGGCGAAAATTGTGGCCATTTGCGGCTAAATCCGCATCCGGCGCCCGAAACGTCGAATTGGCCATGATCGTCCTTTCCGCTAACGAGGGCCAACCCGCTGTTCCGGAATAACAAATATTTAAAATCACCATATTTTTTTACGATCGACGAATTTTGAAATTGGGGTGGTCGAACCGATGTTCATGCGCTCCAAGGATTGAAAACCTGTAAGTAGTCCAACGCAAAATCCCGTTCATTCCGCGTTACCAAAACCAGGTTGTGGGTATACGCCGTTGCGGCGATAAGGCCATCCAAGGAAGACATCGTTTTTCCGATGTTTTGTGCCTTTCCTTGAATGACGCCCCAATTTTCGGCCACCGCCACGCCGATCGGATAAATCCTGTTTTGGTAATCTTCCAGTAACGTGTTCAGCCAATTTTCCAGGCTATTTTTCCGTTGGGATTCCGGAAGTCTCGTCAACCCTTTTCGGATTTCGCCGATGGTGACAACACTCAAAAACAAGCTTTCTTCGGGTACGCCGGCAATCCAATTGAGCACCTTCTTTAGCGGCTTCGGCCTGACCAACTCCGAGATGACGCAGGTGTCCAGCAGGTAATTCACAACTCCAGATCCCTCGGGACATCCTTTTGCCGTTCAAGGTCAAAATCATCTTCCATTTTCGGACAATCGAGCAGGAATTCCTTGAAAGACGGTTTGTTGGAAGTCAATTTTTCATATTCTTCCACGGATAAAACCACCACCGCCTTTTTTCCTCTCCGAGTGACCAGCTGAGGCCCAAGTTTCAACGCATCATCAACGATTTTGCTAAACTTGGCTTTGGCATCCTGCAATTTCCATGTGGTTTCCATGTTTTTCTCCCACCAATCAATGCTCTTTTCAATGAAGGCTCCGTTTTCGTCTTCCTCGACTCGTCTCACTGGTCAGTCTAGTCATGAAACAGGGGCGATGTCAAACTTGGAAGGGGAAAAAGGCTCGACGAAAGCTTCAGCGTATCGCTTTTTGGTGGGCCGGGGAAGGGCTCCGGGACAGAATTCATCCAGCGCAGACGGAGATAAGGGACTCGGAATTTGTCAATGTACCGTTTTCATCCCAATGCCGTTTTTTGACGAAATCGGGTAGGGGCGAATTGCATTCGCCCTTGCGCAATCTTGCACGGTTGAGCAATGGAAATCCAAAACGGTATTTCAGCTGTTGCTGAGTCCCTAAGCTGTTTGCCGAGGTCATCCAAGTCGTACCCAGCTTAATGACACGCCTTTTTCACGCATTTTAATGCAGGGGGCGTATGCCGAAGCAATACGCCCCCGTTCCAAAACCAAACGAAAAAGTTTCAGATTTACAGCCCGGCAACGAAAGCCGATTCCCGACCAACGGCGAATTCTTCAGAATCCAAGCCCATCTTTCACCATGAACCCATCCGAAGACGTCATCCCCGCCACCGGAATCCATGGAACGCCCGCATCGTCCACCTCGACACCGGCCGGCCACTGAAATCCCTCGGCCATTCCGTGGAAATAAGCGAGATCGTAGGGCGGCAAGCCAACCCAAAGTTTGCCATCCACCATGGCCATCCGACCCGTGAGGCCGAAATCGACCTCGCCGAGTTCCGTTTGGACGATGTAGCGCGGGATTTCCCGTCCGCTGCCATTTCGGCGAACCCGGGTGGCGATGTCGATGACGTCGGCGGTGTCGATGGGACGCTCCCGGTTCCATTCGGCCTGAATGGGCAGCCCGGCGGCGACCAGATGGTGAAATTCGATTCCCGCGTTTCGGCAGTTATAGGCGAGCTGGTGAATCACGTCGGGATGGTCGTTGATTCCCACCAGCAGGGGCGTCACCGCGTAGACGGTGATTCCCCGCTCCCGAAGGATATCGGCCAGGGTTTCCTGTTCATTGGTGATCTGTTCGGACAGAAAAACCGGCGTTTCAATCTCCAGCCGAAGCGGCTTTGCAATGGAAAGCCGGTTCATCGCGGCCAGGCGATCCACCACGCCCAGGGTAAACGCGCCGGGATCGTCGATGAAGGCCGGACTCCGCAGCCGAATCGCGTTGACGTGGTTCATCTCCCGCAGGCCAGACGCCAACCGGGCGATGGGCGTCAGGCTCGCCAAGGCGTCCCGCTCCCCCGCGACCACCACATCGGTAATTGCCTCGTTGTCGCGGATGTACGCCAACGCCGCGTCCACCGCCTCCGGATTCACCGCCGCCCGCGTCCGGTGCAGTCGCTGGACGCCGTCCACGCCGGTGGGGACGATGGGCACGGATTCGGAGAGGCCGGAAACCGCCCGCTTCCAGAGATCGGAAACCACGGACGGCTCCGGATTCGGCGCTTCCCGGGGCGGCCGGGCCGGACGGGGGCCGAGGAACAGCGAGGGATCGCCGATTTTCGCCATGTAGCGGACGTCGAAGGTTCCCTCGGCGTTGGGCCGCACCACCGGTTGCTCCCCGGCCCCGGGCGCGAAGGACCGGAAATATTCCGGCGTGTAGGGCGAACGGACCCAGAAAAAGTTTTCGTCGTCGGGATCGGGCTCCACGGCCCAGCCGCTGGTGAACCAGTCCAGCTTTCCGATGGGCGTGGCGGTGCAAATGCGCGGCATGGCCCGGTCGGTCAGACGCCGCCGAAGCTGGACCCCGGCGTTTAATCCCTTGGAAATGGGCGACCAGTAAATGCTGTTCCCCTGAATCGGGCTGCACGGGATGTAGATGTAGTGCATTTCCGCGCCCGCGCCGCGCAGGGCGGAGAACAGGCGGGTCAGCTCCGGCCCTTGGTCGTTGCAGTCGTTCAGGAACGGCGTCTGAACGTAGACCGGGATGCCGCTGCTGGCCAGATCGGAAATGATGTCCAGGCTTTGGGGCGAAAGTTCGTCCGGATGGATGAAGTGGGTGGCCAGCTCCACCCGTTTTCCGCGAAGGGAGGCTTCCAGCCGTTTCCGCTTCATGAAATTCCGCCAGGCGCCTTCCTCCCCGAAAAACAGGTTGGGATAGTAGGCCGCGGAACGGGTCGCCAACCGAAGCGTCTTGACGTGGGGAACCTCCAACAGGCCGTCCACCGCCGCCGTGAGGGTTTCCCGGTTCATGAACGGATCGCCGCCGGTCAGGACCATTTCCTTCACCTCCGGCGACCGGGCGATATGGGCGACCGCCCGCACCACGTCGGCGGGAGTGGGATCGGGCTGGGTGCGGCAGTCCTTGTGCTTGCGGAAGCAGAAGCGGCAGTAGACGGGGCAGGCCATGTTCAACACGAAGATCACCCGGTTCCGGTACATCTGCTCCAGCAATCCCTGGTGGAACTGGCCAATCCAGGTGTTGGTCATGCCCACCGGGTCCAGCTCCTCCAGAAAGGGCATGTACTGGTAGGCCACGTTTCGGGAGACCCGCATTTGGCGGATGGTGTGCAGGGAAAACCGGACGGGATAGCGTTCCAGCACGCGCTGCATGGCGTCCCGGTCGCTTTCCGGCAGGCGGAGGTTGGTCAGCCGCTCCAGCTTGTCCACGTCCTTCACCGCCACGAAGCGTGCGCCGGGGATCAGTTCTTCCAGCAGAGAAACCAGCAGGGGGACGGGCAGGCGAAGTCCATTCATGGACAATTGGCCGGTGTTGTCGCTGTTCGCGGTTTCCAGCCGATTCATCAGATCCCCGAAGAATCCGGCTGGATTTTCGGGATACCCCGCCGCGTCGATCATCCGTTCAAATCGGGTTTCTCCGTCCCCGTCGCCGACCACCGCGCGGAATTCCGGCTCCACCAGGGGCGAATCGGTGAAGCATTCCAAGAAATCCAGGGCGGTCCGCCCCAGAGTTTCCAAAGAAACCGTCACTTGTCCTTCGGCCCCGCCGCGCCAGTTTACCGGAAACATCCGCCGCTCAAATCGCATGATCCATCCCCCCGTTTTGCCCTTGGATTCCCCGGCGACGATCAAGATCATACGTCGGGAAAACCGGAATTTTTGTTTCCGCCAAAAGAAAAACCGGGATCATTTTTCATCCCGGCTTCTTGAACTCGCGCCCCTATACCGCCACCGGGCCGGCCTGTCAAACCGGATCGCGAGGCCCTTTTTGAACCGACGGAAATTCCTGGAGCGGACCGTCGAGGCTCAGGCGTCATTCCTCTCGAGGGCCAACTCCGTTTCCAGGTTGGCCAGCATGGTTTCCAACTCCTCAGTTCCCAAGAGCCTCAGCGATTCCTTCGGGGTTTGGGGGCGTTTGAGGAGGCGCTGGATGAGTTGGATCTGGCCAATCAGTTGCCCCTTCTCCAACCCCTCCTCTCTACCTTCTTCTTTCCCTTTCTCCTTGCCTTGCTGAATCAACTCCTGGACGGCAACCGATTCCTCAAGAGGGCTTAGCTGAATCATCTTTCGTATCTCCTCGAGGGTAAGGGTTTTGAAACGCTGCAAGATGGCGTATTCCAGCAACTCCTCCAAACTTTTCCTTCGCTCTTCCGGCAGCCCCATGGCGTCGATTCCCGCCGTCCACTCGCCGACCGCCCGAGGCAGTTCCGCCTTGTCTTCCAGCGTCAACGGTTTGAGGACAACCAGCGGGGTGGCGTTGTCGGCGATGTTTTTCAGGCATTCACCAAGATCACATTTCAGGAACCGATTGGGCGGCGCGGGAACCAGCGGCGGATTGCCCGGGTCGAAAGCCATGTCGATAAACAGCACGATAGCGACGAATGGGCGATCGTTTTCGCGTTGCTCGTGGAACGCGCAAGTTTCTCGGAAGAGCCTCCAATAGATATTGTTGTCCCGGTAGCCCTGGATTTCAAGGAAAATATCGGGACCGTCGGCGTCCACGTTCTTGAAATAGCCGTCGAATCGCTTTTCCGTGCTTTTGACGGTTATGCTCTCGAAGCGATAGGTCCCTTGGACATTCAGTTGAACCAGTTCCAGCAGGCTTTCGGGGCTGAAGCGGAAGAGTTCGTAAAACAGCTCGTCGGTTTTCATGGCAATCCCTGCGCTCCCGCGGAATCGTCCAGCCGCTTGTACCAGACATTCATGCTCTCGATCCGCCCGGCGATGTGGGTGTTGTTGACCAGGGTGCCGGCGAAGGCGTAGCCGCTTTGGGCGAAGGCGAGGTTCATTCCGGGCGAGCCGGCGCGGGCGATGGTGTAGGCGGTGCGGATACCGAAATTCCGGACCTCCTTTTCCATTCGGGCCAGCAAGCGCCGGGCGAGTCCGTGGCGGCGGAATTCGGGAAGGGTGGCGAAATCGGTCATTTCGACGTTCCGGTCGGACGGGTCCATTTCTGCGGCGGATATGGCTGCGAGCGTTCCGTCCCATTCGGCCCCGACGTACAACACATGATTCTCCATGCAGGACCGCAAATAGTCGGGATCGAGGATGGGAAACGGGTAGCTGGGGAACACCGCCCGGTACAAGGCCGCCATCTTTGTCGTATCCGCTGGCCGGAGAATTCGGAACCGGACGGGAGAAAGGGTCGAGGGCCCCGAAGCGGAACGGAAAGTTTCATCCCAATCGCACCATTCCGGGGATTCCGAGGAATCTTTTTCCCCTGACCCGCCGGAGAATTTCGGATTCGAAGGCCGACCGGAGCTTTCCCCGGAATTTTCCTTGGGCAAATTCGTAAAATCCTTGGCCTCCCCCGCGGCGTCCCGCGCCAGCGCAAGCACCGACGCCACGGCCTCCGGCGCGGTTTCCCGTCGCCGCTTCGGGTTCGGATAGCGGGCCATGAAGCAGGCTGCTTCCAGGCCGGAGAAAAACCCCGGAACGAAGGCTTCCCGGCGATAACCGGCCTGGAGAAAAGCGGGCTCGGACGATTCGGGAATTTTGACAAAAATCTTCCCGTATTCCCCGGCTTGGGCGAGATCGTCCAGATCATCCAGGATTCCCGGCAGGTCGGAAGGGTCCAGCTTCATCAAATAGATGCGCCGGTTCACCTTCCCATGCTGCACCCGGGAATTCCCCATCCACGCCAATCGATCCGCCATTCGCCCCCCTTTGGGTAATATTTCATTGCAAAGGCTACCGGAGGTCGTCCCGGCGTGTCAAGAAAGGTTCGCCGATGGCGGGCTTAAGTGTACTGAATCACAACCCAAATGCAAATCTTCGCCGTTCCGCTTGACATGTCGGATTTTTTAATCTAATAAATACAAATCTTTAAACATCGCGCACGGGAATCGTCCGAATCGCGGCCGGGTCCGGAGCGATGCCAACGGGGTTCCGTTCCGCCAATGAAATCCGATTCCTGGAAACCGTGGGCGCTCCTTTCCCCCGCCCTGACCGCCGTCTTTTTCCTGCTGGTCATTCCCGTCTGCTTCATCATCGTCTACAGCTTCTGGCTGCGCGCCCCCAGCGGCGCCGACATTCCCGCCTTTCAATTCGGCAACTACGCCAAATTTTTCGAAGACATGTTCTACCCCTCGATTCTGTTCCGCACCATCCGGGTCAGCCTGGAGACGGTGGCGCTGTGCCTGTTGATGGGCTACATCCCGGCCTATTTTTTCTATCGGACCGAAACCCGGCACAAATCCCTGCTCCTCTTGCTGATCATGCTGCCGTTCTGGATCAGCTTCATCATCCGAACCCTGAGCTGGATCAACATCCTCGGCGACACCGGCCTCATCAATTTCGTTTTGATACGCCTGGGCATCCTGGAAGAGCCTTTGAGCATGCTCTACAACGAGGGCGCGGTGCTCATGGGATTGCTCCAGTACCTGCTGCCGTTCATGATTCTCAACGTCTACGTCAGCCTGGAAGGCATTGACCGCAGTTTGCTGGAGGCGGCCCGGAGCTTGGGTTGCACCGAGTGGCAGGCGTTCAAGGAGGTCGTGCTGCCCCTGAGCCTGCCGGGCGTCAGCGCCGGTTGTCTTCTGGTCTTCGTGCTCACGGCCGGGACCTATCTGCCGCCCATGATCCTCGGCGGACCGGGCAACGACATGATCGCCAACCTGATCTTCAAGCGGATCATCGGGACCTTGGACTGGCCCTTCGGGTCGGCCATCAGCGTTCTTCTGCTGGGACTGCTGGCGATTATCGTGTCCATTTACAACCGGTATCTGGGAATCAACCAGATATTCAAGACGTTTCAGTAGGCGCCCATGAAAATCTCCGGCTGGACCCTCATCCGAATTTACACGACCTTGGTCTACATCTTCATGTTCGCGCCCATCGTGGCGGTCGTGCTGCTGTCCTTCAATCCGGAGCAGTTCGGTTCCTTCCCCATGTCCGGATTCAGTTTTGAATGGTACGTGAAGCTGGCCCAGAACAAGACCATCCTGGAGGCGTTCAAGAATTCCCTGGTGCTGGGTTCCCTGACGGCGATCATCACCACGGCGGTGGGCGTTCCGGCGGCCATGGCGTTCGTCCGGTACGAGTTCCCCGGAAAGAACAGCCTCAACACCCTGCTGCTGGCGCCCATCATGATCCCCGAGGTGGTGCTGGGCGTGGCCCTGCTGATCTTCATCCGCTGGCTGCAACAGCCCAAAAGTTTCGCGTTGCTGGTCATCGGCCATGTGGTCATCACCCTGCCCTACGTCTTGCTGGTGGTGCAGGCCCGGCTGGTGGGAATCCGTCGGGAATACGAAGAAGCGGCCATGGTGCTGGGCGCCAACCCGTTCCAGACGTTTTTCCAGGTCACTTTCCCGTTGCTCATGCCCGCCATTCTGGCCGGAGCGCTGTTTTCCTTCACCATTTCCTTTGACGACGTCACCGCCACCCTCTTCTGGGCCACGGCCCGGAACCAGACGGTGCCGGTCAAGATTTTCGGAATGCTCCGCAACTCCATCAGCCCCGAAATCAACGCCCTGGGAACGGTGATGATCATTCTCACCGTGACCATTCCGCTGATGGGCGGCTATCTCGCCCGGAAGTTGAGCCGTCCGGGTTGATCGGTCATGATCGTTCCTGATCGTCCCCGGGCGGCCCGTCCCTAACCTGAACGAGCGAAGGAGACCTCCAATGTCCAAAGACTTCGGCAGCCAGATCGACACCCTGTACGAGCAGTATCGCGACGGCCGGATCGGCCGGCGGGATTTCTTGCGGTACCTTTCCATCGCGGGCGTCTCGGCCGGCCTGGTGGGCGGTCCCTTTGGCGGACTGGTCCGGCGGGCCTGGGCCGAGGACAAGACCATCCGCTTCGATTCCTGGGGCGGCAGCGTCTCCGAAGCCTTCCGGAAGCACGCCTTCGATCCCTTCGAGAAGGAAACCGGCGTGGAGGTGGTGGACGCCGCCTTTACCGGCATGGACGCCTATCTCACCCAGGTCAAGGCCAGCTATCCGCCCGGCGGGGAATTCAACCTGGCCCATCTGAGCGCCGTCTTCGACTACGCCCGCTACGTGGATTTGGGATTTGGCTCCACCCTGGACGAGTCGAAGATTCCCAATCTGGACAAGGTCATGACGGCGATGATCCAGCCGCTCCGCGACATCAGCGACGGCGCCCTCTCCGCCGTGCCCTACGATCTGGGCCAGACCGGAATCGCCTACAACACCAAGTACGTCTCCAAGGAGAAAGCCGAGAAGCTTGGCGCGGGCCTGTTGTGGGACAAGGAATTGGACGGCAAGCTGGGCGGATGGGGCGCCGACCACCGCACCAACATCTGGTACGCGGCCCTGCACACCGGGCAAAGCCCCAACGACATCCAGGACATGGACGCCGTCTGGGACGCCCTGCGCCAACAGCGGGAAATGGTCAAAAAGTACTGGGCCTCCGGTTCGGAGTTGATGAGTCTGCTGGCCAACGATGAAATTTACGCCACGGTCGCCTGGTCCGGCCGCGTGGCCGCGCTCCAGAAGCAGGGCCATTCCATCGGCTATCTGGCCCCGCCCAACACCTATTCCTGGATGGAGTACATCTTCGTGCTCAAGGGCACCGACCTGGAGGTGGCCCAGAAGCTGCTCAACTTCATGCTGGAACCCGACTGCGCCATCGCCGTGGCCGAAGCCCAGAGCTATCCGCCCAGCCTGGACCCGACCAAGGTGGAGATGCCCGAAGCGGTGAAACAACTTCCCGCCTTCGATCCCACCGGGAAGCTGGAGGGCTATCTTTTCGCCGAGCCCGCCTACTGGAACGGCCACCAGGTGGAATGGGCCGAAAAATGGGACCGGGTCCGCGCCGGCGCCTGATGATCCATTATTTGGTTGAATCGAACCGCTAATTCGATCCGCGGGGGCGTCCCCGACGCTCCCGCGGAATCGTTTTCCGGAAAGCTCATGGTTTAGGAACGCACATGCCCGAGGAAACCCCAACGAAATCCGCCGCCGACCGCAACCCCCGGATGGTCCAGTTCAAGGGCGTGGCCAAGCGCTTCGGAAAGGTCGTCGCCGTGGAGGCGATGGACCTGGACATCGCCGAAGGCACACTGGTCACCCTGCTGGGCCCGTCCGGATGCGGCAAAACGACCCTGCTCCGGATGATCGCCGGGCTGGAAAGCCCCACCGAAGGCGACATCCTCATCAACGGCCGGCGGATCAACGACGTCCCCGTTCACAAGCGAAATCTGGGGATGATCTTCCAGAACTACGCCCTGTTCCCCCACAAGAGCATCTACGACAACGTGGCCTTCGGCCTGAAATACCGGGACATTCCCAAAGAGGAAATCCGGGACCGGGTCACCAAGGCGCTGGAGATGGTTCGCCTCCCCGGCGTGGAGCGGCGGATGCCCAGCCAGCTTTCCGGCGGCCAGCAGCAGCGGATCGCCATGGCCCGGGCCATCGTCATCCAGCCCGACGTGCTGCTCATGGACGAGCCGCTTTCCGCCCTGGACGAAAATCTGCGGGAGGAGATGCGCCGAGAGGTGGACAACCTCCAGCAAATGCTCGGCGTCACCACCATCTTCGTCACCCACGACCAGCGGGAGGCGCTGTCCATGTCGGACAAGATCGTGGTGATGAAGGACGGCCGGAAGCAGCAGGAGGGCGGCCCCGAAACGGTGTACAACCAGCCGGCCAATCACTTCGTGGCCGACTTTCTGGGCCATTCCAATTTCATGTCCGGGACCGTGGCGCAGGTGGAAAACGGCGCGGTGGTGGTGGAATTGGCCGACGGAAGCCGACTCACGAGCACCTCCCAAGGCGACTGGAAAACCGGCCAGCCGGTGGAAGTGGTGGTTCGGGCCCAGCGGTTCGAGCCCTTTCTCCCCGACGAATACCAGCCGGAGTCCGAAGCCAACCATTTCTCCGGTCGAATTCGGGACCGCAGCTACATGGGCGGGGAGGTCAGCTATTTCGTGGAAATGGCCGACGGCGCCGAAATCCACATCATCAGCATGATGCGAACGCGAATTTATCAAATCGGCGACGAGGTGGCGGTCCAGGTGTCTCCCCACCACTGCCACCTGCTGGCGGCGGAGGAAGCGCCCGAATCGGCGACCTCCGCCACGGTGGAGGCCTGATCATGGCGCTGGACCTTTCCAACATTCGCGGGACGCTGGCCCAGCGGTTTCCGAACCGGGTCCTCACGGTGGACTCCCACACCGCCGGCGAAGGCACCCGGCTGGTGGTGGACGGCGTCGGGCCGATCCCCGGCGAGACCATGGTGGAAAAACTGGATTACTACCGAGAACGGCTGGATCATCTCCGTTTGATGCTCAACCGGGAACCCCGGGGCGGGGAACTGCTGACGGCCCAGCTCACCGACCCGGTGACGCCCGGGGCCGAATTCGGCCTGATCTTCATGGACGCCCGTCGCTATCCCTACCTCTGCGGCCACGCCACCATCGGCGCGGCGACCACGCTCATCGAACTCGAAGCGCTTGCCGTGGATGGACCCGAAGCCCGGTTCATCGTGGACACCCCCTCGGGACCGACCAGCGCCGACGTTCGCATTGTCGGAAATCGGGTGGAATCGGTGGCCATCCGAATGCCGGCGGCCTTCGTTTTCGATACGGACAAGCGGCTGGAAGTCCCCGGCCACGGAACGCTCACCGTCGATCTGGTCTGCTCCGGCGGCTTCTTCACCATGGTCTCCGCCCCGGACAACGGGCTCTCACTGGCGCCGGAACACCGCGGTTCCCTGGTGGATTTGGGGATGGAAATCATCGACGCCGCCAACCGGAATTTTTCCGTTCACCACCCGACCCGGCCGGAAGTCCGAACGGTTGACGTGACCGAATTTTACGCCCCGGGCGCGCCCGGCGAAGGCCAAAGCCTGGTGGTCTACGGCGAATCCCACATGGATCGCTCCCCCTGCGGCACCGGCACCGCCGCCAAGCTGGCGCTGCTCCGCCATCGGGGCCTTTTGGAACCGGGCCAACCGTACCGGAACCGCGGTCCATTGGGCACGGTGTTCGAGGCGACGATTCGGAACGAACCTCGAATCGACGAATTCACGGGGGCGGAAGCCGAAATCCGAGGCAGCGCCCACATCACCGGCATTCACGAATTTTTCGTCGCTCCCGACGATCCCTTTCCCCGAGGATTTCTCCCATGACCGTAAGCTGCGACATTTTGGCCGATCTGGTTCTCGTCAACGGCGACTTCCGCACCCAAGACCCGCTCATTCCCGCCGCCCGGGCGGTGGCGATCAAAAACGGCCGGGTGCTGGCGGTGGCCGGCGAATCGGAAATGCGGGAGCTGGCCGGATCGGGAGCGGAGGTGATCGACTTGGAAGGGCGGCTGGGACTGCCCGGTTTTTGGGACAGCCATTTTCACTACTACGATTGGGCCATCGGCCGGACCCAACTGGAGCTGGCCGAGGCGACCTCGCTGCCCGACTGCATGGCCCGGCTGACCGAGGCGGCGCGAAACAAGCCGCCGGGCCAATGGATTCTGGGCCAGGGCTGGAACGAGGCCGACTGGCCCGAGGCTCGGCTGCCGACGGCGGCGGACCTGGACGCCGCCGCCCCGGATCATCCGGTGATGCTGTTCCGTTGCGATCTGCACCTGGCCACGGCCAACACCAAAGCGCTGGAGCTGGCCGGGGTGGACGACAACACGCCCAATCCGCCCGAGGGGGTCATCGTCCGGGACGAAGCCGGAAAGGCCACCGGGGTGTTGCGGGAGATGGCGTCCAATTTGATCAAAACGGTCATTCCTCCGCCGACCGCCCACGAGGCGATGGCGGCGATGGCCGACGGAATCCCGGCGCTCCACGCCCTGGGCCTCACGGGGATTCACGACATCCGGACGCCAGGCGGGGTGGAGTGGGTGCCGGCCTACACCGGCTGGCAGCGGCTGCGCCAGGAGGGACGGCTGGACCTGCGCTGCTGGATGAGCATTCCCTGCGAGCTGATGGACGAGGCGATCACGCTGGGCATGCGGTCGGGCTTCGGGGACGAGCGGCTGCAAATCGGCCACGTCAAATTCTTCCTGGACGGCGGCATGGGAGCCCGCACGGCCTGGATGCACGAGCCATACCTGGACACCGGCGACGCGGGGATGGTGACCTACCCGGTGGACAAGCTGGAACGGGCCATCCATCGGGCCGACCAAGCCGGTTTGGCGGTGATGATTCACGCCATCGGCGACCGGGCCAACCACGAGCTGATTTCCATCTTCGAGCGGGTGCAACGGGACCGCTCATCGGACACGCCGCCGCCCGCTCTGCCCCACCGGATCGAGCACGCCCAGATGGTCCGGGGGGAAGACCAGGCCCGCATGGCGAAGCTAGGGATCGCGGCGGCCATGCAACCCCACAATCTGGTGCTGGACATCAACATGGTGGACCGCTGCGTGGGCGAGCTGGGGCGCTGGACCTATTCCTTCCGGGATTTGATGGACGCCGGGGTGCCCGTAATTTTCAGCTCCGACTGCCCGGTCTGCTCCCCCGATCCGCTGGTGGGCATTCACGCGGCGGTGACCCGGCAGCGGGCCGACGGGACGCCGGAAGGCGGATGGTATCCGGATCAGCGGGTAACCGTGGACGAGGCGGTGGCGGCCTACACCATCGGACCGGCCCGGTGCTACGGCATGGGGGGGGAGTTGGGCTCCATCACGCCGGGGAAACGGGCGGACATCGTGGTGCTGGATCGGAATATCTACACGATCGACGCGGCGGAAATGGTTGGGGCGAAGGTGGATATGACGGTGTTTGACGGGCGTGTGGTGTTTCGGCGACGGGGGATTTGAATGGCAAAAGCATTTTGATCCGCCTTGGGTAGCCTGGAAGCCTCTTCCAAGGCTTGTTGGCGTAGTTTGGTCGTTTTTTCTTCATCCCTTGGTGTGGTTCGATAAACCCTTTATTGCAAAGTATATGTTTTCTCTCCCTTTTCGATAACGCCTAACAATTTTTGTTTGGCGAGTTGATATTCACCGTCATCAATGAAACCATCTTCCCGAAGTCTATTCAGCTTATAAAGCTCATCGGCATATGAAAAATACGAACCGGCGGGATTCGAGTTAAAACCCGCGTATTTTTCGTTGAAATATTCTTCTTGGGCCTGAAAAACGCTTTCCATAAAATCATCGATGGCTTCTTCATTGGGCACTCCTTTCAAAAAGCACAACGGCAAATTATTCAAGGAGTAAAAAACCAAATTCTTTCTTGTAATAAAAAATTGGAATCCCGAATAGACCATCACGACCCCAAACCAAAAGAGGAAATCTTTGTTAAACACTCCTTTTCCCAGGTAGTTTTCGACAAAATCCATAAAAAAGAAAATAGAAGAAAACAGCCAAACGGCCAACCACAACTTGGAGTATTTTGAACGTTCTATCGGGGTTTCGATGATCGCCGAGAAAGGGACGGTATACGTTGTTTCTTCAAGCCCCTCCTTTTCGTAGCACTCAACTCCCTTTTCGGTAATGGAAAATTTTCTTTTTTTCAAAAAGGCTTTTTGATAGAATGACACGCCGATCGTTTTCATTATCAATTGGTATCCCCCAAGAGAGCTTCATCCCTCCAGGGGATTTTTTGTTTGTATGATTCCAGCCTTTCCTTATATCTTAAAAGGGTGCTTTGATCATCCGGCCGCGAAATCGCTCGAATTGCCATTTCCTGATTTAGAACCGCCAGATCAAACTTCCCCACCTCCGCGTAAGCAGCCGCCAAGGTGTCCAGCGATTGTGAATCTTTCTGCAACAGGACGGCCTGTTCAGCATATTTTACGGCGCGCTCCCCATTCCGGAGCGATGGATCGGGCGAAGCAGCATAAATCCAGGCAGCCATGTTATAAGGCCACGCTTCCTTTGTCCCCATTTCAATGGCTATTTCGATGTCTGAAAGCGCCAAATCGAATTTTTTGGTTTCAAAATATACTTTGGCTCGATTTTTATACGGCTTGACATATTTGGGGTTCAATTGGATGGCCGAATTAAGATCGGATAATGCCCTATCAAATTCCTTCAATTTTAAGTACGCAATTCCCCTGGAATTATAGGCCAAAAACAATTTGTCATCCAGATCGATTGCCTTGTTGAAATCATCAACTGCCTTTAAATATTTATCTTCCAAATAGAAATCGTTCCCTCTATTCAAATACGTAAGAGGCTCTTTTGGGTAATAATTTATCGAGGTTGAATAATTTTCGATTGATTTAACCCTGTCGCCCAGTTTTGAATAGGACAGTCCCATACCGTAATGGACCCTGGCCATTTGATAATTGTCTTTGATCTCACTTTCCAACATTCTTTCAAAAATTTTTATTGCTTCGGTATGCTTTCCTTGGGTAGCCAGTGCCTCCCCCTTCTCAAGCAGTTGGATGGGCGTTGTTGCGAAGGCCAATTGAAATGAGCAAATTGCCAGAAAAATGACCCAGAAAAAATGTTTCAAATTCATCCTATCCTCTTCTGCATAAAAAAATTGGATTTTTTTTTGGAATACTTTGGCACCATTGGCATTGCTTTTCCGACTCAAAATCAACATTGGTCGCAAACCGCCCTGCTCGCTGCCAATCACCGGATTCAAATCCGCCCAATGAATGTCTCACCTCAGTATTCGGGCCATCCATCGATCTCCATGGAAAATCCTTCTTCGGAAAAACTGCATTCGTAATCCGGGTCCAGCGCGGCGCATTCCCGGCCCAATCGGGTCTTCGGGATGCGTTCCAACTTATCCGCGAAGGCTTCCTGAATGGCTTTGCTTCTGCTTGGATAAATCTTGGATTTGACCATGGAATCGAGCTGCTTCAACAGCGCTTCGTCCATGGTGATGGCAATTTTCTTCGGGGTCATTTTAACCACCTCAGTTATGTCAATAAATCATACCTCGTAGGGTTTCAACGAAAAACTGGATCGCTATTGGCTCATAAAAACAACCTCGCCACCAAACTCCCACCGATCCCGATCAACAGTGCCAAAACCATCTTCCGATACACCTCTTCCGTCGTTTTCCGCCGAATTCGGCCCCCAAGATATAGACCAACCGCCACCGGCAAAATCCCGCCGATGGAAAGAACCATGATGGGCGCCGTAAGGATTCCGAGGGTCCCCAGCCCCGCCATCAGGAACACGGTGTTGATGGTGAAGGAGCAGTTGATGGTCTGGATGAACAGATCCCGGTCCATGTTCAAGGACAACAAATACGGCATGAGCGGCATGATCTGGGAACCGGTCGCGCCGTTGACCAGGCCGGAGGCCAGTCCGATCGGCAGAAGAAGTTGCCTCTCCCGCGTTTCGGACAAGCGGAAACGTCCGCCCTTCAATCCCCAGAGGCCGTAAAGGAAGATCACCGCCCCTAAAATCCCCTTCGGAATCTCGTTTCGGCTTTGGGCCAAAAACACCATTCCGAACCCCAAACCGGGCAGCGCGCCGAGGTAGAGAATCCAAAATCGCTTAAACGCTTCAACGAAACGGCCCGCGTCCACCATGACCATCAGATTGCTGGAAAGCGAAGGCAGGAACACCAAGGGAATGGCCTGTTTCAAATCCATGAAAAGGGCCAGGAAGCCGAGGCAAAGGGTGGCAAAACCCAAACCGGTCAGCCCCTTCAAAAAGGAAGCGATGAAAAAGGCGGAGAAGGCGCTGATGATGGTTTGGGTTTCCATAATGCAGGAAGAATGCCTCCCCTTGACCATGGTTGGCAAGCGGACCGTCTTGGGCCTCGGCTTCTGAAAAACCGGGAGCAATCTCCGGAGCCATCCATCGAAGCGCACCGGAGGGCAAAAAAACGCGGGCGTCCCGCTCCTCCTTGAAACGAGACCGTACCCGCGTTTATACCCAATTCCCGCTACTTCAACAACCCGGATTCCGGATAATCCCACCGCCAGTTGCGCCACTGGGTGTCGTCGGATTCCCGCTTGGGAAGCCAACGGTCAAAGTGTTCGCCCTGGATGCCGCGAAGTCCCTCTTCGTAGGGATACCAGAGAGTGCCCGTCTCCTTGTCCCAAAGCACGAAGGTGTTGTCGTAGGTCCAGCCCGTGGGGGCGATGGTCAGAGTTCGGCCGTCGATTTCGCGGCTGTACACAGCCGCCAAGTCCATCAGCGGTCAGTAGCCCACCGCGATGGCGTCCCCGCCGATGCTCGAATTGGCGATTTCGTGCCGGGACAGCTTCCGGACCGACCAAGCCTTGGCTTCCTCTCCCTCGGCAATGCCGATCACGCGCATGGCGTCGTTGGCGTGTTTGGGCTCGGTGTCCAGATGCCCGTCATCCAGGGTCTTGAAGGTATGCCGCCCGATTCCGTACTGAAATTGGGACGGAACAAACCCCAGAGACTTGGCCTGGGTCACGTCCCACCGTTCCCCAAGTTGATCGACGATAAACATCTTATCCTTCTCGCGTTCCACCCGGGCCCCCCGCGCGGGAAAAACCGCGAGCAGCCCGGCGAACAGCGCAAGCACAACCAAGTTCCCGTTAATCTTCATAAAACAACCTCCTCTTCCCAAATTCCCGGAACGGGCCATTCGGTTAGGAAGGCCACATGTTCCGACAATCGAACCAGTGAACATATTTTGTCGCGCTTGTCGGAGAAGTCGTTCCCAAGCGAAAACCATTACGCCGGGGACCAAAGGCGAGAAAATATAGGATTCGGACGAATCGGGAAAACGGAATGGTTTAAAAGATTGAGGGAATTCGATCAAACACGGGAGGAGGCAAAAAAAAGCCGCGGAGTTCCCAATTTGAGGGAAACGGGCGACTCGTTCCACATGCAAAGCGAGAAATGGATCAGGGGGAGCGGATGGTTTCCAGCGCGACCCACAAATCGGATTTTGGGAAAAGGTCAAGGAAAGTGTTTCTTAAAACCATAACAAATCGAAGAAACGACAATTGCGCCGAAACCAGTTCCGCCGAAACGGAAATCAATGGGGTCAGCCGGCCTGAAACCTTACCGCGATTCGTCAGCGGCCCGCTGAAGGACCTGTTTGATCCGGGAACGAGTGGATTCCGGCAGGCAGGGGTCATCCACCGTGAATTCCGGACCGTGCCCGTTCCGCACCGCCCGACGAATCGCCAATAATTCCTTCCGAAACCGGGAGCAGTGCCCGCACATCATCAGGTGCATCCACATGGCCATCCGCCGGCGCAAGGGCAGACTTCGATCAAAAGATTCGGAGACGATCAGGCTGACCTCCCGACAATTCGGCATCCATTTCGACATGGCCTCCCCCCTTACGCCGCCCCCGCGGCGACCCAGCGAATTTCGAGACATTTCCGGAGTCCCATCCGGGCCCGGTACAGCATCACCCAACAGTTGGACGAGGAAATCCCCAATTCCTTGCAAATTTCCTCGGTAGTCCGGCCATCCACCTCCCGCATCAGAAAAGCGTCGGCCTGGCGCGACGGAATTTCGGAAAGACAGCGGTACAGCACGTCCAAAAACTCTTTCTGTTCGTGGACCTGCGACGGATCGGTATGCCAGCGGGGCGGCTTGGCGTTCCAATGACCCCGATGGTTAAACAGCTCCTCGGAAACGTCCGCCACCAATCCCGCGTCCTCCACCGGGGTTTCCCGTCCGTCCTGACGAAAATGGTCAACGATCTTGTGCTTCAGAATGGCCATCAGCCACGTGCGGATCGACGAACGGCCATGAAAACTCCCGAGGCCATGAAGCGCGGCCACGAAGGTTTCCTGCACCAAATCCTCGGCCACATGGGCCGCTCCCACCCGGGAAAGCGCGAACCGGTACAACAAATCGCCGTATTGATCCACCCAATCTTCCGGATCATCCATCGGCGGGCGGTCCTCCGGGGAATCGGTCATGCGTTCTCCTTCGCCGGCAAGGATTCAACCATGCCGGCCCTAACAAAAAAGCGGGCACGCCACCCGAGGGGACGTGCCCGCTTCTTATTGGATCAACCGTTCTTTTTTCCCGATCAGGACCGGGACCGGCCTTCGGCCAACCGGAGACGCTCCAGCGCTCTTTCCAGGGCGGCGCGGGCGCGGACGAATTCCAGCTCGTCCTTGCTGCGCTCCGCCTCCAGCCGTTCCTGGGCGCGTTTGAGGGCCGTCTTGGCCCGCTCAAGATCGATATCGCAACGCCGTTCGGCGGATTCCGCGAGAATGGTCACCTTTTCGGGAAGCGCCTCGGCAAAGCCGCCGCTCACGAAAACGCACCGCTCCCGGCCGCTGGTGTCTTTGTATTTGACCGCCCCCACCTTCAACGTGCTGAGGAAGGGGGTATGGCCGGACAGGACGCCGAACTCGCCCTCGGTGCCGGGGGCCATGACAATCTGGGCCTCCTCGCTGACCACCGAGCGATCCGGCGTAACAACCTCCAACCAGATGCTTTTCGCCATGAAATCCCCCTCGGTTAGGCCGCCTCGGACATCTCCTTGGCTTTTTCCAGAACTTCCTCGATGCCGCCGACCATGTAGAAGGCCTGCTCGGGAATCTCGTCGTGCTTGCCGTCGACGATTTCCTTGAAGGCGCGGATGGTGTCTTCGATTTTGACGTACTTCCCGGCCTTCCCGGTGAAGGTCTCCGCAACGTGGAACGGCTGGGACAGAAACCGCTGCATCTTCCGGGCCCGGGCCACGGTGACCTTGTCCTCGTCGGAAAGTTCCTCGATGCCGAGAATGGCGATGATGTCCTGAAGTTCCTTGTACTTTTGCAGGATCTGCTGCACCTGCCGGGCGGTGCGGTAGTGCTCCTCGCCGATGTAGTTGGGATCCAGAATTCGGGAGGTGGAGTCCAGCGGATCCACGGCGGGATAGATGCCCAGCTCCGCGATCTGCCGGGAGAGCACCACGGTTCCGTCCAAGTGGGCGAAGGTGGTGGCCGGCGCGGGGTCGGTCAAGTCGTCGGCGGGCACGTACACGCACTGAACGGCGGTGATGGAGCCCTTGTCGGTGGAGGTGATCCGCTCCTGCAAACCGCCGAGATCGACGGCCAGGGTGGGCTGGTAGCCCACGGCGCTGGGCATGCGGCCCAGCAGCGAGGACACTTCCTGGCCGGCCTGGGTGAAGCGGAAGATGTTGTCGATGAACATCAGCACGTCCTGGCCTTCCACATCCCGGAAATACTCCGCGGCGGTCAGGGCGGACAGGGCCACCCGGGCGCGGGCGCCCGGCGGTTCGGTCATCTGGCCGTAAACCAGGGCCGCCTTGGGAAGAACGCCGGAGTCCTTCATTTCGTGGTAAAGGTCGTTGCCTTCGCGGGTCCGCTCGCCCACGCCGGCGAACACGGAGATGCCGCCGTGGTGCATGGCGATGTTGTGGACCATTTCCATCATGATAACGGTCTTGCCCACGCCGGCGCCGCCGAACATCCCCATTTTGCCGCCTCGGGGGAAGGGCACCAGCAGGTCGATCACCTTGACGCCGGTTTCCAGCACGCGGACGGTGGTGTCCTGCTCGGTGAAGGCCGGCGCCAGCCGATGGATCGGCATCATCTTTTCCTGGCTGATGTCGCCGAGCCCGTCCACCGGGCGGCCGACCACGTTGAGCACCCGGCCCAGGGCCGCTTCGCCCACGGGCATCTGAATGGGGGCGCCGGTGTCTTTCACGGGGGCGCCGCGAACGAGACCGTCGGTGACGTCCATGGCGATGGTCCGGACCACGTTGTCGCCCAGGTGCTGGGCCACCTCAACCACCAGGTTGTCTTCCTCGTCGCCGATGGCCTTGTTGCTGATCAGCAACGCCGAAAGGATTTCCGGAAGCTTGCCCTGCTCGAACTCCACGTCGACGACAGGCCCGAGAACCTGCACGATTTTTCCGATATTGTCTGCCATTGGAAAAAAACCTCCTGAAATGGGTTGGTCGGATCAGCCCTTCAGCGCTTCGGCGCCGCCGACGATGTCCATAAGTTCCCCGGTGATGGCCGCCTGCCGAGCCTTGTTGTAGGTCAGCGTCAGCCGCTCGATCATATCGTTGCATGCCTGGGTCGCGTTGTTCATGGCCATCATCCGCGCGGCGTGCTCGCTGGTGGACGTTTCCAGCAGGCCCCGGTAAATCTGCACGTAGACGTTTCGGGGCAACATGTCGCCGAGAAGCTCGTCCGCGGAGGGCTCGCAGATATGTTCCGCCAGATACGGAACGTCTTCCGCCTGCGCGGCTTCCTCCTCCGCCAACAGGGGAGGAATGGGAAGAATCTGCTGGACCACCGGCACTTGGCGGGCCATGGTCTGAAACTCGGACGAAACCAAATAGACCTCGTCATAGGTGCCGTCCAGGAAGTCCTGCACCAGCTTGCGGCCGGCATTGGCCGCCACGCCGAAGTCGAAGCGACCGCCCACGACGCCAAGGTATTCGTCGGCGATGGGCAGCTTGGTTTTGCGGGCCCAGTCCCGCCCTTTCTTGCCGAAGGCCGTCATGGAAAGGGACAGCTCGGGCCGCTCCTTCACCAGTTGATCGGCCGCGTCGATCAGGTTGGCGTTGAAACCGCCGCAAAGGCCCCGGTCGGATGTGCACAGAACGATATGCACGTTTTCGACCGTCTCCCGGGGCAAAAGGAGGGGGCTGGCCTCGTCCCCGGCCTTTCCCGCCAAGCTGCCGAGAACCTCGGCGAACTTGGACGCGTACGGCCGAAAGGCCTCCATGTCTCCCTGCGCGCCGCGAAGCTTGGACGCCGCGACCATGTTCATGGCCTTGGTGATCTGCTTCGTCTTTTTTACGGCGGAGATTTTGTTTTGAACATCCTTCAAGGTCGCCATAATTCGCCCTTTTTACTTGAGGGTTTCCTCGAACTCCTTCCCATACTCGGTCAGCGCCTTCTTCATCTGCTCTTCGAGGGCGTCGTCGATCGCCTCTTTCTCGACCAGCGTGGAGAAGACCTGGGGATGCCGATCCTGGATAAAGGAGTAGAGACCCTCTTCGTAGCGGCCCAAGGAGTCGATGGGAAGCTTGTCCAAGAAGCCGCGGGTGCCGGCGAACAAAATGGTCACCTGCTTTTCCATGGGCAGCGGCTGATACTGGGGCTGCTTCAAAATTTCCACGAGCCGGGCGCCGCGGGTGAGCTGGCGCTGGGTGGAGGCGTCCAGGTCGGAACCGAAGGCCGCGAAGGCTTCCAGCTCTCGATACTGGGCAAGGTCGAGCCGAAGAGTTCCGGCCACCTGCTTCATGGCTTTGACCTGGGCGGCGCCGCCCACCCGGGAAACCGACAGACCGACGTTGATCGCGGGCCGGATGCCGGCGAAAAACAGGCTGGGCTCCAGGTAAATCTGGCCGTCGGTGATCGAAATCACGTTGGTGGGAATGTAGGCGGAAACGTCGCCGGCCTGGGTTTCGATGATGGGCAGGGCGGTCAGGGAGCCGGCGCCGAGTTCGTCGTTCAATTTCGCGGAGCGCTCCAGCAGCCGGGAGTGGTTGTAGAAAATGTCGCCAGGGTAGGCCTCGCGTCCCGGAGGCCGCCGCAGCAGCAGGGAGACCTGACGATAGGCCGCCGCCTGCTTGGAAAGATCGTCGTAGACGATGAGGGCGTGCTTGCCGCTGTCCCGGAAGTATTCGCCCATGGCGCAGCCGGCGTAGGGGGCGATGTACTGAAGGGTGGCCGGGTCGGAGGCGCAGGCGGAGATGACGGTGGTATATTCCATGGCGCCGTGTTTTTCGAGGGTCGCCACCACCTGGGCCACGGTCGATTTTTTCTGACCGCAGGCCACGTAGATGCAGTAGACGTCGGTGTTCTTCTGGGCGATGATGGCGTCGATGCCGACGGCGGTCTTTCCGATCTGCCGGTCGCCGATGATCAGCTCGCGCTGTCCCTTGCCCACCGGGGTCATGGCGTCCACCGCCTTGAGACCGGTGTAGCAGGGCTCGTGCACGCTCTTTCGGGCGACGACGCCGGGGGCGACCATTTCCACGCGGCGAGATTCGGCGCCCTCGATGGGCCCTTTGCCGTCCACCGGCTCGCCCACCGCGGTGACCACGCGGCCAAGAACGGCCTCGCCCACCGGAACCTCGGCGATGCGGCCGGTCCGCTTGACGATGTCGCCTTCCTTGATGCTGGTGTCCTCGCCCATGATGGCGACGCCGACATTGTCCTCTTCCAGGTTGAGCGCGAGGCCGAGAATGCCGCCGGGGAACTCGACGAGCTCCAGCGCCATGGCCTTTTCCAGGCCATACACGCGGGCAATGCCGTCGCCAACGGACAAGACCACGCCGGTTTCGCTCAGCTCGACTTTTTTGTCGTAGTCCGTGATCTGCTCTTTGATGATCTGACTGATTTCTTCAGCTCTCAGTTCCATTAGGCACTCTCACCCCTTTTTAAGGTTTCTTTCATATTTTGTAACTGGGTCCGGATGCTGCCATCCAGCACCATGTCGCCGATCCGGGCAACCAGCCCGCCGATGAGTTCGGGGTCGGTCTGAACATCCAGCTTGACCACCTTCCCGGTCCGCCGGGACAGCGCGTCTCGCACCTTGTCCACCGCGTCGTCGCTCAGCTCCGCGGCGGAAATCAGACTTGCCCGGGCCACCCCTTTAAGTTCGTCGGCCAGTCCCTGATAGAATTCATCGATGCTGTGAATAAACTCCAGCCTTCCTTTATCGAACAACAGGTCCAGAAAAGAGGCGAGCGTCTTGGAAAGGCCCATTTTTTCGACCGCGGAACGCAACACCCGCTTCCGTCCGGCGTCTTCGTAGAGCGGGTTCAGAACCGCCTCTTCCAGGTTCGGATTTTGGGCCATCGCGTAGGCGAAGCGGGAAAGTTCGTCCCGGTAGGTCTCGGCCTGGCCGTCCTCTTTTCCGATCAGCAGAAGCGCTTTGGCATATCGGCGTGCCACCGCGAGATTTCGTTTCACTAGGCCACCACCTTTTCCAGGTATTCATCCACCAGTCGATCCTGATCGTCGCCGGTCATGCTGGAGCGGATGAGCGCCTCGGCCTTTCCAAGGGCTTCTTCCAGCACTTCCTCCTGCAGCCGGGCCTTGGCCTTCTTGTATTCAAAGGCGATGTTCCGCTGGGCCTGCTGCTGGAGTTTTTCGGCGGACTGTTCCGCTTCGGCGAGAATTCGCTTCCGGGCTTCCTGGCCCTGCCGTTCATACTCGGCAATGATCTTGCCGGCCTCGTCGTCCAGGGCGGCCAGCTTCCGCTCGTATTCCGCCAGCTCCACCTCGGCCTGCTTCTTTCGGTTTTCCAGGTCGGCGAGTTCGTCCTTGATGCCTTCGATTCGGGCGTTCAGCGCCTTGCCGACCGGCTTCCGCAACAAAAAGAAAAGGGCGATGGCCAGCACACCGAAGTTCATCACCCGGTATGTATCCGTGGCCACCCACCCTTTCGGTTCGCCGCCGTGCTCGCCTTCACCGTGTCCGCCCCCGGTCGCCCCCAAGGCGGGAAGGGCAAAGCCAAGCATCAAAACCATCGCCAGGGCAAGCAGGAACGCGGGTTTTCGGCGCGTCCACGAGCGCCGCAAGCCAACTCCAGGTTTCTCCATTACACGGCCCTCCCCAAAATTTTTTGACCGATCTCTCGCGCAAACTCGTCCGCGCGCTCCATCAACGCGCTGCGGACCGATTCCACGTCCTTGGCGATGTCTTCCCGAACCTTGGCCAGTTCGGCCTGGGCATTGCGGTTGATCTCCGCGACGATCTCCCGCTCCTTGGTTTCGGCCTCGTCCACCACGGCGTCCCGCTTTTTCATGCCTTCGGCGCGGGCATTTTTGATGCCCTCTTCATAGGCCTGATTCTTCTCCTTCACCCGATTTGCGGACGCGTCGATTCCGGTCTTGAGGCCGTCGATCTTCTCGCTCCGCTGGCGCAGGATATTCCGGATCGGACGATACACGAACTTGTTCATCGCCCAGATCAGAACCAAGAAATTGGCGATCTGAAAGAATAGCGAACTGTCGACACTGATCATCTCGACTCCCTCAACTCCTGTGGTTTACGGCAAAAAATGCACCACGCCCTCACAAATTTGGGCGTATGTATCATCCGAACCCGGAATTTGTCAAAGGATTTTTAGACCGATTAATTTACCCCGAGGGCGGTCGGAAGGCCCCGGTTTTTACCCAAAACGAAGCCGGAAGCCCCGGATTCTCTCGCGGTTTGGAAAGCCGAAGGCCTCGGTGAAAATTCGAAGAATTTTCGGTCGATTTTTCGCTCGACGCGAAAGGGATTCGAAGGCGGATTTCCGGAAGAAACCGCCCTCCGAACCGGCCCATATCGGCTGGTCAATTATTTTCCGGAATCTCCTCCGGGCTCGGGGGCGCGTTCCCTAGGGCGAACCGCTCCGCCGGTTGGCGGGAACGCGGGGCCTTGGTGCCGCAGTTGCCGTTGAAAGTGGCGCCGGAATCGATGGAAATGGTAGGCGCGTAGATGTCCCCGTTGACCACGCCCGGGGCCAGAACGTCAATGCGATCCCGCGCCTGTATGCAGCCGGTCACCCGCCCCATCACCACCGCCACGTCCACGTCGATGTCGGCGTCGACGACCGCCCGCTCCCCGACGATCACCGTTCCGCCGGCCCCCTCGATCCGGCCGTTCACCCGGCCGTCCAGCCGAACCGTTCCCTGGAAAGACAGCGTCCCCTCCAATGCGGCGTCCGCGCCCAGAAAAGTGGTGACCGCCGCGGGACGTTTGCGCTTTTTCATGCCATTCCCCCCGTTTTACGACACTTCGCCCGCCCGGCGCAGGATCGTTTCCGCCGGCCGCGCCGAAACCATTTGGGATCTATCCAACGCAAGCCCATCCATGGGCCGAAGCAACGACGAGCCGACCCGGAAGCCGGATCATCGCACCACGAAGCGCCGCATGCTCACATTGGCCAGCAGCCCGATGCACACCATGATGGTGAGAATGGAGGAGCCGCCGTAGCTGACCAGCGGAAGCGGCATGCCCACCACCGGCATGAGGCCCATGACCATCCCCAGGTTGATCAGCGCCTGCCAGAAAATCATGGCCGTGGCTCCGATCGCCAAAATCGTGCCGAAATGATCCCGGCAAGCGAACGCGATGCCCAGTCCCCGGGCGAGAAGAAAAAAGAAGGCCAGACAGACGACGAAGGCGCCGATAAAGCCCCACTCTTCCGCCAGAACCGAAAAAATGAAATCGGTATGTTGCTCCGGCAGAAAGGCCAGGGTGTTTTGGGTTCCCTGAAACAGCCCCTTGCCATGAATCATCCCGGAGCCGATGGCGATTTTGGACTGGATAATGTGATACCCCGCGCCCATCGGGTCCCGATCCGGATCCAGGAAGGTAAGAATCCGCTGCCGCTGATAGTCCTTGAGGAAAAAAAAACCGACCGATGCCGCCAGGCCCCCCAAAATGGAAAGCGCCGCCAGGCTCCGCCGTTCGATTTTCACGAACAGCGTCATGGAGCCGGCGATGAGAAGAAGCACCAGGCCGGTTCCAAGGTCGGGCTGCTGGACGATGAGGCCAAACGGCAAGGCGGTCAACGCCAGGGGAACGCCCAGCTCCCGCAGACGAAATCCCTCCAGCTTGATCCGACGGGCGAAAAAGCGGGCCAGCACCAGGACGACCGCGATTTTGGCCAGCTCCGATGGCTGCAAGGTCAGCGGCCCCAGGGCCAGCCAACGGCGCGAGCCGCCCACCAGCTTTCCCGCGAACAGCACGGCGACCAGCAATCCCATGCAGAGGGAATAAATGGGGTAGGCCCACCTCTCCAGCGATTTGTAATCCAGCAGACAAATAAACAGAACGGCGCCCAGCCCCGCGCCGTACCAAACCCATTGCTTCAGGTAGAGATCGGCATGGACGGTTCCCGACACGGCGCTGTAGATGGTCACCAGCCCCACCCCGCAAAGGAAGAGCGTGAGAAACAGAAGGCCCCAGTCCAGGTTTTCGATCAGGCGTCGGTCGAACATGGCCGTTATTCCACCGTCGTCAAATTCCCGGCGATTTCCGGATTCACGCCCAGAAAATGGGCGCGGATGATCTCCGCCGCGATGGGCGCGGCCGTTCCAGAACCTTTCTCGCCATGCTCCACCAGAACCGCGACCGCAATTTGGGCGGACTCGCGCTCGCCGATGGCGACAAACCAGGCATGGGGCTTGTGACGGTCGTTCAGATTCTCGGGATCCATCTCTTCCGTCCGTTTGCTGATCACCTGGGCCGTGCCGGTTTTCCCGCTGATCCGGATATCGGACATGGCCACCCCCCGTGCCGTGCCCCGGGGGCCGTTCACCACCCGCCAGAGTCCCTGGCGCACGATCTCCAGGTTCTCGGGGCTGGCCGGGAGTCGGCCGAAGGCTTCCGGTTCGCGCCGGGAAACCACTTGGCCGTCCAAACTTTCCACCTGTCGAACGATCCGTGGCCGATAGAGGGTTCCGCCGTTGGCCACCGCGGCGGTCAACACCGCGATTTGCAGGGGCGTCGCCAGATTGTACCCCTGACCGATGGCGATGGAAAGGGTTTCCCCCCGCTGCCAGGCGACTCCGGTACGGCGGCGCTTCCAGGCGGCGGTGGGAATCAGGCCGGCCCCCTCGTTGTCCAGCTCGACGCCGGTGGGTTGTCCCAACCCGCATTTTTGGGCGTATTCGGCCAGCCGGTCCACGCCGAGGCGATCGCCCACTTGATAAAAAAAGACGTCGCAGGAAACGGCCAGGGCCTCCGCCACCGCAACGTGCCCGTGTCCGCCCCGCTTCCAGCACCGAAAAGTGCGATCTCCGAAAACCAGATGGCCCGGGCAGAAAAATTCGGTTTCCTCGTCGACGACCCCGGCCTCCAGGGCCGCCAGAGCCGTCACAATTTTATAGGTGGAAGCCGGCGGGTATTCGGCCTGGACCACCTTGTTTTCCATGGGCCGATCGGGATTGGAAATCAGGCTGCGCCACTCCTCGTGGCTCATGCCCTGGACGAAAGCGTTGGGATCGAATCCTGGATTGCTGACCATGGCCAGCACTTCGCCGTTGGCCGGGTCAATGGCCACCAACGCCCCCACCTTTTCGGCGAACAAATCTTCCGCCCGTTGCTGAAGATTCAGATCCAGGGTCAGCCGAAGATTTTGCCCCGGCGCCGGCTCCACCCGATCCAGCACCCGCACCACCCGGCCTCGGGCGTCCACCTCCACCTGGCGCCCCCCGTTCTCGCCCCGAAGCAAAGATTCGGCGGTGCGCTCCACGCCATAACGCCCCACGTAATCTCCGCCCCGGGCGCCCGGATACCGGTCGCTTCTCAGCTCGTCGGGGCGAATCTCGCTAAGGTACCCAATCAGGTGGGGGGCCACCCCGGTGAGATAATGGCGAAGGGGCTGCACGTCCACCACGATTCCCGGCAGGTCGAACCGATGGGCCTCCACCACGGCCAGCAAATCCCGCCCGATATCTCGCATGAGGGTCAGCGGGCGATAGTCTGGGGTTGCCCCGCGTTTTTCGATGGCCGCCTCAAAGCGGGACACCGGAATTCCGGTATAACCCGAAAGCCGGGCCAGGGTTTCCGGCACGGGCCGGGCGTCCTTCAACACAATCTGCAAATGAAACGCGGGCCGATTGTCCACCAGCAACGCGCCGTTGCGGTCGTAGATGACCCCCCGGGGCGCTTCGATGGTCTGCAGACGAATGCAATTGTTTTCCGAAAGCCGGCGATATTCAGGCCCTTCCAGCACCTGCAAAACGAACAGCCGGAAGCCCAGAACGCCGAAGGCCAGCAGGATCACGGCCGCCGCCCCGGTCAGTCGGACCTTGTACCACTCGGAAAAAACCGGGTCGAGATAGGGATTGGGCATATCAATATTTCCAGCGCAACATGCCGTCCACCGGCCGGCCCACTCGCGGAAAGCGGGGTGTTTGCCGTCCGGGCAGCATTCCATGGCAAGGGCAACGGCGGAACCGATTGGCCCGCTTCCTCTCGCCGATTTATCATTCCCCCGGGTTCTCCGGAAAAAGTCGCCGGAATCGGCTCGCTCCCGGTCAGGCGGAAGTCCGTTCTTCCGGGCCGGGGTCCAGCCAGCGACGAAAGACGGCGTGGAGGCCCCGAAGAACGCCGACAACCAGCGGGCCGGTGACCATTCCGGCCGCCAGCCGAAGGAACAGTCCGGGCCAACCGCGCAACAGCAGCCGGCCCAGGCCCAATTCCCAGGAAATGGCAAGAAATAGCAGATGCTCCATCAAAATGCCGCCCGCGACCCCCAGGGCCGGCAACAAGCCATGCTCTCGCCGAAAAAAACGGCCGCCCCACCAGACCCCCAGATACGCCCACAGATAGGTGAGGCCAAACAGGCCGAACGGAGCCGCGGAAATGCCGTCGGCCAGGAAACCGGCGAGAAGCAAGGCAGAGAGCCCTTCGGCGAAAGGGCGGCTGGTGGCCAGAAACACCACAAAGGGAATCAACGGATCGTATAGCGGGCCGGGCGGAACCAGATGGGAAAACAGCGTGGTCTGGAGAACCAGGAGAACGAGGCAGGCCATCAAATGGAAGCCGAAATTCATGGGGGCGGTTCCACCCCTTCGTCCGGCGGAGGCTTCAGAATCACCAGCACCTCTTCAAGGGTGTCGAAGTCCACGAAAGGCAACACCTGTATCTCCTGAAAAATGCCGGTTCCGCGGGGATTGACCGTTTGCACGCGGCCGATCCGCAACCCCTTGGGGTAAATCCCGTCCAAACCCGAGGTAATCAGCACCTGGGATTCGATCAGGGGATAGCGGCGAAGCACATAGGCAAACGAAAGAGCGGGGCTGGAGTTCCCCTTGACCACGCCCCGGGCCCGGGTGGCCTGCACCAGGGCATCCACGGAGCTGTTCTGGTCGATGATCAAAAGGACGCGGGAATAATGGCGCGCCGTTTGGGACACCACGCCGACCACGCCTTCGGCGACCACCACCGGGAGCCCTCGACGAAGCCCGTCGGCCTCCCCTTTATCCAGGGTGAGGCTTTTGAACCAGGGAGAGGGATCGCGGGCGACAACTTCGGCGGCCACCGCGGTGGGCGTCATCCGGCTTCGAAAACGCAGCAAGCGGCGAAGCCGATCGTTCTCCATCCGCGTTTCCGCGCACCGATGTATTTCGGACCGGACTTCCGCCAGTTCGGACCGAAGGCGCTCGTTCTCCTCGCCCGCGGCCACCAGGGAAAAATAACGCCGCCAAGTCCGACGGCAACGAGCCACGCCCCAATGAACCGCGTCTTGCAACGGCGCCGCAAGCGAAAGGGCCAAGCGGCCCGGCCCCTCCGCGGTTTCCGGTTCGCGGCGGGAAAGGAGAATGAAGACGGCGTTCAGCAGGATCAGCAGCGCGATCAGCGCGGCCCAGACCGCCCGTTTCGAAAACATGGGGTTAGGAGATAATCACCTGTTTCAGAATCTCGAGGCTGTCGAGGGTTTTCCCGGAGCCCAGCGCGACGGTGGAGAGGGGATCGTCGGTGACGGTGATGGGGAGGCCGGTCTCCGCCCGGAGGAGCTTGTCCAGGTTGCGCAACTGCCCTCCGCCGCCGGTCAACACAATTCCCTTGTCGACGATATCGGCGGAAAGTTCCGGCGGGGTCTGCTCCAGGGCGATTTTGATGGTTTCCACGATGGCGTCCACCTGTTCGGCGATGGAGGCACGGATCTCCTCGGTATTGATGGTCAGGATTTTGGGAATGCCGCTCACCAGATCCCGCCCTTTGATCTCCATGGTTTCCAGTTCGTTGGGGTCCGGGTAGGCGTTGCCGATCGTGGTTTTGATGTTTTCCGCGGTGCGCTCGCCGATCAGCAGATTGTACTTGCGCTTGACGTACTGCAAAATCGCGGCGTCCATCTTGTCTCCGGCCACGCGGATGGAACGGCTGTACACGATGCCGGCCAGGGAAATCACCGCGACCTCGGTGGTGCCGCCGCCGATGTCCACGACCATGTTGCAGGTGGGCTCGGTGATGGGCAGGCCCGCGCCGATGGCCGCCGCCATGGGCTCCTCGATCAGGAAAACCTCCCGGGCGCCGGCCGATTCCGCCGATTCCCGCACCGCCCGCTTCTCCACCTGGGTAATGCCCGAGGGCACCGCGATGATGATCCGGGGCCGGACGAAAGTTCGCCGGTTGTGAACCTTGTGGATAAAGTGGCGGATCATGGCCTCCGTCACTTCAAAATCGGCGATCACGCCGTCCCGCATGGGCCGGATGGCCACGATGTTGCCGGGCGTGCGGCCAAGCATGTTCTTGGCCTCTAGGCCCACGGCAAGCACCCGATTTTTCAAACGATTGTCGGTCCGGACCGCCACCACCGACGGCTCGCTGAGTACGATCCCTTTTCCCTTGACGTACACCAGGGTGTTGGCCGTCCCCAGATCGATGGCCAGGTCGTTGGAAAAGGCGCCCAAAAAGGCGTTCCAAAAAATGCCCATGTTTCCTCGGAGTCAGAATCTCGAATGCGGATACGCGTGGTAACCGGTGAAAGGTCGGCAAGCGGAACGGATTATGAATGACTACAAACTGGACTTGCTATCAGAAAGCCCGTCCCGTGACAAGCGGAAAATCTTAGGCGGGTATTGAAAAATGGGCATTTTTCACGGATTTTCCCCCGAGACCGCCCATGGGAAGCCGACCCGAACCAACGGAAGACCGCCGCCTTTCGCCTACCCGCCGGCGGACCGAACGGCGTCGTGGAGGACCGGGCGAAAGCGCCGAATCCGCTGGTTCCACCGGCTGGGGTGCACGCGGTTGCTCAACAGCACCACAATTCGATCCGCCTCCTGGTCCATCCAAAAAGAGGTCCCCGTAAAGCCCAAATGGCCGACGGTTCGCCGGGAAAACCGGTCGCCGCAGGAAGGTCGGGGCCCCCCAGGCACGTCGAACCCCATTGTCCGGCGACCGGGACCCGTGAGAGTCAACAACCGGCGGACGTTCGCGGCGGGGCCGAAAAAGGTTTGCCCTTTTCCGCGGAAGGCTTCAAAAAGGCGGGAAAGCAGACGAAACACGTCCTCCGCCGTCCCGAACAAGCCCGCATGTCCGGAAACGCCGCCGCACACGTGGGCGTTTTCGTCGTGCGCCTCTCCTTTCAACATTCGATTTCGCCAGCCGCACCGTTCCGTGGCCGCGTACCGAAGGTCCGGGTCGGGCCGCAAAAGCGGAAAATGGAGGCCGAGGCCCAACGGGCGATAGATTTCCTCAACGACCCGGGAATGAAACGGCTCCCCGCCGGCCCGTTCCAGGGCCCATTCCAGGACCATGAATCCCAGGTCGCTGTAGAGGGTCTTTCGCCCGGGAGGCCGCTCCAGGGGAACCCGAGTCAACCATTGCCGGAGGGCCGCTTTCCGTCGAAGGGGCGGAAGCCCGCGAAGCTTTCGATAGAAGGGCCGATGGGCGGGAAAGCCGCCGGTGTGATCCAGCAATTCAAAAAGACGGATTTGCCCCTTCCGCATGGCGGCGGTTTCCGGCAGCCAACGCGCCAGCCGATCCTCCGGATGAAGCCGTCCGCTTCCCCAAAGCTTCAGGAAGGCCAAGGCCGTCGCCAGGGGCTTTGTCAGGGACGCCAAGTCGAAGACGGTGTCCCATTGCACCGGCCGGCCGTCCCGACAGTCGGCGATCCCGACGGCCTTCCGAAATCGGATTTGACCGGCGGGGCCGGTCGCCAGCACCGCTCCGGGGAAAACGCCGCTTCGGGCCGCCCATTCCATCAGACCGTCCACCCGCTCCCAGCCGGGGGACTCCGGCGAAAATTCATTCATCTTCGGCGGGCCGAGTGGCCGGAAACGGGAATCGAATCTCCCGCTTTTCCCCGTCCAGCACGGCGGGGAGCCCCAGGGGGAAAGGCTGATTGACGGGACCGTGTCCGGCGGGAAGCCCGGCCACCACGGGGATGTCTGGCCGATTCAGCCGTTCCCGAAACAGGTCCTCCACGTCTCCGGTCGGACCGCAGCCGGCCCAGCTCCCCAGGGCCGCCCCGGCCACCCTGTCGAATATTCCGGCAAGCCGAAGCTGGGTCAGCATTCGGTCGATTTTGTAAAGCGGCTCGCCCACCTCTTCCAGAAAAAGAATGCATCCTTCGGTTTCCGGAAAAAACGGCGTCCCCAAGAGCCCGCAAAGCACGCTCAGATTTCCGCCCACCACCGCTCCGTCGGCCTTTCCCGGCTGAAGGGTTCGACCGCCGGCCAGAACGGGAACCCGATCGGAAAAAAGAAGCTCGCCCAATCGGCGACGCTCCGCCCGGTCCCCGGAAAAGGTGGCCGCCACCGGGCCGTGAAAGGCGACCAGGCCGCAACGGCGAAACAACCCCGCCAGCAGACCGGTGATGTCGCTGAACCCGAAGACCACCTTGGGGTCCGCCGCCACCAGATCGTCCCGCAACAACGGCAGGAGCCGCGCGCTCCCATACCCCCCCCGGGCGCAAAAAATGGCTCGCACGTCCGGGTCACGGAAGGCATCGTTCAACGCGGCGGCGCGTTCGGAATCGCCGCCCGCCAGGTATCCCCGGGCGAATTTGGCCGGAAGTCCGTTCACCTCCACCCGAAGTTTCAGGGATCGAAGGACCGCCAGGCCGTCTCGAAGAACGGACGGCCCGGCCGGGCTGGCGGGCGAAAGAACCCGAACAAGATCGCCCGGTTTCAGCCTTCGCGGGAGAAGCCGGACGGACGGAATTCTTTTTTTGGAAATTTGAGTTGACACGCCCCTCCGAGAGTGATAGTTGTCGCCCTTGTGTCGGGGCGTGGCGCAGTCTGGAAGCGCACTTGAATGGGGTTCAAGGGGTCGGAGGTTCAAATCCTCTCGCCCCGACCAACAAAAAGAAAAATCGGGTCGATTCCAAGTCATATTTGGAATCGACCCGATTTTTTTGGAAGATTCGATTCCCCGGATTCAGGCCACGGCCTGGGCGGCGCTCCGTCCAACCCCGGGCAGTCGGTCGGCGTCGAACAGCCGTTGAAAAACCGTCACCACTTCGGGATCAAACTGGGTCCCGGCGCCGTTCAGAATGGCCTGGGCCACCGATTCGGGCGGCAGTTTTTCGCGGTACACCCGGTCCGACGCCATGGCGTCGAACACGTCGGCCACGGACAGAATTCGCGCCAGCAACGGAATCTCCTTTTCCGCCAGGCCGTCGGGGTATCCGCCCCCGTCGTACCGTTCATGATGATGCAGGATGATTTGCTGCTCCCGCTCCCACAAGCCGAGCCGACCCACGATTTCCGCCCCCTTGGCGGCGTGGGTTTTGATGACCTCGTACTCCTCGGGCGTCAGCCGACTCGGCTTCAACAGCACGTCGTCGGGAACCCCGATTTTCCCGATGTCGTGAAGCGGTCCCGCGACCTTTAAAATGTCAATGTCTTCCGCCGAGCAATGCATTTCCTCCGCGATGGCCAAGGCGATGTCGGTTACGTTGCGGGAATGCTGCCGGGTGTAGCTGTCCTTGGCTTCGATGGCCTGAACCAGGGCGTCCAGGGTGGACAACAGATTTTCGTAAATGTTTTCGTACAGCACCAGATTTTCCACCGCGTAGGCGGCCTTTTGGGTGAGGAAGTTGAGATAGTAGCAGGTTTTTCCCGAAAAGGGGGCGCGGCCGTTTTGGGCCGAGACCGCCAACACGCCGAAGAGCCGCCCCTGAATGTGAAGCGGGACCGCCAGCAGGTCGAAATCGGCCGGGTCGTCCCCCTCTCCCCCCGGCCGGCCAACGGCCCCTTCGCCCGCCTTGCGGCCCCCCTTCCCGGATAGGACCCGGGCCCGGTCCAGACCGTCCGCGGCCAGATCGGCCACCCGTTTCCGAAGAAGCGGCGGGGCGTCGCGGCCGTTTTTCCCGTTGCCCGCCACCGGCACCGGATCGGGCACGGCGCTGTTGGCCACGAAAAACCAGGCCCCGTCGGCCCGGGCGATTTCCGCCGCCAGGTCGGCCATCCGCTGGAAGGCGTCCACGCTGCGGCTGATGCGGGTGAAATCCTCCATGATCCGGGTGAACACCTGGAGTTCCTCCACCCGTTCATGCAGTTTCCGGTTCAACGCCTCCAGCCGCTTCTTCTTTTCCACCTCTTTTTTCAAAAACAGATTGTCCACGAACAGCCGACGCTCCCGCAACACCCGCTGAAGGCAGACTTCCATGGCCTCCAGCCGCACCGGTTTGATCAGAAAATCGACCACCCCGTTTTTCAACGTGTCGATGCTCTTGTCCATGGAGGGAAAGCCGGTCATCACCACCACCGGAATGGTGTTGTCAATCCGGCGGATGGCCCGGGCCAGTTCAATCCCGTCCATTTCGGGCATGTTGATGTCGGTGAAGCAACAGTCGATGGTCTCCCGGGACAGCACGTCCAGGGCCTCGGCCCCGTTGCCGGCGGTGATCAGCCGGTATCCCCGCCCGCCGAAATATTCCCGCGCGATGTCCAGCAGACTGTGCTCGTCGTCCACGAAAAGGATGGTTTCCTTTTCCCCGGCCAAGTCCTCGGATGAATGCGTTTCCCAACCCGTTTCCATGCGTTGCTTTCCCTCCCGCCGGCACTGAAACCCGGTTCTCCGGACCTTGCTCCGACGGGGCCGGCTTCCCCGCCCTTGTCCACGGCGAACGGATGGATTTTTCTATTCGGTTAATTTGTCACTTTTCCAATGAATTCCCCATTTGTCAAGCATAAGCAAGCCCGCAAAGGGTATTGAAAACCGGCGGCAATGACGCTATGATTTGAGCGTGACCGCCGGGAAACTTCCCGGCCTTTCGACTCCGGGCCGAAATATCCGGCCCGAAGCGCCGCCTTTTTGGAAACGCCCCATGCCCGTTTACGAATATACCGCGCTTGACGCGCGGGGAAAATCGGTTTCCGGCATCATCGACGCCGAAAGCGCCGTGGCCGCCCGCCAGAGACTGCGGGGCTCGCGGATTTTCCCCGTTTCGGTCCAGGAGACCCAGCGGTCGCCGGAAAAAAAATCGGGGTGGATGACCGCCCTCTCCCACTCCTTTGCCCGGGTCCGCCCCAGCGAAGTGGCGCTGATGACCCGCCAGCTCTCCACGCTGGCGGGCGCCGGATTTCCGCTGGTGACCGCGCTGGACACCATGATTCCCCAGATCAAATCGCCGGGCTTTAAACGGGTCATGGCCCAGATTAAAGATTCGGTGGTGGAGGGGAACACCTTCGCGGCGGCGCTGTCGCCCTATCCCGGCATCTTTTCGCCGGTGTACGTCAACATGGTGCGCGCCGGGGAGACCTCCGGCACCCTGGAAATCGTGCTGGACCGGCTGGCCGACATCGCGGAAAAACAGCAGGCCCTGGCCACCCGGATCAAAACCGCCCTGGCCTACCCCATTCTCATGGGCGTCATCGGCGTTCTGGTGCTGTTTTTCCTGCTGGCGTTCATCGTTCCCAGCATCGCCTCCATTTTCGAGGACATGGGGCAGGCGCTGCCCACCCCCACCCGAATTCTCATTCTCATCAGCGACTTTCTGAAAACCTACTGGTGGGTGGCGCTTGGGGGCGCGGCGGCGGGCGGATTCGCGGCCCGACGCTATCAAAAAACGCCGGCCGGACAACGACTGTGGGACCGATGGGCGCTCCGCGCCCCGGGGGTGGGCGGCCTGATTCGGAAACTGGCGGCGGCCCGCTTCACCCGCACCCTGGCGTCCCTGCTGGCCAACGGCGTGACGCTGCTGGCCGCCCTGGAGATCGTGGAAAACATCGTCGGCAACGTCCACCTGTCCGAGGCCATCTCCCGGGCCGCCGAAGAGGTCGGCAAGGGCCAGGCCTTCGGCCCTTCCCTTGCCGAATCGGGCCTTTTTCCCTCCCTGGCCATTCAGATGATTCAGGTGGGGGAACAAAGCGGCGAGTTGGAGCCCATGCTGGAGAAAGTGGCCGACGTTTTCGAAAACGAGGTGGAATCCGCGGTGATGAGCATGACCTCCCTGCTGGAGCCGCTCATGATTCTGGCGATGGCGGTGGTCGTCGGCTTCATCGTGCTCTCCATCTGTCTGCCCATTTTTGAAATGAACGAGCTGGTTCGCTGATCCTCGACCGTCGGCGAACCCGCGGCGGGAATCGAAGCCGCCGCTTTTTCACCGCTCCCTCGGGAGCCAACGCAAAACCATTTGAGGCGTTATGAAAGCCAACCATATCTCCGGTTTTACCCTGATCGAACTGATGGTGGTCATCGTCATCCTTGGCATTCTGGCGGGCCTGATCGTCCCCCGCATCATGGACCGGCCCGACGAAGCCAAGCAGATGAAGGCCCGCATGCAAATCGAAAGCCTGGAAACCGCACTGAAACTCTACAAGCTGGACACCGGAAGCTATCCCACCACGGAACAGGGATTGCAGGCCCTGGTGGAACCGCCCCAGACCGGCAACGCCCCGGACAATTGGAAAAAAGGGGGGTATCTGGAAAAGGGCCGGGTGCCCGTGGATCCCTGGGGAAATGAATTCGTCTACCTGAGCCCGGGCATTCAAAACGAATACGACATCGTCTCCTACGGCGCCGACGGGGCGCCGGAGGGCGAAGGCGCCAATCAGGACATCAACTCCTGGGAAATTGAATGATCGGAAACCGGTTCGGGAACCGGTCCGCCGGCTACACCCTGATCGAGCTTGTGGTGGTGGTGGCCATGATCAGCCTGCTCTTCTTCATGACGCTTCCCCGGTTCGAAAGCCGGCTGATTCAGGACGACCGGCGAAAGGTCATCCGCTGGATCATGTTGCGGGTCCAGGGCCTCAAGCAGGAAGCCCTCCGGAGCCGCTCGACGCGGGTCCTTCATCTGGACTTGGACGCCGGCCGAATCTGGGTCAGCCAGGAGGGCATGGACGAAGAGGCGCTGGACGCGGCCCGGGAATCGGGATACGAAATGCCGGAAGACGTTTCCCTGGCGGCGGTGGCGTTGCCCGACGGCGACCGCCGGGTTTCGGGGACCGTGGATTTGCGGTTTTATCCCGGCGGGTATTCGGACCGGGCCATCATTCAGCTTCGAGACGAGGACCACGACCCCATCTCCCTGCGAATCGAAACCTTTCTGACCAAGGTCAAACTGTATCATGAGGCCGTCGATTTCGAGGGGTGACCGGAGGTCGCGGGGGTTCACCCTGCTGGAGGTGATGGCGGCCCTGGCCATCATCGCCATCGTGCTGGTGGCCGTCTACCGGATGCATGCCCAGACCATTTCCATGAACGGGACCGCCGGATTCTACGCCCGGGCCCCGCTTCTGGCGCGGTCGGTCATCGCCCGACTGGCCGCGGCGCCGGACGAGATGGGATTTTCCGACGGCGGCGACTTCGGGGAAAACCTTCCCGGATATCGATGGGAGATCACCATCGAGGAGCTGGCTTCCGAAATACTCGTGGAAACGCTGGGGGAAACCGCGGAACGGCTCAGGCAAATCGATGTCACGGTGACCTTGAACGACGACCACGCCTACGCCGTCCGAACCTACCGGATGCTGACGGAGTCGGAATGACGCGGGAGAATCGGGCGGGGTCCCGGGGCTTCACCCTGTTCGAGGTGCTCATCGCCATGTTCATCTTCGGCGTGGTGGTGACCACGGTTTTCGGCTCCTACCGAACCGTCTTTTCCAGCGTGGACGCCCTCCAGGCCCGGATCGATTTCAACGAGGCGGCCACCGTCTGTTTCAATCGGCTCGCGACCGATCTTCGGTCGGCCTACGTGGCCCGAGAACCCGCCTACGAAAAGCCGGGACTTGACGACCCGCCCGATCCGTATCGGTTCTCGATGGAAACGGTCTACGAGGCCGGCGGCAATTTTCCCCGGCTGCGGTTCGCCTCCTTCGCCCATCTGCCCATGGGGGCCGACCGCCGGACCGGCATCGCCGAAATCGTCTACTACGTGGAATCCGAGGGAGCCTTTGGCGAAGCCGAGGAATCCCGGGTGCTGAAGCGCGGGGACCGGTTGCCGCCCTACCCCGAAAACTTCGAGGCGAAAGAGACCGATCCGGTGCTTTGCGAACGCGTGCGGTCCTTGCGGATGGCCCTGCTGGACGCGGAGGGCGAGGAGCACGAATCGTGGGATTCGGAGACGACGGAACAAAATCGGGCCACGCCCCGCGCCGTGGCGGTGACCCTTGAGCTGGGCGATGAGAATGTTTCCCTTTTCTATGAAACTGTGATAGAAATTCCAGTTTACAGAGATGCCGTTGAATAGTTCTTTTCAAAAACTCGTCTCGAAATCCCCGCCTTGCCGTTTCTCGGATTCGGGCGCGGGGAAACGCCTTTGCGGAGGCGGATCGAACCGTTCCGGCGAACCCGGCCGCAACGGGCGGGGCATGGCTCTGCTGGTCACCCTTTCCGTGGTCACCCTGCTCGTCGCCGGCGGCCTGGAGCTCAATCGCCAGGTTCGATTTTCGGTGGAGGCGGCGGCCCTGGCCCGAGACCGGCTGACCTTGTCGGAAATGGCCGCCGCCGGCGTTCACGCGGCCATGGCCATGCTGGTTCGGGACAAGGGCCAGAACGCCATCGACTCGGTGCAGGAAGACTGGGCGAGGCCCGAAAAGGTGGCGGAGGTGGTGTCGGCCTTTCCGTTTCCCCGGGGCAAGCTGACCGTGGACATCCAGGACGAGCGCGGAAAGATTCAGGTCAACGCCTTGGTCGATTTTCCAGAAGGCCGGAACTTCAACCTGCCCCAGAAAATCATGTGGGACCGGTTCTTGCCGCTGGTCATCGAGGAACTCCAGAGCCGGCTGGAGGAAACCGGCGGGGAACCGCTCGGCGAGGAAACGGAGCCGGCCGCAATCGTCAACTCTCTGAAAGACTGGCTCGATTCCCGGGACGACGGGGCCACCACCGGGCTGACCGGGGCCGAAGCGGAGTATTACGAAGGGCTGGAACCGCCCTATTCGCCCAACGACGGCCCCTTCGTTCACATCGGAGAATTGACCCGGGTGAAAGGAATCACGCCGGAATTGTTTTACGGATTGGGAGACGAAACCGGCGGCCTGGCCGACTTCGTGACCGTTCACGGCATGGAACGCGCCAATCGGCGGGTGGAACGCCGGGAATTTGCCTTTGACGGAAAAATCAACATCAACACGGCGCCGCTTCCCGTTCTGCTCGCCCTGATGCCTTCGGAAAATCCCGAATACGCCCTTTCGGTGTTCGAATACCGAAACGAAACCGAGGACGGCGAATTCATCCACGACCTCTCCAGTCCGACCTGGTACAAAAACGCGCCCGACGTGCCCGGCGACCTCGCCATCGACCCCAATCTAATCACGCTTTCCAGCGACATCTTCCGCGTAACCTCCTCCGCCGAACTCGACGGCGTCGAGCAGACGGTGGAAGCGGTGGTGCGGCGCGAACAGGCCGAATCGGGCAAATGGACTTGCAACGTGTTGAATTGGCGGGTAAACGGATCATGAACCGAAAAATCGTAGGACTCGATATCCGACCGGACGCCGTGGCGGCCGTGGTGCTGCGGGGCGGTCTCCGGGACCGGACCGTGGAAACCGCGGCGACGGTGCCGCTGACGGCCGGGGCCAACGGCGAGGGCCTCCGCGACGCCCTGGCCCGTTTGCGGGAGCGGGTGGACATGCGCGACGCCCTGTGCGTCGCGGCCTTTCCCCCGGGAAACATCTCCTTCCGGAACCTCAAGGTGCCCTTTTCCAACGCGCGGAAAATCAGCCAAATCCTCCCCTTTGAAATCGAGCCCACCCTCCCCTACCCGGTGGAGGATCTGGTGCTGGACTTTCATCCGATGGGCCGGAACGGCGACGGCGGCACCGAAGTCTTCGCCCTGGCGGTGGAAAAAGACCGGCTGGCCGAATACCTGGCCGCCTTGAAATCGGCGGGGGTCGACCCCCATCGGGTTTCCGCCGGCGGCTACTCGGCCGCGCTCTGCGCCAAGGCGGCCGGAGCGGAAAGCGACGGGGAACCCGTGCTGGTGCTGGACGTGGGGGTCGAGGCGGCCACCCTGTTTCTGGTGATCGACGAGGACGTGCGGCTGGCCCGGGCCCTTCCCCTTCGGATCGGCCAACCGGTGACGGGGGCCGCCCTGGCCCGGTTTGTTCGGCAGACCCTGACCGCCTACGGAGACGAGATCCTGACGGACCGTTCCCCCGCCGCGCTGTTCCTTACCGGCGCGGGGTCGACGGACCCTTCCGGCGCGCTGACATCGACCCTTTCCGAGACTTTGCCCTGGCCGGTTCAACCGCTGGACCTCATGGGGGACGGCCGGGGGCGGGTCGGGGCCGAGGACGGCGTGGCCTGGTCACCGTCCCAAATGAACGGCGCCCTGGCCCTGGCCCTGGCGGAAATTGACGGCAAAAACGGCCTCAACCTTCGTCGGGGGGCATTCGCCGCCCGGCACGACTGGTCGGCGCACCGCCGGACCTTTCTCGCCGCCGGGATTTTTCTGACGGTCATTCTGGCGCTTCTGGGTCTGCATCTCTACCTGGACACCTTCGCGCTGCAAAAACGGCTCGACCGCATCGACGCCCAGATCCACGACATTTTCCGGTCCACCTTTCCGGACGTTCAGCGAATCGTGGACCCGCTTCACCAGATGCGGGTGGCGATGGACGAGCTGGAATCGCCCCTGCCGGTGTCCGCCGACGGAGCGGGACTCCGAACCATTGAACTGTTGAACCGGATCAGCGGGGGAATTCCCGAATCGGTGGACGTGGTGCTTACCCGAACGGTCGTCACGCCGGAAAACGTGCTGATTTCAGGCAATACCGACACCTTCAATTCGGTGGACGAAATCCAGAACAAACTTAACCGGCTGGAGCCCTTCCGGCGGGTCACCATCATCTCCACCGCCAAGGACGGAAACACCAACCGCATCCGGTTCAAAATGAAAGCCGATCTATGAAGAAATTCTGGAACCGACTCGCCAAGCGGGAACGATACGCGCTGATGGTCTGCGCGGCCTTCGTGGTTCTGTTCGTGGTGGTGCAGTTCGCCGTGACCCCTTTTCTGGACTGGCGAAACCGACTGCGGCGCACCCTGGCGGCCCAGTCCGCGGCGCTGGCGGAAATGCGGGAAATGGAAACCAAATACGCCGCCCGAAAGAGCCGGGCCGAGGCCTTCGCCCGGCAGTTCGCCCGACGGCCGAGGGATTTCAGCCTGTTCTCCTTTCTGGACGAACTGGCCGGCGGGGCGGGCATCAAAAACCACATCGCCTACATGAAACCCTCCAAATCCCAGGAACCGGACAGCCCCTACACGGTGTCCAAGGTGGAACTGAAGCTGGAGGGAATCAACCTGAAGCAGCTGACGCCCTACCTTCACCGCGTGGAGATGGAAAACGCCGACAAGATGGTCTTCGTCCGTCGAATGTCCATCACGCGCAAGGGAGACAAGGGCGTGATCGACGTCATCCTTCAGGTGGAAACCTATGAAACCTGAAGGACCGTTCGTTCATGGCTAAATCCTGGGCGGCCTACGCCCTTTACGCACTTGTGCTGACGGGCGCGCTGCTCTACGCCCGCTTTCCCGCCGACGCGGTGGAACGTTATCTGGTGGACCGGGTCGCCCGGGCCGCGCCGGGGACCGAACTCGTCATCGGCAAACTCCGCCCCGCCCTGCCGCCGGGCCTGGTGCTGGAGCCGGTGGGCCTCGCCCGGGCCGAAACGCCCCTGTTGCGGCTGGACCGACTTCAACTGACGCCGGCCCTGCTTTCGCTTTTGGGCGACCGCCCCCGGACGGATGTGGACGCCCGCGGCCTGGGCGGCCGGGTGGAAGGGGAGCTGATCCTGGCCCGGACCGAAGACGCCGCGGCTCCCGAAGCCGCCGAAGCCGAATGGACGAATCTGGACCTCTCCGACCTGCCGTTTCTCCAGCAAATTTCGCCCCACGCGGTGACCGGGCTGCTGGACGGCGGCCTGACCTACGAGGCCGGGGAAGGCGAGGCGACCCTGACGATCCGCGACGGCGGAGTGGTGTTCACCGAGCCCCTGTTCAACATTCCGGGGGTTTCCTTCGCGCGCATCCACGCCCGCCTTTCCCTGACCGGCGGCCGCACCCTGACCCTGACCGAATGCACACTCGACGGGAACCAGGTGGACGGCAACCTATCCGGCACGTTGACCTTGGGCCGTCCGTTGGAATCCAGCAGCCTGAATCTGACGGGCGAACTGCGGCCCCATCCCGCCCTGCTTGCCGGCCTGGGAGACGGGGCGGCCATGTTGCTCCGCCAAAGACGGGGACCCATTCCGTTCGCCATCCGGGGACCGCTGGCGTCCCCCCGATTTTCCCTGAACTGAGGAGCACGCCATGTTCGGCCTGCGATACGCCGCCGCGGCTTTAAACATTTTGTTTCTGACCGCCGCGGTCTACCTCGGCGTCACCGCTTTTTACAAAACCGTAACGGCCCGGATGGAAACCGGAGAAACGTTTCGAACGGGCACGGCGACCGCCGACCGCCCCACGGAAACCGCCGCCCAGCCCCTGGCCCATTACGCCGCCATCGCGGACCGCAACCTGTTCAAGACCGGCGACGCCTCCGCGCCCCCCAAGGCCGAGGAGACGAAGCCGGAACCGCCGTCCGCGGAGCCCCTCCAGGAAACCCAGTTGCGACTGAAACTTTGGGGCACCGTGACCGGCGACGGCGACGGGGATCGGACCTACGCGGTCATCGAGGAGCCCCGCAAACGGGAGCAGAACCTTTTCCGAATCGGCGACACTCTGGAAGGCGCCAAAGTCAAGGAGATTCTGCGCGAGCAGGTGATTCTGACGGTGAACGGCCAGGACGAGGTTCTCCGGATGGCGGAATCCCCCGGCGCGAGTCGTTCGTTTGCCGCCTACGCGCCGCCGGAGACGAGTCCCTCCACCCCCTTCGACGGAGAGGGCGGCGGCAATTCCCGCCGGGTGAACCTGAGCCGGGCAGAGATGGAATCGGCCATGGACAACGTCAACAGTCTGATGCGCCAGGCCCGGATTCGGCCCCACTTCCGCAACGGCAAGCCCGACGGCCTGACCCTCTCCCGGGTCCGGCGCGACTCCATCTTCACCCGCCTGGGACTGCGCAGCGGCGACATCATCACCGGGGTTGACGGACAGTCCATCCAATCGGTAGACGACGCTCTGAAATTTTACAACAGCCTCAAGTCGGCCTCCAATCTGAACCTCCAGATCCGGCGGCGGGGCCAGACCCAGACCCTTCAGTATGCCATCGAATAACGGCTGCCCCGCGAAAGGAGGCATTCGGCCCGACATGCCAGCTTTAACCGAACTCCGGTCCCTTTTGACGCGAAAACCCCTGGTCGCGGCGGTATCGCTTTTTTTTCTGACCGCCCTGACGCCCGCCACTTCGGCCGCCCAAAACGGGGACCCGAACGGCGCGGAACGCTACGTCTCCATCGACTTCAACGACGTGGACATCAACGTCTTCATCAAATTCATCAGCGAACTGACCCAGCGGAACTTCATCGTGGACCGGCGGGTGCAGGGCAAGGTGACGATTATTTCGCCGTCCAAAATATCGGTGGACGAGGCCTACCGGGTCTTCGAGTCGGTGCTGGAGGTCCACGGCTTCACCACCGTCCGATCCGGCGAGGTGACCAAGGTGGTGCCCGCCCCGGACGCCCGGACCAAAAGCATCGAAACCCTGCTGCAGGAAGAGGCCCTCTCTCCCAGCGACAAAATCGTCACCCAGCTCATGCCCCTCCGATACGCCGACCCCGACGAACTCAAGCGGCTCTTCGCTCCGCTGGTCTCCAAAAGCAGCGTGGTGCTGGCCTATCCGCCCACCAACATGCTGATCATCACCGACGTTTATTCCAACATCAAGCGGCTGATGGGCATCCTCAAGGTCATCGACGTGCCCGGAATCGGACGGGAAATCACGGTGGTCCCGCTTGAAAACGGAAACGCGGCCGAGATGGTCCGGCTTCTCGATTCCGTGTTCCAGCAGACCCGGCAGGCCAAGGGCGCCCAGGGGCAGACCGCGGCGCCCACCGTGGAAAGCCCGGCCAAATTCGTCGCCGACGAACGGACCAACAGCCTGATCATCGTGGCCAGCGAGGACGACACCGGAAAGATCCGGAAGCTGGTGAATCGGCTGGACGACGAAATCCCCCGGGGCAAGGAGAAAATCCACGTCTATTACCTGGAGCACGCCACCGCGGAGGAGCTGGCCGAAACGCTGCAATCCCTCTCCGGCAGGCAGGCGGCGGCCCAGGAAGGCGGGAAAAAGACCGATCCGATCGTTTCGGAGTCGGTCAAAATCACCGCGGACAAGCCGACCAACAGTCTCATCATCATGGCGGAGCGGGACGAATACGTCGTCATCGAGGAAATCATCCAAAAGCTGGACGTGCCCCGGGCCATGGTCTACATCGAATCCCTTTTGATGGAAGTGGACGTCAACAACGGCTTCGGGCTGGGCACCGAGTGGATCGCCGGCGGAAAAGTGGAATACGGAAGCGACCGGGACGCCTGGCTGGGCGGCGGTTTTTCCGGCGGCGGAGACAACGCCTTTTCCAACCTTTCCGGGATCGGCGCCGCCGCGGCCGCCGGCGGGACGGCGTTGCTGCCCCAGGGCTTCAGCATGGGCATATTCGGCGAGAGCATTGAAATCGGCGGAGTCACCTTTCAAAATCTCGGCGCCCTGGCCCAGGCCTTCCGGCGGGACACCAGCACCCACATCCTCTCCACGCCGCAGCTTTTGACCACCGACAACGAAGAAGCCTTCATCAACGTGGGAAAAAACGTTCCGTTCCAGACCCGAACCGGAACCACGTCCACATCCGAAGTTTACAACACCTTCGAATACCGGGACGTGGGCATCACCCTGAAAGTCACCCCCCAGGTGAGCAAGGACCGACTGATCCGGCTCACCCTCGAACAGACCCTCACCGCCCTGGACTCCGCGTCCAACACCGGCAGCGCCGAACGCCCCACCACGTTCAAGCGGGAGGTCAACACCACGGTCATCGTCCGGAACGGCCACACGGTCGTCCTTGGCGGACTCATCGACGACAGCTTTTCGGAGTCGGAAAACCGGATTCCCTGCCTGGGCGACATTCCGGGGCTGGGCTGGGCTTTCCGCAGCCTCAACCGGGGGCGGCAAAAGACCAACCTCTACATCTTCCTGACGCCCCACGTGGTGCGGAACGAGGCGGAAGCCGCGGCGATCTATCAGGAAAAGCGGGAGGAGATCGACCGGCACGAAACCGACGACTCGATCAAACTGTACAGAGATCGAAAACCTTCGGCCTTCGAGGACATTCCCACGTTGCCGGAACTGATGGAGCAGTAAGGAGGCGATTTCTTGACCGCGGCCATTTCCCACTCCCTGACCGACATCCTGCGGGAAAAGGCGGGCCTCTCCGACGAAGCGGTGGAGGAGGCCCGTCGCATCCGGGCGGAAAAGGGCGGCGCCATCGGCGAAATCCTTCTTCGCCGGAAATTCGTCACCGAGGCGCAGCTTCTGGAGGCGCTGTCGGAGCTGTACGACCTGCCCTTCTGGCCCCAGCTTCCCATGAGCCAGATGGAGTCGGACATCATCCGGAAGGTGCCCATCCAGTTTTTGAAGCGGTACGCGATGGTTCCCTTTCCGCGCCAAAAGCCGGCCGGCGGCGAAAGCGAGAAGATCGAGGGGGCGCCCGAGGCGGGCGGCCCGCGGGACATGGTGATCGCCGTGAACAACCCGTCGGCGCTTCAGCCGCTGGACGACCTGATCCGGCTGATCGACGCGGACGAAGTGGAGGTGGTGCTGGCCTACCGGGACGCCATCCTCAGCGCCATCAACATCTCCTACGACATGAACCGGGACTCGGCGGAACAGCTCGTCCAGGACATGGAGGACGACGAGTCGCTGATCCTTCAGGACCTGGACGCCTCCGCCGACCTGCTGGACGACACTTCCGACGCGCCGATCATCAAGCTGGTCAACCACATCATCTCCCAGGCGGCCAAGGCGCGGGCCAGCGACATCCACATCGAGCCGTACAAGGAGAGCTTCAAGGTCCGCTACCGGGTGGACGGCATTCTCTACGACCTGCTGACGCCGCCCAAGGCCATCCAGGCCGCCCTGATTTCCCGCATCAAGGTCATGGCCAACATGAACATCGCCGAAAAGCGGCTGCCCCAGGACGGCCGTCTTCAGGTGAAAATCGGCGACCAGGACATCGACGTCCGAATCTCCACCCTCCCCACGGCCTTCGGCGAGCGGGTGGTGCTTCGGCTGCTCAACAAAACGGCGTCGCTGCTCGACTTGTCCGAGCTGGGCATGGCGCCCGACCGGCTGGACCAGCTCAGGCGACTGGTGACCTCCCCCAACGGCATCATCCTGGTGACCGGTCCCACCGGCAGCGGAAAAACCACGACGCTGTACGCCGTCCTCCAGTCCATCAACAAGCCGGAGATCAACATCATCACCATCGAAGACCCGGTGGAGTACCAGATTCCCGGCATCAGCCAGATTCAGGTGAACCCCAAGATCGAGCTGACCTTCGCCCGGGGGCTGCGCTCCATCGTCCGCCAGGATCCGGACGTGATTCTCGTGGGCGAAATCCGGGATCGGGAAACGGCGGAAATCGCCGTCCAGTCGGCCCTCACCGGCCACCTGGTCTTCTCCACCCTCCACACCAACGACTCCGCCAGCGCCATCACCCGGCTGGTGGACATCGGCGTGGAACCCTTTTTGATCTCCTCCTCGGTGCTGGCGGTGGCGGCCCAGCGGCTGGTTCGAGTGCTCTGCGGCCAGTGCAAGGAGCGCTACGATCCGGAGCCGGCCATGCTGGAAGGCATCGGCATCACCCCGGAAGAGGCCGCGAACCATACCATCTACCGGTCCCAGGGTTGCGCCCACTGCTTTCACACCGGCTATCGAGGCCGAATGTCCATCATCGAGATCATGGAGATGAACGAGAAACTCAAGGGGGTCATCCTCAAGACCTACGACTCCAACGTGATCAAGTCCGCGGCCAAAGGCATGATCACGCTTCGAAAGGACGGCGTTTTGAAAATTCTGAAGGGGCTGACCACCATCGAAGAGGTGGTGCGGGTGACCCAGCAATGATCCGGATCGGGTTTGGGGCGGTTTTCCGGAAGCGATCCGCAAAAAGGCCGATCCCGGGTTGGGACGGCCTTTTTCTTGGGACAATTCTGGCGCTTTTGGCGACGTCCTTCCCGAACGCCGGATCGGCGGCCGGGGCGGAGGAACGCCCCGGCGGGTCGGCGCTGACCATTTCCGCCGACGCCCAGCTCGAATTCGCCCGGTCCTACCTGGCCGAGGAGCGGTACGCCGACGGGATTCGGGAGCTGGAGCGGTTCATCCATTTCTTCCCGGAAGATTCCCGGGTTCTCGACGCCCGGTACGGGGTCGGCTGGGCCCGTCTTCGGGCGGGAGAACCGGAACGGGCCGCCGAGGTTCTGGAAGCGGTGGCCGCAGAGATTGGCCCCGGTTTGCTTTCCCCCTCCGACACGACCGTCCGCGCCCATTTCACCCTGGCGACGGCCCACGTTCGGATGGGGGAACCGGGGCGGGCGGTGGCGGTTCTCCAAAACCTGGTGGCGGTGACCGAGAATCCCGAAATCCGGGACGCCGCCTTTTACCGGATGGGCTGGACCTACCTGGAGGCCGAGGCGTGGCGGCCGGCCCGGCTGGCCTTCGGCAACGTCCGTCCGGAGAATCAAGAATCCTTCCGGCTGCCGGAGCTGGCGGAGAAAATGGCGACGCTGCCGGAACTTCCCCAAAAATCGCCGGTGCTGGCCGGTTCCCTGGCGGCGGTTCCCGGAGCGGGGTATCTCTATATGGGCCGAAACCAGGACGCCCTCGTCGCCTTCCTGCTGAACGGGGCCCTTGGGCTGGCCGCGTGGGAAGCCTTCGACGGGGGAAACGAGGCGCTGGGCGGCCTGCTTTCCGCGGTCGGCGTCGGGTTTTACGTCGGGAGCATTTACGGCAGCGTTTCCGCCGCCCACAAATTCAATCGGGACCAGACCCGGGATTTCCTGGATCGACTCAAAGACCAGGTGGGCGCGGGCCTGTCCCGTGGACCGGACGGCGAAACGCGGATCGGGCTGGGAATTTCCGGGACCTTTTGAAGGCGGCCGGAAAGTCGAAACACGGACCGCTCATCCGGCGGGCCACCTCCCTTGCCGAACCGGCATGCTCGCCGAAATTGAGCGGGCCACTCGGAGAAAGGTTCGTCCCGCTTTTATCCGGCGCCGCCACTCCTCTTGGGTTCCCAATCGCGACAATTTGCCCGCCATCCAGGCGGGCCCAGACCTCATCACGCCTGATAGACGCCGTCCACCAAATCCGCCATCTCGAATCCGATGCCGTTTTCGGCCAGCAATCCGGCGATGTCGCCCACCTCCGCCGGCGAACGAAATTCCACCGACGCCGCCCCGGCGCGGCGGGAAAAACCATATCCGGCCGCCCGAAGCAAAGCCACCGCCTCGGCGGGACGATCCACCCGCAGACCGAGGATGGAAAAATCCTCCATGTAGAAATTGGGCAGACCGGTTTGCCGGAGAAGTCTCTCCCGGTCGTCCGGGTCCTCGCCGATTAGAATCAATCGAGCCATTCCGTCCATCCTTCCGTTTTGACGGTGAATGCCGGGTCGGCGAAATATCCAATTGGCTGCCGAAAAAAACGTTCGCGTTGGGAACCAGATGACATGCCCTCGCGGACGCCCGCCGCACGTCGCCCCCTTCCGGGCGATCGCCGCGGTTCTTCGCCGTCGCCTTTCCAGCCGCCGTTTTTCCCGGGAAAGATAACCATCGCCGCCGTCCCAAGGAAGCCGCGGGGAAAAAACACATCCCAAGTTCTCCCCCCAATTGCGGCCTTCCCTTTTGGTTGCAAACCAAATTGGCGAATCCTTTTGGGGTCGCCTTTCCGATTCGTTTCCATGGGCTCACACCATAATTTTTATCGGGCACCATTCTTGCTTGCAGAACTTCTTGCGCTATATTCCAGATGTTCCCCGGAAACGATCGGCGCCAAGATTTCTCTCGGCCAGCCGCTCCAACCAGAGGGAGGTGCAACATGGAAAAGCGAACCCAGTTTTCCATCGGGTATTTCATCCTGGCCTTTTTCGCCCTGCTTTTTTTGCAAGAATTTCTCCTTGGTCGTCAATATCAGGACATCGCCTACAGCGAATTCCGAACGCTCGTTCGGGAACAGAAGGTGAATCACCTGCTCATCTCTCGGGAAGTCATCCGGGGAAAGCTTCGAGAGGGGGCCGCCGAGCGAATCGCGGAATTGCGCGGAAACGCGGAATCCCTCCAAAAATTCACCCACATGCGCCGCACCCAATCCTACTTTGTCACCATCCGAATGGAAGACCCCGGACTGGTCGACCTGTTGGAGGAAAACGGCGTCCAATATCAAGCCCGCGTGGACAGCGCCTGGTTTGAGACGGTTCTTTCCTGGGTGATCCCGATTCTGATCTTTTTCGCCATATGGGGCGTGATTTTCAAAAAAATCGGGGAAAAGACCGGCGGCGGCCTGATGTCCATCGGAAAGAGCAACGCCAAAGTCTACGTGGAGGACGAAACCAAAGTCACCTTCGCCGACACCGCCGGGGTGGACGAGGCCGAGGCGGAGCTGCGGGAAATCATCGAATTCCTGAAACATCCGGACCATTTCCAGGCCCTGGGCGGTCGGATTCCCAAGGGCGTTTTGCTGGTGGGGCCTCCCGGCACCGGAAAAACGCTGCTGGCGCGGGCGGTGGCCGGCGAGGCCGGGGTTCCTTTTCTCAGCCTCAGCGGCTCCGATTTCGTGGAAATGTTCGTGGGCGTGGGCGCGGCCCGGGTCCGGGACTTGTTCGCCCAGGCCCAGCAACGGGCCCCGTCCATCATCTTCATCGACGAGCTGGACGCCCTGGGCAAGGCCCGGTCGGCCGGGGCGGTGGCGGCCGGCCACGACGAACGGGAGCAGACCCTGAATCAGCTGTTGACCGAAATGGACGGCTTCGACCCCCGGAAAGGCGTGATCCTCATCGCCGCCACCAACCGTCCCGAAATCCTGGACCCGGCGCTGATGCGTCCCGGCCGTTTTGACCGACAGGTGCTCGTGGACCGACCGGGGCTCCAGGGCCGGGAGGCGATTTTTCGGGTGCATACCCGGAGCGTGAAGCTGGCCGAAGACGTGGACCTGGCCGTTCTGGCGGCCCGGACCCCCGGCATGGTCGGCGCGGACATCGCCAACGTGATCAACGAAGCCGCCCTACGGGCCGCCCGGAAGGAAAAATCGGCGGTGGAGATGGCCGATTTCGAGGCGGCCATCGAACGGGTGGTGGCAGGTCTGGAAAAACGGAACCGTTTGATGAATCCCAAGGAAAAGGAGATCGTCGCCTACCACGAAACCGGCCACGCCCTGACGGCGGAATCGCTGGAAACCACCGATCCGGTCCACAAGATTTCCATCATTCCCCGGGGCATTTCGGCGCTGGGCTACACCCTGCAACTGCCCACGGAGGACCGGTTTCTGATGACCCGGACCGAACTCCTGGACCGAATGGCGGTGCTGCTGGGCGGTCGGGCGGCCGAGGAGATCGTCTTCGGCGAGATTTCCACCGGCGCCCAAAACGATCTGGACCGGGCCACCGACATCGCCCGGAAGATGGTGACCCAATACGGCATGAGCGACGCATTCGGCCCCGTCACGCACGACCGCGAACGGCGACCGGTGTTTTTGGGCGAGATGGCCGCCGGCGGCGCCCGAGAATACAGCGAGGAAACCGCCCGGGAAATCGACCAGGAGGTGGCCCGGCTGGTGTCGGAAACCTACCGGCGAACCAAAGCCCTGTTGCTGGAAAAACGAGAGGCCCTGGAAACCGTCGCCCGACGCCTGCTGGAAAAGGAGTCCCTGGAAGGCGACGAGCTGCGGGATCTGCTGTCCCCGGAAGAGGAAATGCGTCGCGCGAGTTGACGTCATCCCAACCCCGATTCTCTTGGGGAATCGGCAGCAGCTGAAATACCGTTTGGATTTGCCATCGCTCAATTGTGCCAGATTGCCAAAGGGCGAATGCAATTCGCCTCTACCCCATTCCGCCAAAATGAAAGGCATTGGCATAAAAACGGTATATTGACAAATTCCGAATCCCTTGAACCGCAACTGAAATCTCACGGAGGGAGACATGGAAACCCGAACGCCAAGAGAGGAAACGAAAACCGCCAACCGCTGGGAACCCAACGGCCCGATCCCCCGATCCACGACGGAAACCGAGGGCGCCGGGGCGGCCATGGGCTTCGAAACGGAATCCCGGGAGTGGTTCGAACAAAAATACTACGCCCGCCCCACGCTGCACATCGCCTTCGAAAGCGCCCAATTGAGCTACGGCGACGCCCCGGTGGACCTCTACAACAGCGGCGTGAATCAGATCCTGTCGGTTGCGGCCGCCCGGGGGCACCGACTGTACCATTTCTCCATGAACGACCTGTTTTGGGACAACGGAAAACCGGCGGCGACCATGTCGGTCTTGGAATTGGACCCATCCTGGTCGGGAGAAAACCCGATGGAAGCCCATCGCCATTTGCGGACGGCCGAACGTCGGACGGCGCCGCTGGATACGATCCAACTTTTCATTGTTCGGGGCGACGACATTCGAAACGAGCGCTCCGACAACATCGACATCCTCCGGTGGGCCTCGGCCCACGCGAAAATGATCGAAAGCGTGGACGCCACCCTGGCCACCACCGACAAAATGGGAACCATCCACCGCGCGCCCCAACTTCCCCACCCGGTCACCTTCGCCGCCGAACGGCTGGAAGACGCCCGGGTCGCCGTCGCCCGCCTGCCCCGGTCCGACGGCGCCTTCGTCCTGAAAGACCGGTACGGCTACGGCTGCGGCGCCCAGGTCCACCGGCTGCGCTTCGACGACCCGGAACTGGAGGCCCGGCTTTCCGACTTTCTGCGGAAATACGGTCACATTCTGGTGCAGGAGTTTCGGCCGGAAATCCAAAACGGCGACATCGTGGTGACCTTTTTCGACGACGAACTCATCGGCGCCATGCGGCGGCGGCCGGCGGCCGACCAGTGGAAAACCAACGCCAGCTTGGGCGCCATCGAGGAGGGCTGCACCCTGACGGCCCGGCAGGAGTCCATCGCCCGGGCGCTGAAGCGCAGCTTTCCGGAATGCCGCCTGGCCTCGGTGGACATGCTGGAATCGGGTCGAATCCTGGAGATCAACGCCTTCCCCGGCGGCCGGGGACTGCTGAAAAACTACGGCATTTCCCTGGGCGAAATCGTCATGGACCGGATGGAGCGGGAGCTTCTGGGCAAGGGCGCGGAAATTTCGGCCCCGTCGGCCCTGAGCTGGTCCGGTGCGGAAGGGGACCATTTCCCCACCGGAACCCGCTGGCCCCGGGTGGACGCGCTGTACCGGCCCCGCCAAGGCAAACGGCGGGTCTTCGACGTTCTCAGCGGAGACCGCTACGAACTGGACATCCAGGACCTGATCCGGTTCCAAGCCCGGAGTCCCGAATACATCGTCTCCATTCCCCACGCCGGGGTTCTCATGCCCGAGGAATACCGCGACCGGTTTGACCTGGACGAAGCGAGCCTTCTGGAGATCGATCTGTACAGCGATCTGATCTACGAAACGTCGGAAGGGTTGCGGGTGCAATGCGAACTTGCCCCCTTCTTCGTGGACATGAACCGGGACCGGGAGGGCTCCCGGGAGAGGGGCCTGCCGCCGCATTTGGCCAATCCGCCCCACGAATATTACGACGTCAACGACCAACTCATGCTGGAGCGACCCTATCCCCCGACGGAAAAAGAAAAGGTGCTGGCCTACTACGATCTGTATCACGACCTTCTTTCGGCCATGATCGACAGGATGAAGCGGGAGCGGGGCTACGCCCTGCTGTTCGACTGCCATTCCATGACCGCCGTGGGCCAGGGCCGCGCCGCCGACAAGGGCGAAAGCCGGGCCAATTTCGTGGTGGGCACCCTGTCGGGCAGCTCCGCCCATCGCCGGATCATCGAGGCCTTCGCCGGCGCGCTGGAACGGGAAATCCAGCCCCACGGGCTTGGCCTTTCGGTGGCCCGGGACGTGCCCTACGCCGGCGGTTTCATCACCCGCCGCCACCACAATCCGGGAAAGCACGTCCACGCCATCCAAATCGAGGTGACCATGGATACCTACATGTACGAAGCGGTGGCCGCCGCGCCTTTGCGGTACGCGCTGAAAAAGCCGCGCCTCAAACTCGTCCGCGAGGCGGTGCGTTCGGCTTTCCGGGCGGCCTGTCAGGCGGCGGAAACTCTGTACCACGACTGAACGATCGGGAAACTCGCTGGACCGTCTTCGCCGGTGTTCGCCCTTGGGGCGGGTCGCCATGCTTTTGGCGCCCGGGGCTACGGAAGAGCCGACGCCCCGCGGCGAAAGCGTCCCGAATCCATCCCGGCCGGGGAAAAACCGGCGTGAGACGGTCCCTTTCATGACCTTGGACGCTTGAAGACGAACCATGGACTCCGATTTCCGGCGAACCATCGTCCAAATCTCTTCGTTGCTGCTGAGCGTGGCCCTGCTGATCCTTGCCAACGGACTCCAGACGACCCTGCTGGGCGTCCGGGCCGGGATCGAGGGCATCCCCGCGGAAACCGTGGGGCTGATCATGTCGGCCTTTTTCGCCGGATACGCCGGCGGCTGCCGGTACGTGCCCTCGCTCATCGCGCGGATCGGCCACGTTCGGGCTTTCGCGGCCCTGACATCCATAGTCTCGGTCATCGCGCTGTTGCACGCCCTTTTTCCGGTGGCCTGGGCCTGGATCGCACTGCGCATGTTCCACGGCTGCTGTTTCGCCGGGCTGCTCCTGATCGTGGAGAGCTGGCTCAACGGCTGCACCGACCGCCGATACCGGGGCCGGGTCCTGGCGCTTTACAGCATCGTCTTTTTCGCCGCATGGTCGGCCAGCCAACTTCTGCTGACGCTCGCGCCGCCGTCGGGCTTCGCGCTGTTCTGTCTGGTGTCGATCCTGTTGTCGGTGGCCCTGGTTCCGGTCACCGTCAGCCAGGCCACCGTGCCGGGCATCGGGGAGGCCCCGGTCAAACTTCGCCTGAAACAGCTCTACGACATCTCCCCCATGGGACTTGCGGGCGTCATCGCGGCGGGCCTGGGAATGAGCGCCTTTTTCGGCATGGGCCCCTCTTTCGGCCAAGACATCGGCCTGGAAAACCGGTCCATTTCCCTCTTCATGGCCTGCACCTTTCTGGGCGGCCTGACGCTCCAGTGGCCCATCGGCTGGCTCTCGGACCGAATCGACCGGGGAGCGGTCATCGCGCTCGTCTCCGGGATTCACTGTCTGATCTGCTTTCTGTTTGTTCTGGGGCTGGAGGCGGCGCCCGGATTCCTCTGGTTTCTGTCATTCATTTTCGGCGGATTCGGGATTCCCATCTACTCGGTCTGCGTGGCCTACATCAACGATCAACTGCAAAAGGAGGCGCTGGTTTCCGCCGCCAGTGGACTGTTGTTTGTCTACGGCGTCGGCGCCGCGATCAGCCCCGTCCTCGCCGGCCTGTTGATGGGCGGAATCGGTCCGGAGGGATTGTTCTGGTTCATCGGCGGAATTCAGGGACTTTTCGTCGGATTCTGCATCTGGCGGCTCCTGGCCCGGCAGGGAGCGCCGGAACAAATCCGCGGCGGATTCGTGGTGTTGCCCCGCACCACCAGCGCCCTGCTCCATTTGGACCAACGACGAAAAACCAGGGGAAGGAGATCCGGCGCGTCCACCCGCTGAAAACGACATCCGCTAGGGCGAGGGCAAAAACGCCCCCTTCGGGACATGCCGCCGGGCGACGGGAGGGCCTTTCCTACCGGGTGATTTTTCGAATGTTGAATGGCTGCGACTACGGAGTCCCCCAGCATCGTCGCCGGATATTCATTGTCGGATTTCGATCCGATGCCCATCGTGAATTCAGCTTTCCGGAACCCACCCATTCCCTGGAGCGACTGCTTTGGGAAAAGCGGGCAGAAGGCGCCTATTGGGATGAGCACGAAATTGCCCGAAAAGATCGCCCACCCCTGCCCAAAAAATTTGAAAAACGGGTTGCGAAGCGATCTTCGAGCCTTTTCCCGCCCGCTGAACCCCAAAAACGATGCCAGACCGTACGCGGCGCCATCCGGAACTTTCCGGATATCCGGCAGAGGAATCCTCGTCCATCCCAAACCACCAATTCCGAGACGACGCCCGCCCCTACTCCGGCCACACCGGCGGCAATCTGGACGAACCGGCCAAGGCCCTCAAGGCAGGCGACCATGGCGTTCCCCGCGGCGAAAACATGATCGCCTTCCCCAATGGAATCTACCGGTATTTCACGGTGCGAGAAAGCGCGAGAATCCAGACGTTCCCGGATGATTTCGTGTTCGCCGGCTCGTGGACCGAAGCCATGCGCAAGCTCGGAAACGCGGTCCCGGTCGAATTATCGAAAATCGTGGGCGACGGCATTCGCGCACAGATGATGGATTGGCGTTTTTATGGGAATTGAAAAACCGCCTCGGATCACTCCCTTTAATCCGCTGGACAAGAAAAATCTCGGTGTAGGCGTTGCCGAGGCCATGCTTGACGAGCCCGTGCGGACGTTGCCGCCGGACCCGTTCCCGGGTGCGGGGATTTACGCCATTTATTTAATCGGCGCTTTTCCTGCCTATCGTCAAATTTCCGCGAAAAATCGAGACGAAAAATGGGATTGGCCCATCTATGCGGGAAAGGCGGCGCCGGCGGGCGCCCGGAAAGGGGGATTTGGCCTGGGCAAAGATCCCGGGCAGGTTCTATTCCAGGGTTTAAAGAAACATGCGACCTCGATTGAATCCGCAAAAAAACCTTGAACTCGCGGATTTCCGCTGCCGCTTCCTCGTCGCGGACGACATCTGGATTCTCTGGCGGAATCCCTTCTGATTGAAATGTTCCCTCCAGTTTGAACATGAAAATCGACGGGTTTGGGAAAACCGATCCGGGGAAAGGCCGCTATCAACAACAAAAATCCGCGCGGAATGCCCTCCACCCCGGAAGACCGTGGACGGAAAGGCTTCAACCGAATGGCGACGCCGACATCGAAATCAAGGATAAGGCCGCACAATATATTTCAGACGCAATGGAAAAATTTTAGGTCGCCTTGCCCTTCCAAACCTTCCAGATTGAAATAATGAAAATTAATTTTCCCGAAATTTCAGCGTCTTTCCTCCCACTTCAACCATTTTTTTCCCTTGAAGAACGGCATTCGTCCCTGATCGATCAACCCGCTGAAATGGCGAATTGAGACGAACCGGACAAAATTCCCGAAGGCACGCCCATGGAAGAACTCCTCCGCAAAATTTTGGAAGGAACTTCGACCGAAACCGGGGCGGCGTTTTTCAACGCCCTGGTGAAAAACTTTGCCCAAACCATGAACGTCGCCGCCCGGGCGACGGAGCCAGTCTTCGAATACCGTCGGCTGCAAACCCTTTCCCGCGGCGAAACCGGCACCCGAAAGGAACGCGTCGGCCGGGCCATCCGCGAACGAAGCCTTCGGAAAAAGGCGTCCCTGGTCGCCCGCCGTCAACCCGGCCCTCCCGTTCCCGGCCAATCCCGACCTTTTTTCAAAAGGCGTCGAGGGATCACCCTTCTTCACCGCCGCCGAAATCCAGGAATTGGCACGGGAAAACCTCCGCCGCGCCATGGAGGCCGCCGACTGGAGAGGCTGGGGCGAGGCGGGCGAGGCTCGGTCGCCGGACGTTCCGCCGTCCACGCCGACCTCCCGGCTGAAGGCGCTGGGAATCCAGGGAACGGCAAATTCTCCGGCGCATTGAATGTTCGGCGTCGAACGCATTCGTTTTTCTCCCGATTTTAAAGCAATTTTGCGTCAAGGCGAGAGATTCCCGCCTTTTTGCGGAAAAACCGCTATAAATCCCCGATTAAAAATCCCGATTAACGGTTGCATTCCGTAGTTAAATCAGATATTTCTTTGGAAAATTATTATTAGATTGGAGTTTTCCTCAGAAAGCGTCGAATTCGAAGCCGTTCCGCACATTGGGAGCGTTGGCTTTTCCACCCCAAGCGTCGAGGGAGATTGTGCATGACCGAGATCAGGCGAAAGAAAGTGTGCAAGTGCGAAAACTGCGGAAATGAAGCGGAAATGGAAATCACCTGCTCGCTGGAGGCGGCGCCCGAAACTCCCGCCGCCCCGCCTCAGGGCGATCCAACTCCTGAAACTCGTCGCGCAAAGGGCCATGGGGTTTGCGCCCACTGCGGCAACGAAGCCGACATGTGGATTGATCTCTGATTCGGACCAGCGGTTTCCCCAACCAATACGTCCCCGGACATTCCCCGGACCGTTTTCGCCCCGCGCTTGTCGCGGGGTCGGGAACCGGAGCGTCGGGGCGTCCTTTGACCCATTGAAACGAACATGCCCATTACCAACTGGAGGATTCACGTGGACAAAGCTTCCAAGGAAGAACGCCGAAAAAAAGTCATCGAGGTGTTGAACAAGGGCCGCGCCATGGAGCTGGAGGCCATCGGCCAGTACATGAACCAGCACTACAACCTGGACGACATGGATTTCGGCGAACTGGCCGCCAAAATCAAGTTGATCGCCATTGACGAAATGCGCCACGCCGAGCAGTTCGCCGAGCGCATCAAGGAGCTGGGCGGAGAGCCCGTGTCGAACCACGACGGAAAGGTCGTCAAAGGTCAGGAGGTGGACAAAATCTTCGCCTACGACTCCGGCCTGGAAGACAACACCATCGACGTGTACAACGAGTTCGCCCTGGTCTGTCGCGAAAACGGCGACAGCACCAGCATGAAAATCTTCGAGAACATCATCGACGAAGAGCAGGTCCACCTGAGCTATTTTGAGAACATTCAAAGCCACATTGAAAAGCTCGGGGACACCTACCTGGCCAAGATCGCCGGGACCTCCTCGGCCACCGGGCTGGGCAAAAGCGGCTTCGCCGTCGGGAGAGAATAGGAAAGGCCCTCTTCATTCCCGCCGGCTTGACACTTTATCGCCAGAGCGGCGGAAATGAGAGGGTGGCCGAACGACCACAAAAGGCCGTCTCCGAACCTCCGGGGCGGCCTTTTGTCGTTCACATTTGCGGGACTCCGGACGAAAAGCAACTACTTGGACCCCACCCGCACCATCCCCACCCGCCGCCCAAACAAATCGGCAATCGGCGCGTATCCGCCCCGTCCATTTTTTGGCCCCGCCGATTCTTCCGTGATCCAACTCTTCCCCTCCGCCAGCACCCGCCGGGTGGCTTCTTCTCCCGCCGGGGTCCCAAGCGCATTCGGTTGGGATTCATCCCCCCGTTCGGGTGGGTTCGACGGATTGGAACCCATGGAATCCCCCGGAGACCCAATGGCGGCCACCCGCAGGTTACGGTAATAAATTGCAATCCGCCCGCCGTCCCGGTTCGATTCCCCATCCGGCCCAAAAGCCATTTCCGCCATTTCCCGAACAAATGTTTCGTTCCGGTTGAGCAAAACGCCGCCGTAAACCGCTCCGATCAATTCTCCGTCATTTAACACGGGAACCGCCGCCGACAGGGTCAAGCCCGCCGTCTCTTCCAGCAAGGGGACGCGACCCGTTTCGCGGGTCTGCCGCACCTTCACCGCCGCGCGGCGGGCCAGGTCCGCGTTTTCGGCGGCCAGAGTTCCGCGATCCATCGCCACCGCGCCGGCCAACGGCGACCTTTTATCCAACGCCAAATCCGCCGCCGGGTTCCGGCCGAAAAAAGGTGGATCGCCTTCCCCGCCGGGTCCGATCCGGGTCATCATTTGGCCGTCGGGGAAAACCGCGCCCGCGAAATCCCATCCGGCGATCTCCGCGATTTCCGTCAGCCGGTTCCGAAGGGCCGGACGATCACTCGCTATAAGAAATTCCCGAAAACCGGTTCCAGCGGCGCCTGCCTGGAGGATTCGTTGGAATTCTTCCGCCCGAGATGAAATAATCCGACCCGCCAATTCCAGATGGTTTTGAATCGCTTCCGTTTTCCGCCGATCCGCATGCTGTTGGATGAACCACCAGCCGGCGATCATCGCCGCGGAGGCGATTATGCAAAAAACAAGTCCAACCGGCGAATATCGTGCGCGAACGAAATGGCCCATTTTTTGCTCATCTTCCTTGGTTTTGCATCCACCGCTCGGGACAAGTTGGGCTCCCAACAAAACGGAAGCCGATCAAAGCCTCCCCGCGAATGTCTTTGGGTTTCTCCAGCCAGAAACGCCACGGACTGAAAATTCCGCCATTTCCGGAAAACCCGGCCTGTCGACCACTCGTTGGATTTGACAGCCCACCGGAGGCGGTTATCTTTGGAACTCCAAATTTGTCATGGACCGATGAAAATCCACGAAACGCCATACGGGTCTTTGTCCACCCAATCGGAAGGAAATTCAATGATTCGAAAATGGCTGATTCATTCGTTGCTCCTGGTTTCCCTGCTGATCCCCTCTTTGGCCCACGCCGAACCCGCAACATTTGATTTTGAAGACCCCAAGGACGTCAACAGCATGAACATCGCCCTCTATTCCATGCTGGAACCCATCATGGGCACGGCCCGGGGCGTTTCCGGGACCGTCATCTTCGACCCCAAGAACCCCGAAGCCACCAGCGGGAAGATTTCCGTTGCGGCGGATCAGGTCATCATGGCGAATCCGCGAATGACCAAGATGCTCCACGCCGAAGAATGGCTCAACGTGGAAAAATACCCGTCCATCGACTTTGAACTCCGGGAAGTGATCTCGGCCGAGTCCGCCGGCGACGCCGAGTGGAACCTGCGAATTCGCGGCGATTTTACGATGAAGGGCGTCACCATGCCGCTGGAAATGCCCGTCACCCTGCGCCATTTGCCCGGAATGGTCAAGGCCCGGAACAACGGCGGCGCGGGCGACCTGCTGGTGCTCATCTCCGATTTCAGCTTCGACCGCCGGGATTTCAACCTCCAGCCGGAACGGGACAACGCCAAGGTGGCCTATGAAATTCGGATCAGCGCCGGGCTTTCGGGGTTTGATTATGCGGAGTAGGCGCCATACCGTTCGCATTGGGAATTCCAATCGACGGTTGTGCCGGATTGCCAACGGGCGAACGCAATTCGCCCCCACCATTGAACGGTATGGAGAGTAGGCGTCATTCCGTCCATTTTCTTGAAGAACGTAGACGGATTGGCCATTGTCTTCGCTTTATGGAATGTGGTCGCCCCTCCGGGGCTTGAACGCCCGGAACCCATGCTCCGGAGGGACGACATTTTCCAACCCGGGTCCCTCGCCGGGATCGATCACGGAGCCCTAACATGGTCAAGAACCCAGCCATTTTTACAATTATTCTCACCGCAATTCTCCTCGCCGCCCTCCCCGCCGGCGCGGCCGAGGAACAACTCCTCGTTTTCGTCCAGCCGGAGGCGTCCAAGGTCGCCAAGGATTTCCGGGAAAACCGTCTGCCGGAAATCCGCAACCTCGCCACGGACATGGACGTTTCGGTGGAGGTCATCGAAGTGGGCGAAGGCCCGGTTCCGCCGGAAGTGGGCATTACGCCGCTGTTGGTCTTCCAAAACCATCGTGGCCGTTCCATTTATCAGGGACGAACGACCACCCCGGCCCGAATCCGCAACTTTATCCGCACGTCCCGGTTCGTGCCCCAAGGGGAAGAAAAGTTGGCGCGCGAGGACATCCCGATTTGGACAACCGGACGCGCCCAAGTCTGGGCGCCGATCAAAGTCGCGCCGGTCACCGGCGCCCCGCCGGAGGGATACGACCACGAGGCATTCGTCCGGGAGGCCCGGGCCGCCATGGAAAAGGGCTTTGACCAGTTTGAAACCCGGGACCGGGTGGAACTCGGCCGGGCCGACCGGGGATTCTACATGGATTTCTATCCCTGGCGGGCCGACGACGGCACGCTCTTTCTTTCCCTGGCGCTCTACTCCCAATTTCACTGCAAAGCCCCGGTTTTCGAGATGAAAAAGGAACCGCTGGTCGGGCCGTACTCCGAACGCGAAAAACTGTTCCGGCAAGCCGCCGAAATTATGGAAAAGGCGGTGGCCCGGCAAATCGCCGACACCGAAGACGGCGACGGCTTCGATCCGGTGGCGAAAGAGACCCCGGCCATCGCCTGGGCCGAGACGGGCTATCCGCTTCCGCCCAAGCCGGAACGGGCGGCCATGGCCGACGTGGACGCCGAAATCCCGCTGAAATGGACACTGGCCGAGCCCGGTCCGGACGACCCGCCCATGGTGCAGTTCCGCTTTCCCGCGCCGTTGGATCAGTACACCGGGGAAGTAAAACAGGGAAACGGCCAATTTCGGTTGGCCGAGGGAAAAACGCTGAACGGCGCAAACGGCTTCGTGGAAATGGACCCGACCACCGTCACCATGGGCGTGGAAGACCTGGACGAAGTGCTGCAAGGCAGCCTCTTTTTGGACACCGACGACCATCCCGCCGCCCGGTTCGAGGTGGAATCGGTCTCCAGCGACGGCCGCCCCGTGGAGTACGGTCAGCTCTCCCCTGCGGCCGTTTCGGGGAGTCTCCTTTTGAAAGGCACGAAAAAGCCCATGCAGGTGGCCATGGAGATGGAGCCGGTGATCGGAGAGGAAGGCAAGCCACGCCTGCTGGCCCGGGGCCGGTTTCAAATCGACCTGACGGAATTCGACATCGAAGGGGCGGACGGCCCCGAGCCGGCCCGAAACACGCTGGTGTTCGACCTGAACCTGGCGTTCCGGCCGGCGGAGGACGCCATCGGCCGCCGATGAGCCGGCGCCGGGGGCAGGCAACCGAAAACTTGCATCGCCTCCCAACCGATGGAGGGGGCCAGCGTGGAGATGGGCGAAGCGTTCACCTCCATTCACCGGCGGAACGGACGACGGGTGGCGACCGTGCGTCATCGCCCTCTCCGGCGTGGTGGTCAACGACTCGCCGATCATGATCGACTACGCCAACCGCAAGCGCGGCGAACAATCGGCCTTCGACGGCATTTTCCAGGCCGGTCTGCGCCGCTTCCGGCCCATCCTGCCGACGACGCCGACCACGGCCGGCGGCCCGACGCCCATCATCCTGGAAACCTCCCAACAGGCCAACCACCTGATCCCCATGGCCATCTCCCTTGGCTTCGGCATCCTCTTCGCCACCGCCATCATTCTGGTCATCGTGCCCTGTCTGTATCTGGTGCTGGAGGACGTGATGGGGATTTTGGGGAAGGAAAGTCCCGTCGCAGAAGAGGAAGCGGAACTGCCGAGGGGGAAGGTGGCGGCGGAATAATGAGGGGAAGTCGTCGTTCCCGGCGAGAGACCCCGACAAAGCCGTTGACTTTCCATGGCGAAATCAAGAAAATGGAACGCATGAAAGGCGATGGCTTGGAAAAAGAAGGGTTCCATCCGTGACCCGAATCGGCGAGATATTTGAAGCCTCCACGGGCTCTCCCCACGACGCCGCCTTCAAGGCCGCGTTCAAGAAACGGGAGTTGGCGAAAAGCTTTTTCCGGCGGTCTCTGCCAAAGAAAATTGTCCGCCGGATCGACTTCCGCTACTTCAAACTCGCCAACGGGAGTTACGTGGACGAAAAATGGAAAAACCGCCATTCGGACATCGTCTACCGCACCAAAATCCGGGGCCAGACGGCTTTCCTGTATCTTTTGTTCGAGCACCAAAGCAAACCGGATCATTGGATGATCTTTCGGCTTCTGTGCTATATGACGAACCTGTGGCGGGAATTCATCGAACAAAATCCGGAGGCGAAACGGCTTCCGGTGGTCCTTCCGGCGGTGCTATATCACGGAAAACGGAAATGGAGCGCGCCCCGTTCGCTCGCCGAAATCCTGGAGGCGCCAGAGGGGCTGGAACGGTACATTCCGGATTTCGCCTACGAATTGTACGATCTTCGGGACTACGAGGACGAACGGCTTCTTCTGGGCGACGCCATGGCCCTTGGCGTTGTGCTTTATTTGATGAAGCATATTTTCGACGACGACTACGGCGAACGGTTTGTCGAGGCGGCCAAATACTTGGGAAAAATTGACGACCAGAAGGTTCAGCTCGAATTTCTGGAATGGATGCTCCGCTACACCTATCAGGCCAGAGACGACCGGGAGGAATACATCGACCGGGGCCTCGACGCCCTGGAAAATGAAAACGGAAGGAGGATGGCGGTGACCATCGCGGAACGGCTGCGGCAGGAGGGCAGGCTGGAAGGAAGGCTGGAAGGGAAGCTGGAAGGGAAGCTGGAAGGGAGGAAAGAAGGCAGGGATGAATTGATTCTGAAACTCTTGAAAAAGCGATTCGGCCATCTGTCTCCCGCGATTAAACGCAAACTGAGTGAATCCGGAGTAGACGTTCTGGACCGCTTCGGAGAGTCCATCTTCGATTTTGAAAGCTTGGAAGACGCGGAACGGTGGTGGGAGGATTTTGAAAACAGTGGCAATGCCTGAGCGGTTCCTCTTGAGCGGTCTCAAGGTTTGCCCAATGATTCCCGCCGAATTTCCCCGCTCAATTTCAGTTTCTCAAGGCGACCGCCCCCAAATGCGTTCGCACTCCGATTTCCTTGCTCTTCCAGGAAGCGTCATGGTATAACCCCGAAAATTCCATTGAGGAAATTCCACCCCATTCTGCGGAATTTCCAATGATTCGCTTGCGGATACGGGCTTCCTTCATCGCGCCCATCTCCCAAAAAAATACCCGTGACACCTTGGAGCGTTCCATGAAACCCTACAAAATGATCGGATACAACGACGAAGAAATCGTCCGGGTCCGGTATTGCTTTGCCGTGGATTACTTGGACGCCAAACGAAAATTCGATCGGGAATTCTGGTACCTGCGAATCGCGGAGATCAGCGAATGCTCGGCGGCGGAGGCGGAGATCATCGGCGTGCCCAATTGAGCCCTCCCCGGCCACGCCGCCCGGAAATCCAGCGTTCCTTGTCGCCTTTCGCCGTTTCTCTCTCCCTTCTCGAAAATTCTCTGCGATTTTGGCGATTTTCTTGGGAATCGGAACCGGCTTGGATTCCTCCGTCTGTTTTCGCAAGGGGAACGCAAAAAAACCTGGGTGAGCATCCGGTCCTTTCGATATCGATCCACGAATCGTCCCGCCTTATTTTTTTTCAAAAAGGATGTCAGCACCCAAAAAACGATGCCAAATTCCAAACGCAAAAACGGCGGACAACATCGTGTCCGCCGTTTCGTTATATTTTCGACCCTGCAAGGGGGCGTTGCAACAGCTTGTCGGAATTACTTCGCGGAGAATTCACGGAAACAAGAAAAACTTAAGCGTTCACAACTTCGGCCTAGCCCCGCAAAGTTCCGCCGGGGATGAATTCGCGCTCTTCCAAATTTGCCGTGCCGTTTTCCCGTAACATGACCAAACAATAATCGCCATTTCCCCTTCGTCAAGGCGATCTCCGCGACAACGGCTTGACCTTTCCGCCGCAACCGTGTATTTTGACATCCATCCCATCCTTTTTTCTCACAATCTCAAACCCTCGATATCCCTACACGATCTTCAAACCAATTCCCACCTTTGGAGGAAGACTTCATGTCCAACATTCAGGACGGTCAACCGGCCGAGGAACGATCGGACCGGCAACCCAATCGGGGCGTCACCCGCCGGGGCTTCATCACCACCCTTGGAATCGGCGCCGCCGGCGTCGCGGCCTCCGGCCACCTTTTCGCCGAGAAGGCGGACGCGGCGGAGGAGCCCATTCCCGCCGGAGAAATGATTCCCGTGAAACTCCACGTCAATGGCGGCGCCTATCGCCTGCTGGTGGAACCCCGCTGGACGCTGCTCTTCGCGTTGCGGGAAAAATTGGAACTGACCGGAACCAAGGAGGGCTGCGGCCGGGGCGAATGCGGCGCCTGCACGGTGCTCATGGACGGCGTGGCCCGCTACGCCTGCATGACCCTGGCCGTGGAGGCCGAGGGCGCGGAAATCACCACCGTGGAAGGGCTGGTGGACGGCGAAACCATGGGACCGGTCCAGCAAGCCTTCGCCGAGGAGGACGCCTACCAGTGCGGCTACTGCACCCCGGGACAGATCATGGCCGTGGAAGGGCTGCTGCGGAAGATGCCGGAGCCCTCGGTGGACGACATCCGGATCGGCGTCAGCGGCAACCTTTGCCGTTGCGGAGCCTATTCCCACATCGTCAAGGCGGCCCAGCGCGGCGCGGAACTGAAGAAAGGAGGCGGCGCATGAAGGACGAACTCTACTACGTGAAAAACGCGCCGATGCACGAAGTCCCGGAAGAAGGCGAACGGCCCGCCCCGTGGCGGGACACCCACGTTATCGGCATGGAACGTCCCCGGGTGGACGCCTTCGAGCGGCTCACCGGCGCGGCGGTCTACCCCTCCGACGTGGTGCGGCCCAACATGCTCTACGCCGCCATCGTCCGCTGCCCCCACGCCCACGCCAAGGTCCGATCCGTGGACACCTCCGCCGCCGAAAAAATGAAGGGCGTCCACGCCGTCATCACCGGAAAGACCAAGGAAGCCCAACTGAAATGGCCCTACGCCAAGGATTACGAACGGCCGCTCTTCGACCCCGAACCCAAATTCGAGGGCGAGGCCGTGGCCGCCGTGGCCGCCGAAACCCCGGACCGGGCCTGGGATGCGGTTCGAGCGATAAAGGTGGACTACGAAGTCCTCCCCGCCCTCTCCGACGAGCGAAAGGCCCTGGAATCGGGCGCGCCCAAGGTCCACAAGGACGGAAACAAAATCAAGACCGAGAACTACAGCCGGGGCGACGTGGAAGCGGGCTTTTCCGAGGCCGACGAGGTGATGGAAGAGAATTACCGCACCGCCTGCGAACTGCACACGCCGATCGAGCTTCACGGTTGCGTGGCCGAGTGGGACGGAAACCGGCTCGCCCTGTGGGAATCGACCCAGGGCGTCTACGCCGTGCAGGAAACGGTGGCCCGGGTGATGGACATGCCCCGCTCCCAGGTCCGGGTGATCGGCCACTACGTCGGCGGCGGCTTCGGCAGCAAACTGGATACCGGCAAGTATTCGGTCATCGCGGCGATCCTCGCCAGAAAAACCGGCCGCCCGGTCAAAGCCTTTCTCACCCGGGAAGAAACCTATCTGACCATGGGCAACCGGCCGCCGGCCAACATGCGGCTCAAGGCCGGCGTGAAGAAGGACGGGACGATCACGGCCCTGGACTACGAAGTGACCGGCACCGGCGGCGCCTTTCCCTCCGGCGGCACCTCTCTTGTGGATTTTCTGATCAAGGAACTCTACACCTGCGAAAACGTCCGATGCGCCGTCACCGACGTCTTCGTCAACGCCGGTCTGGCCCGCCCCTTCCGGGCGCCGGGCTATCCCCAGGCCGCCTGGGCCCTGGAGCAGATGATGGACGCCCTGGCCGAAAAAATCGGCATGGACCCGGTGGAATTCCGGCTGAAGAACATCCCGGATTACAGCCAGGCCCGGAAGGGCAATCCGAAATACACCACCAACGGCTATCCCGACTGTCTGAAGAAAGGCGCGGAAGCCTTCGACTGGGAAGCGGCGAAAAAGGCGACGGCGGAACAAGACCCGAGCGCACGGGTCCGACGGGGCGTGGGCATGGCCGGCTGCTCCTGGTTCATCGGCGGCGGATGGCCCCCCTCCACGGTCATCATCCGGCTGTTCGAGGACGGCAGCGTGAACCTGAACATGGGGGCCAGCGACATCGGCACCGGAACCAAAACCATCATGGCCATGGTGGCGGCGGAGGAGCTGGGCGTCAA
>JBKHDD010000009.1:0-64204 GCA_046541515.1 Desulfococcaceae bacterium
TCGCCGCCGAGGCGCTGATCCGGTGGCGGCATCCGTTGTTGGGAGACGTTTCTCCGGTCCGCTTTGTGCCGGTGGCGGAGGAGACGGGCCTTATCGTGCCCATCGGCGAATGGGTCCTTCGCACCGCCTGCGTGGAAAACCAGCGATGGCGCGACGCCGGGCTTCCGCCCCTGCGGGTGGCCGTCAACCTGTCGGCTCGGCAGTTCCTGGCGGCGGACCTGGTGGGCAACGTGGCCCGGACCTTGGCGGAAACCGGCCTGGACCCCGACGGGCTGGAGCTGGAAATCACCGAATCCCTGCTCATCGAAGACGTGGAGCGGGCCGCCGATCTGCTGCACCGGCTCAAGGCGCTGGGCCTGACCCTGGCCATCGACGACTTCGGCACCGGCTACTCGTCCCTCAGCTACCTCAAACGGTTCCCGGTGGACGCGATCAAAATCGACCGGATCTTCATCTCCGACATCCTCACCGATCCCGACGACGCCGCCATCACCTCGGCCATCATCGCCATGGCCAAACGGTTGAACCTCCGGGTCACCGCCGAGGGCGTGGAAGAGGCGGCCCACGTGGATTTTCTGCGGGAGCGGGGCTGCGAAGAAATGCAGGGCTTCTACTTCAGCCGGCCGGTGGGGCCGGAGGAGATGGCCGCCATGGTCCGGCAAGGACGGTCGCTCCCCCTCCCATCCTAAGGGCTCGTCATGAAGTCCCGTCCCGAGGTCCCATCATGACCGACCTCCGCAAAATCCTCCACATCGACATGGACGCCTTCTACGCCTCCGTGGAACAGCGGGACCGCCCCGAACTTCGCGGCCGCCCGGTCTGCGTGGGGGGCGACCCGTCCAAGCGGGGCGTGGTGGCCGCCTGCTCCTACGAAGCCCGCCGCTACGGCATCCATTCCGCCATGCCCGGCCGCACCGCCTATCACCGCTGCCCCCACGCCGTCTTCGTCCGCCCCCGGTTCGAGGTCTACCGGGCGGTCTCCCGACAGATACGAGACATTTTTCTGGAATACACCGACCGGGTGGAGCCGCTCTCCCTGGACGAAGCCTTCCTGGACGTGACGGAAAACCGGCCCGGCATCCCCTTCGCCACCGCCGTGGCCAAGGAAATCCGCGCCGCCATCCGCCGGGAAACCGGTCTGACCGCCTCCGCCGGCGTCTCCTTCAACAAATTTCTCGCCAAGGTCGCCTCCGACTTGAACAAGCCCGACGGCATCGCCGTGGTCACCCCGGCCGAGGCCGACGCCTTCATCGAACGGCTGCCCATCCGGAAATTTTTCGGGGTGGGGCCGGCCACGGAGCGGCGGATGGTGAACCTGGGCATCCGAAATGGCGCCGATCTGCGCCGGTTCAGCCGGGAGGATTTGACCCGCCACTTCGGGAAATCGGGCCGGTATTTTTTCGACATCGCCCACGGCCGGGACGAACGGCCCGTGGAGCCGCACCGGGAACGGAAGTCGTTGGGAAAGGAAACGACGCTGCATTCGGACGTTTTCGATCCGGCGGAAATGGGGGAGATTCTGGCCCGGATCGCGGAGCAAGTGGAGGCCAGTGCGCGGAAGAATGACGTGAAAGGATACACGGTGACCGTAAAGGTGCGCTACCACGACTTCCGAAGCGTGACCCGAAGCCGCACCCTGGCGGAACCGGTCTTCCGGGCGTCGGAGATGATGGCGGTGGTTCCGGAACTGCTGGCGGAAACCGACGCGGGAAACCTGCCGGTGCGGCTGCTGGGAATCACGCTGTCCAATTTCCCCGATCCGGAACGGCGGCTCTTCCGCCAGCTTTGCCTGCCGTGGGAGGATCGTTGCGCGGCGGAGGATTCGCCCGGACACGGCTAATTTCAAGCCGGCTCCGAAACCATGGAGCGGGCGGGGACGGCTACGCCGCCTCCTCCCGAAACAAATGCACATCCCGTTGCGGAAAGGGAATCGTGATTCCGGCGGCGTCGAACCGTTTTTTCACGGTTTCCATCGTTTGCCAGTAAAACATCCAGTAATCCGACGTTTTCACCCACGGCCGGAAAAGCAAATTCACGCTACTGTCGCCCAGCTCCCCGACGAGGATCATCGGCGCCGGGTCTTCCAACGCCCGGTCGTCCTCCGCCAGCACCGCTTCCAGCACGCTCCGCGCCTTGTCGATGTCGTCGGCGTAGCCGATGCCGAAGACCATGTCCACCCGCCGCGTTTTTTTCCGGCTCCAGTTGACGATATTGCCCGAGGTCAGGCTGGCGTTGGGCACGATGATCACCTTGTTGTCCGGCGTCACGATCTGGGTGGTGAAAATGTGGATCGATTCCACCGTGCCGGTGGTGCCGGCCCCTTCGATGTAGTCGCCCACGTGGAACGGCCGGAACATGATCATCAAAAACCCCGCCGCGAAATTGGAAAGGGACCCCTGCAAGGCCAGGCCAATGGCCAGGCCGGCGGCGCCGATGACCGCCACGATGGACGTGGTCTGAATTCCGAGCTGACTCAGGGCCGCGATGATCACGAAAATCGTCAAACCGATGGAGGTCAAACTCGTCACGAAGGAAGCCAACGTCGGGTCCACCTTCCGCCGCTCCAGGGTCCGATCCAGAATGTTGGCGATCAGCCTCGCCGCCAGCCGACCCAGGATGTAAACGGCAACGGCCGCCAGCAGCCGGAGCCCGTAGAGCGTGACGAGAGCCCAGACCCGATTCACGATTTGCTGAACGTCCACGTTCCAATCCATTCCATCTCCTTTGGTTTGGGTAACCCGTTTTTCTCCCAATTAAATCCTGGGCCGTCCATACCCGAAATCCCCCATGTCGGGCGTCGAACACCGCATGCGCCGGTCGAAGGGCTCTTCTCCCGCCCCGTGCCTTATGACCCAAATCGCGCGACGCCCCCAGGCCGGCTTTCCCGGAAAACCTTTTCCGGCGATGAAAACAAAAAAACCCGCTTTCCCGAAAAGGCGAAAAACGGGCTCAACATCGATCCAGCCGGTTTCAAAAAAACTCTGGCGAATCATCCCCGCCACGTCCGACGGCGTTTCTTTCGACGGCCGCTTGGGGGAAAACCGGGAAACGATCTTTGGGGCTTCGGAAAATCCAACCGGACACCTTCCGGCGCGTTATTCCTCCCGATACGCTCGCCGCCGCTCCCGCACGAAACGCTCCATAAATTCCGGCAAACCGGAATCCAGAAATTCATCCAAACGCCAAGGCGCTTCGGAAACCTCCGCCCGGCGCTCCTCCTTCACCACGTACACCCAGGCGGATACGAGGTCTCCCTCGGTCCCCAACACATCCAGTTTCCGACGCTCGTACTGAGGCCCTTCAAACCGATCCAGGGTCAACAGCTCCCCGTCGCTGATCCCTTGATACAGAATGCCCGGGGCGTCGTCGTTTTCCCCGCCGGGCACAATGCCCGGGTATCCCGCGTCGACCATTCGAAACACCCGCCAACCCGGCAGGCGGGCGGCCTCTCCAAAAGGGCGCCGCCCGATCACCGACAAAATCACCTCCGGCGCCTGAAGGGTGCCGTAACTGAAAAAAGGAAAAGCCATGACCCCCGACTCCACGGACCGGACCTTTCGCCAGTCCCGAAAACATTTCTATCCCCGGCCCCCGCGCGGACGTTCCGCCGAAAGCGAGCCGCCAAAGGCCGGGCCGATCCCGGAGAGAAGGATTCAGTGGTCCGACGTTGGCGAACCAACGTCACGCGCCGGGCCGGTTCCCGAATCCCGCCGGGAAACACCGACCAACGGAATCAGATTCGGCAGTCCACCACGGAGTTTTCCACCCCGGGAAAAGGCGAGGACGCATACGACTCCGCCTCGGGGTCGCTTTTCCACCGATCCCCGGGGAGCTTGAACCGGTAATGGTATTCCCGACCCGTTTCCAGGTCCACGGTCACGGTGAAGTCGCCGCTCTTCAAGATTTTCATTGGCGTGCTTTGCTCTTCCCAATCGTTAAAATCCCCGACCAGAAAGGCCGAATCCGCGCCTTCGGCCTCTTCCTTGGGCAGCCGAAACGTGACTTTGCAAATGGGCCGACTTTTCAAAAACTGTTTTTTGACGGGCATAAAATTCTCCGATCTCCAACAAGGGTCCGAGATAGAAATCAAATGGAAAGTACCGGAACGGAGGGCCTGTCGTCAACCGGATACCAACGGTTCGGACAGTTTCGGACGGGAAGGACGAGCATTCGCGGGTCGAAAGCCGGTTCAATCCACCCGCCTCAGAGCCAAGTCGTCCGATTAAGGGCCGTCGAGGATTATTCCCCGGTCAGGGCGGCCAGGTGATCCCGGGCGAAGTCGATGGACGGGTCCAAGGTCAGGGCGATCCGATAATGCTCCACCGCCTTTTCCACTTCGCCCATGGCGCGATAATTGGCCCCGATGTTGGCATAGTCGATGGCGGACCCGGGATTCAGCCGCAACACCTCCCGGAAATTGGCGATGGCTTCCCGGTGTTCCCCCCGTTTGAAATGGCAGAAGCCCTTCAGGTTGTACACATCCGTTCGCTCCCGGTCCAGCGTCTCCGCCTTGTCCAATACCGCCAGGGCCTCTTCGTAGCGCCCCATCTCCTTCAGGCATACGCCCATGTAGGCGTAAATGCTCGGCACGTCCTCCGTCGCCGGGCTCATCTCCAGGGCCGCCGCCAGATGGGGCAGGGCGGTCTCGGGATCGTCCATGGCCAGATGCGCCATCCCCAGGTGGAAGCGCACGAAGTAGTGGCCTGGAAGTCGTTCGTCCAATTTCCGCAGGCGATCGGCCGCCAGCGGCGGGGGGAATTGCTCGCCGATCAGTCGGGTGCAGAACATCAGCACGCCGCTGCGCTCGGCCCGTTCCCGAAACCGGGCGCCGGGAACCATCACGTAAAAGGCGGGCACGCCCAGCTCCGGATGGGTGACGTCCAGGACGAAGACCTCCAGGTTCCGCTCGCCCAGCGCCGCCACCAGCCGCTCCAGCTCCACCCGGAAGTTGTCGTCGGACAGGTCCGGCAGGTCGGAAATGTCGACGACCTCCGGGGAATTCCGCAAAAAATCGGCCTCTTTCAAATTGGAAAATTTGGGCAGACCGCTGGCCAGATAGTTGGCGCCGGTGTTGAAATCCCCGGCGAGCTGGGCGGTTTCCGTCAGGGCGCGGATCAAGGCCTTCTCCGGGTGGGCGGCGGTTCCGGCGGTCCAGACGATCTCGCTTTTTTCCGGAAAGGTGACGGGGTCCCAGGCCAGCACGCCGACGGTGGGCACGCCCATGTCCAGGGTCATGTCCAACAGCACCGCCTCGACCCCGGCGGCCGCGTATTTGTCCAGCAACTCCCGGGCCACCGAATCGGTCACCGATTCGGGCCGAATGCGGGGAACCGTTCGCCCTTCGCGGCCAGCCAGGTCGGAGACATGACGTTCCACCACCTCGCACAGGCCCTGGCAGAGGGCCTCCTCGGGACAGTTGCCGGCGCAGGAGCCGTTGAATTCGTTGATGGCGAGGAACCAGTCGAAAGGAATCTTCACCGGGGCCAGGTCCGCCAACCGGAATCCCTCGGCCCATCGCATGGGCAAATCTGCGAAGACTTCCTCCGCCGCGGCCGGCTGCGGGCTCTCGTCGTGGACCGAGCGGGCGATCTGGTCGAAGGGAATTGCGGAATCCCGCAACGCCGAAAAAGGGGCGTGCTGGAATCGATTGTCGGAACTTGAGAAGCTGAAAAAGCTGAATCGTTCCGCAAGCTCCATCAACGCGCTGGCTTCCGCCTGTTCCGGCGAAGCGCCTTTGCCCATCTGCTTTCGGGCGCCGGTGAGGGCGGCGGCGTCCGGGCCACAGTAGCTCATGAAGACCGGAATGCCCAGGCGACCGTTGTCGATTCGTTCCGTATGGTCCAAAATGTCCAAATGAAGGCGTTCCAGCTTTTGCCGGAACCGGCGGACGGTCTCCTCCGGGGCCAATGTTTTGTCCTGGTCGGCCGTGACCAATTTATGGGCGTCCTGAAGTTTCATCGGGCGATTTCTCCCTGGCGTTTTTCGTCTCAAAATCGTTACACTCATCACGTTTGGGCCGGGAACTCAAGTCCAAAGTTTTTCGCCGGCGAGGGGCCGAATGTTGCGGAGTTTCCACGTTTGACCCGAATGGAAAAAAGGTATGCCGCTCCACCCCGGAGAAGAAAGCCGGTTTTCGCCGGAGCCTATGCGGCCGGCAATTCTTCCGCGCCGGAAGAAAAACCGCCCGAAACCGGGCGGATTTTTGTTGACGATCCTCCGATCCTCTGGTAAATAGGCGACTTCGGTTGTGGGGATGTAGCTCAGCTGGGAGAGCGCAGCGTTCGCAACGCTGAGGTCAGGGGTTCGATCCCCCTCATCTCCACCACCTCTTTTCTTTCCGAATCCGACCGGTCGGACCGCCGCCGGCGGCTTTCCCCCGCCCCACCCAATTTTTCCATCCCCCGGACGGCCGCCCCCGGATCCGTTTCAATTCCAAACGGATCTTTATATATTCCATCGACCCAGGCAGGAGGCGTCATGTCGCGTGTTTCCGTGGTTGAGCGCACCACCGGCGAAACCGATATTCATCTGGAAATCGGCTTGGACGGCGCCGGAACTCATGGAATTTCCACGGGCATTCCCTTTTTCGACCACATGCTGACCCTGTTCGCGGTGCACGGCTTTTTCGACCTGACCGTTCGCGCCAAGGGCGACGTGGACGTGGACCTGCATCACACGGTGGAGGACGTTGGGCTGGCGCTGGGGGAGGCGATCGACCGGGCCCTGGGCGACCGGACGGGCATCCGTCGCTACGGCCATGCAGCGGTTCCCATGGACGAGACGCTGACATCGGTGACGCTGGATCTTTCCCGCCGGCCCCTGCTGGTGTACCATGTTCCGGAAACCCTTGCCGGGGGCGGTCCCATGGACGTCTTCCTGGCCAAGGAATTTTTTCGGGCGGTGGCCAACCGGGCGGGCGTCACCCTTCACGTCAACACCGCCTACGGGGAGAATCTCCACCATATCGTGGAATCGATCTTCAAGGGGTTCGGCCGCGCGCTGGCCGAGGCCGTCGGGCGGGACGAGCGGGTGCGGGGCGCGCGCTCCAGCAAAGGGGTCCTGTAGCCAAGTCCGCCGCCCATTCGCAGCCGAGTCCGCCGTTTAACGGACCGTCGTTTTCGAGCCGGAAGCCGGGAAGCGGACGAAGGAAAAATTTCGGATTGGAATTCGGACCCGGACGTTTTCCCCGCAAGGATCGTCCGCACCGGCCGACACCTTGCCGGCCCATGGAAAGGCAACCCATGAAACGTGGCATTCCGCCGCTTCTCAGCCTGCTGCTGTTGACGCTGACCGCCTGCCAGTCGCCGCCGCCCGCGTCCCCCACCGTGACGGTGCCGCCAGGAATGGAGCGATTTCTGATGGTCTCCTTCATCAACGTGGGGGACACGGTGGGACCCGACCAGGGCGTTCGGAGCCCCCTCAGCGGCCAGGTCTTCGTCACGGGGGAAGTGGCCGAGGACGCGGAACGGCTTCTCACCGACCTGGCCCTGGAGCGGCTGCGGGAACGAACCCCCGTCAAGCTGATCACCGCCGATCAGGCCCGGGACCTTCAGACCATTACCCTGGCCATCTCCAATCCCGACGTTTCGGAACGGGCCCTGCTGATGGAAACCGGACGGCGGCTCAACGCCGACGGCGTCTTCGTGGGCCACGTCTACCGATACCGGAACCGGGTGGGCGGGAAATTCGCCGCCACCGATCCGGCTTCGGTCGCCTTCGACCTCTTCCTGATGCGCATATCGGACGGGCGCGTGCTCTGGTCGGCCTTCTTCGACGAAACCCAGAAAGCGCTCACCGACGACCTGTTTCAACTTGGGGCCTTCCTGGAACGGGACGGCCAGTGGATCACCGCCGACCAGATGGCCGCCAAGGCCATGGAACGAATGATGGAGACGCTCCGAATCCCATGATCGTAATTCCCGCCATCGACATCAAGGGCGGCCGCTGCGTGCGGCTTCTGCAGGGCCGGATGGAGGACGAAACCGTCTTCTCCGACGATCCGGCCGCCATGGCCCGTCGCTGGGCCGAAGCCGGCGCCGAACTGATTCACATTGTGGATCTGGACGGCGCGGTGGAAAAAACGCCCCGCAACCTGGAGGTCATCCGGGCCATCCTCGCGGCCGTGGACGTGCCCCTTCAGGTGGGCGGCGGCATTCGATCCATCGATACCCTGGGCATGTACCTGGACATCGGGGTCAGCCGGGTGGTCATCGGCACCGAGGCGGTGCGCAATCCCGACATGGTGAAGGAGGCCTGCGCCGCCCATCCGGGAAAGGTGGTGGTCGGCATCGACGCCCGGGAAGGATGGGTCGCCGTGGAAGGCTGGACCGAAACCACCCAAACCCGCGCCGCCGACCTGGCCCGCCAGTTCGAGGACAGCGGCGTGGCGGCCATCAACTTTACCGACATCCACCGGGACGGCATGCAATCGGGCCCCAATCTGGAAGAAACCCGAACCCTGGCCCGGGCGGTCGACATCCCCGTGGTGGCCTCGGGCGGCGTGGCTTCCCTGAAAGACGTCGCAGCGCTCCTTCCCCTGGAATCGGAAGGCGTCGCCGGGGTCATCGCCGGTCGCGCCCTCTACGCCGGCGGTCTGGATCTGCGGGAGGCCATCGCCCTGACCCGGGGCGTCGGGCCGTCCTGAGTCGGGGTTTCCCCGCCCAAAGGTTTCCTTTCGGCGTTCCCGCCGCTTGCCTTCGCCGGGCCGGTCCGCCCGGCCCGGAAGCTCCGATCCCGCCGGGAGAACTTCCCCCCAACCGGTTTCCAATATTTTGATTGACAAAACACCCGTCTCACCTTATTCTGCAGATTTGCATTCGGTCCATCCCGGTCAACCGAATGTCCGTTCAACTCCAGGTCGCGGGCGCCTCCATGTCGAATCTTCCCAAAGCGGTCCCGTCGTAGTTTCCTTCCGCGGCTCGTCGTTCCGGTTCGTTGGACAACGCGCTGATTGGAGGGGGATTACGGCTTGACACGCACCATTCCCGACACAACCATTGCCAAAATTCGCCAGGCGGCCGACCTCGTCGAAATCGTCTCGGAGTCGGTCCCCCTTCGCAAGGCCGGAAAGGATTTTTCCGGCCTGTGCCCGTTTCACGCCGAGAAGACGCCCTCCTTTTCCGTCAGCCCGGAAAAACAGCTTTTTTACTGTTTTGGTTGCGGAGAGGGGGGGGATGTCTTTCATTACGTGATGCGTCGGGAAGGACTTTCCTTCGCCGACGCCCTTCGAACGCTGGCGCGACGCTACGGCATAGAAATCGAAGACCGGGCAATGACGCCGGAGGAAAAAGAGAAGGCGCGCCGGCTGGAACGAATGCGCTGGATTCAGCGGGAAGCCGCCGACTGGTTCCGCCGTCTGCTCCTGGACGCGCCGGATGCCGGCGAAGCCCGACGATACCTGGCCCGACGCGGACTCGGCCCGGAAGAGTGCGAGACCTTCGGACTGGGCTTCGCGCCGGACGCCTGGTCCCGACTGCTGGACCACCTTTCGGACCGGGGCGTGCCCGCCGAAGACGTGGAGCGGGCCGGCCTCGCCCTCCCCCGCAAGTCGGGAAGCGGCCATTACGACCGGTTCCGAAACCGGCTCATGTTTCCGATTCCCGACGGCCAAGGCCGAATCATCGCCTTTGGCGGACGGGTGCTGGACGACGGGAAGCCGAAATACCTCAATTCGCCCGAAACGGAACTGTTCAGCAAACGAACCGCCCTGTACGGATATTCGACGGCTCGGCGGGCGGCGCGGGAAACGGGCCGGGTGTTCGTCGTGGAGGGATATCTGGACGCGATCGCCCTGCATCAGTTCGGATTGCCCAACGCCGTGGCCACCCTCGGCACGGCGCTGACCGGCGAGCACGTCCGGCTCCTTCGATCCATGACCGAGCGGGCGGTTCTGGTGTTCGACACCGACGAGGCGGGAATGCGGGCGGCGGAACGAAGCGTTCCGCTCTTCGTTCAGGCCCAGATGGCGGTTTCCGTGCTGCTGCTGGACGCCGGCATGGACCCCGACGATTTCGTCCGAAAGGAAGGGGCCGCCGTCTTCCGGGAGCGGGCCAACGGGGCGTCCGAAGGCATTCCGTTTCTGGCGGAGCGGTTTTTGAAGCGGCATGGAAACACCGTGGCCGACAAGGCCCGGGCCGCGACGGAGCTGGCGCCGATCCTTTCGGCCGTCCAGGACCCGGTGGCCCGTTCGCTGTACGTGGCCGATGTGGCCCGAAGAATCGGAGCGCCGGAAGCGGCGCTTCTGGAACGAATGGGGTCGGCCCCGGCGGCCCCCGCGCCGGAATCGACGGCGCCGGCGGGAACGCGAACGGCCCACATGGATTCCCCGCCGAGGGAGAAGGGGTCTTCCGTCAATCGCGCTCGACCGGCCGGCCGACGATGGCGGCTGGAACGCCAAATCGCCACGATGGCGCTGGACTATCCGCCGGCCCGCTCCCTGGTGAAGGAGAGCGGAATCGCGGAGGAAATGGAGGACGAGCGGCTTCGGGAAATCGTCATTGCCGCCATAAAACTTCCCGAAGCGGGCGCCGATGAAATATCTTCCCAAATTTCCGATATGGCCACCCGACGGTTGGCGGCCTCGTTGCTTTTTGACACCTCGAAATCCGGGGAATGGACCCTGGCCGGCTGCCGAATGCTGGTGGCCCAGGCACGGGGTCTTTGCCAGCGCTGTCGGCGCGATCCCCTGTTGGAGGATATCCAAAAAGCCGAAAAAGAGAAAAATCCCGAATTAATCAAGAAGCTTCACCGGGAAAGAATGGAAAAAATTCTAAGCCGCAAAGGCTGCCGACAACCGGATGAACGTATGCAGGAGGCGCAATCCGATGGCTGTAGAACCCACCGAAAATAAAAGCCCGCTCAAACTGGACAAAAACATTGTCCGGGACTTGATCGCCCAGGGCAAGGCCCAGGGATACCTAACCTACGACGAAATCAACGCCGTGCTCCCGGAAGAGGTCATGGCCCCCGAGCAGATCGACGAAACGTTGAGCCTTTTCGAAGACGTTGGCATCGATATTCTGGACGAAAAACGGCAAAAAAAACCCTCCGGAAACGGCAACTCCGTCAGCCCCAAGCCCAAGGAAAGGCCGGCCGCGGACCCCGCGCTCAACGAGTTCGGCGCGGTGACCGACCCGGTCAAAATGTATCTGCGGGAAATGGGCATGGTCACGTTGCTCAGCCGGGAGGAAGAGGTTGAAATCGCCAAAAAAATCGAGGCGGGCGAGCAGGAGGTGCTCAAGGCGTTGCTGGACAGCAACACCGGGGTGGAGTTCGTCCTGGGCCTCGGCGGCGACATCCAAGAAGGGGCCACCCGTCCCAAGCACGTGCTGCGAGATCTGGACGAGGGCGACGCCTACGTGGACGAGGAATTTCAGATTGAAAATTTTCTGAAAACCATCAGCGCCATCCGGGAGCTGTACGAGGAAATCACCGCCTTTCGGGAACGGATTTTCACCCAGGACCTGGCCGCGGACGAGCAACGTCGCCTGCGACGAAGCATCAACCGACGCAACGCCAAGGTGTTTGATTTGCTGAAGGACTGGCGGCTGGAGGGCGGCATCATCGACCAGATCGAGCGACGCATCCGCGAGCAGATCGACTGGTTCGACGCCATGAACCGCCAGATGACCGCCGTCGCCGACCGGTTCCACGTTTCGGTCACCCGTCTGCGCGCCTATCTGGCCGACGCGGAAACCTTTCGGGAGTGGGCCAAGAGCATCGTGGACGCGCCGGACGCCATCATCGACCAACTCTACGCCGAAGCCCGTCAAACCCAGGACCGCATCGACCGGCGGGAGCGGGAAATCAAGTCCAACCCGGCGGCGTTGCGCCGAATCGTGGCCGGGGTGGAGGAGGGGCGACGCAGGGCCAAGGAGGCCAAGAGCGAGCTGATCCAGGCCAATCTCCGCCTGGTGGTTTCCATCGCCAAGAAGTACACCAACCGGGGGTTGCAGTTCCTGGACCTGATTCAGGAAGGCAATATCGGCCTCATGAAAGCGGTGGACAAATTCGAATATCGCCGGGGCTACAAGTTCTCCACCTACGCCACTTGGTGGATTCGTCAGGCCATCACCCGCGCCATCGCCGACCAGGCCCGGACCATCCGAATTCCGGTGCACATGATCGAGACGATCAACAAGCTGATCCGCACCTCCCGCTATCTCGTCCAGGAGATGGGGCGGGAGCCGACGCCGGAGGAAATCGCCGAAAAAATGGAGATTTCCCTGGACAAGGTGCGGAAGGTGCTCAAAATCGCCCGTGAGCCCATTTCCCTGGAGACGCCCATCGGCGAGGAGGAGGACAGCCATCTGGGCGATTTCATCGAGGACAAGAAGTTCATGCTGCCCTCGGACGCCGCCGTCAGCCTGAATCTGGCGGAGCAGACCCGAAAGGTGCTGGCCACGCTGACCCCTCGGGAGGAAAAGGTTTTGCGGATGCGGTTCGGCATCGGCGAAAAGGCCGACCATACCCTGGAGGAGGTGGGCCAGGACTTCGCGGTCACCCGCGAACGGATTCGTCAGATCGAGGCCAAGGCCCTGCGGAAGCTGCGCCATCCGACCCGAAGCCGCAAGCTCAAGAGCTTTATCGAGAGCTGATTCCGCGCTTGACAAAGCTCCGGCCGGGCGATAGGTAACTCCAACCCGATTTCGGGCCCATAGCTCAGCTGGCAGAGCCACCGGCTCATAACCGGTCGGTCCCTGGTTCGATCCCAGGTGGGCCCACCAGCCATCGGCGCGGCGTGGGGATTTCCCTCCGCGCCTTTTTTATCCCCGCGGAAAGGTATCGATGACCGCCCCGACCGTATCCGACGTAATGGCCCTGATGGAAACTCTCGCCCCCGCCCAACTGGCGGAAGAGTGGGACAACGTGGGCCTGCAGGTCGGCCGCCGGGACGCCCCCGTTCGAAAAATCCGCGTCGCGCTGGACCCTCTCCCGGCGGTGGTGGAAGCCGCCTGCCGGGACGAAGTCGATCTTCTCGTCACCCACCATCCCCTGATTTTCCGCCCCCTCCGACAACTCGATTTCGACGCCCCCGCCGGGCGGGCCGTGGAAGCGGCCGCCCGTTGCGGGATGGCCATCTTCGCCGCCCACACCAATTTGGACAGCGTCCCCGACGGCGTCAACGACATCCTGGCCGAACGGATCGGACTTCTGGCGGACGGTCCGCTGATGGCCTCCGAGGACGCGCCGGGCGCGGGCATCGGCCGCGTGGGACGGCTGCGAGAGCCCGGGCCGCTGGACGCCTTGGCCCGCCGGGTGGGCCGGGCGGTGGGCGCGGAATTCGTTCGGGTCGTGGGAAATCCCTCTGCGGAAGTGGCCGCAGCCGCCCTCTGTTCCGGAAGCGGCGGCGGGCTTCTGAGCCGGTTTCTGGCCGGCCCGGCCGGTTGCTACATCACCGGAGATCTTAAATATCACGAAGCCCGGGATATCGAGGCGGCCGGCCGGGTCGCCGTCGACATCGGCCATTTCGCGTCCGAACATTTGGCGATGGCCGCCCTGGCCCGCACCCTGGCGGCCCGTCTGGACGAGCGGGGCATGGCCGTCCCGGTAGACGTCGCCGCGGAGGAACGGGAACCCTTCCGGACCCTTGCGGTCAATGGAGCGACCATTCCATGAAGGAACAGATCTATCGGCTGGCGCGCCTCCAGCGCGTGGAAACCGAAATCCAGTTGGTTCAGACCCGGTTGGCCGGGGTGGACGACAAGATCGACCGGCTGGAGGCCGCCGCTCGGGAGGCCGACGCGGGCATCGCCGGCCAGAGTGAAAACCTTGAATCCTTGCGCAAGCGGTATCGGGAGATGGAAGGCGAGACGCAGACCAACACCGACGGCGTCGCCAAAAAGAAGGCCCGGCTCAACACCCTGAAAACCAACAAGGAATATCAGGCCATGCTCCGGGAGATCGAGGATCTGGAGAAGAAAAACCGGGCATTGGACGACGTGATGCTCCAGATGCTGGAGGAGATGGAAACCGTCGAAGCCAAGCGGAAAGAGGCCGAGGCCGAGGCCGAACGGGCAAAGGCCGAAGTGGCCGCCGCCGCGGCCCAGGTCCATGCGGCCGCCCGCCTGGACGAGGAACGGCTGGCCGAACTGGCGGAGGAACGGAAAACCATTGCCGCGGAACTGCCCGCCCACCTGCTGGCGGCGTTCGAGCGAACGCGGGAGCGGGTTTCGCCTCCCGCCATGGTCCCGGTCATGGGGCCGAGCTGCGAAGGCTGCAATATGAATCTCCCCCCCCAGATGCGCAACGAGATGCAACGTTTTGACGACTTGAAATACTGTCCCTTTTGTCATAGGATCGTCTACTGGAAAGGCGCGTAGGCGCGGGCCGGAGTCGCCCGGACGATCGCCGGCCGAAATTGGGCCGGAGGAAAGTCCGAACACCGCAGGGCAGGGTGCTCCATAACGTGGAGTCGCGGCAACGCGAAGGCAAGTGCAACAGAAAGCAGACCGCCGTCCGCTTCGCGGGCGGCAAGGGTGAAACGGTGCGGTAAGAGCGCACCAGTTCCCCGGGCGATCGGGGAAGCTGGGTAAACCCCACCCGGTGCAAGACCAAATAGGGAAGCGTTCGAGGGTGGCCCGCCCGAAGCTTCCGGGTAGGTTGCTTGAGGCGTCGGGAAACCGGCGTCCCAGAGGAATGATCGTCGCCCGGCCCGTCCGGGCCGGGAACAGAATTCGGCTTACGGGCGACTCCGGCCCTTTTCCACCGACACCGAGAACGATATCCTGCAATGGACGGGGAATCCCCAACCTATTACCACACATTCCCGGAGAAAGCCGGTCTCTTCTCCCGGGACTACATTCGGTGTTGCCGGTTCCTGCTGGATCCTCGATCGGCGGCCCAGGGGCAGGGGTTTACCAAAAAACTTTACTCCGAACTGATCGGCACCTCGCTGGTCCTCGAAGATTTTTTGGACTTTCACGGCGCCAAGTACAACCAGGAATGGTTTTTCTACCGCGAACTCTGCGCCGCCGTCCGCCACCTCAGCCTCGCCGGCTATTCCCAGAAGCACATCCTCAATCGACTCGTCTACTACGACCTGGGCGCGACCGAGGTGTTCGAGGCCGAGGGCCGGGCCACCCTGGAATTCCTGACGGAAAGCCTCCGTCGCCTGGCGCCCGAAATCATCGCGGAAGCCCAGCGGCTGGGGATTCCCAACCCCGATGGCCGGCTGGACGCCGTCGACTTCCCCGGCATCACCACCCGCGAACGGCTTGAGGTCACCATCGAGAGCCAGGCCCGCCACCAGGAAAAAAAGCATCTGGTCAAAATCGCCAACGAATTCCTCAATATTTCAAAACATTTTGATCAGTTCGGTTTCTACCAGCCCTACAATCTCAAAAAAATCCGCAGTCTGGTGCCCGACACCATCAACGAGGTGGAGGTCCGGCGTTACGAAATGCTGGTCCACAACCTCCAATCCAGCTTCGACACCTACGTCAGCCCCGGCGGCTACCCCCTCACCGACCGCAAGCTCAGGCAGCTCCGCAGCTTTTTCTCCGTGGTGTTTCAACTTCTACAGCTCATGGGCCGGCTTCTGCATTTCTACGAACGCCACCTCCACGAAGCCGGCTACAAAGACATCTATCAGAAGGTCCGAGACAAGCTGGCCGATCTGGTGGACCCGGACGCCCTGCTGGACCGCACCGTCAACTTCGGCCTCTACTACGCCTGCCATTTTCTCTCCAGCGGCAAAGCCGCGGCCCGGGAGATTCTCAACGCCAACATCGATCGCGCCATTATCGAGGTGGGCATTCCGGTCACCCGGGGCTTTCACAGCCGCCCTAGTCTGCTGGTCGCCAAGGTGGTGCAACACTACGGCGGCCAGGTGGAACTCGTCGTCGGGGACGCCCGGTTCGACGCCAGCAGCGTGCTGGACATCCAGTGGGCCGGCGGCAAAATCCAGAACGAAAACATCGCCGCCGTGGTCTTCGAAGGCGACGCCCGGGCTCTGCGGGACCTGGAAATCCTGGCCAGCGTCAACTACGGGGAAGACGCCATGGGCAACGGCATCCCCCTGCCCAAGGAGCTGAGCTATCTCCGCCAGTAGCCGACGGGCCGCGGCGGTGGTGGTGGCCGGCGGCGGCGGCCTCCGCATGGGCGGCCCGGTGCGAAAACAGTACCGAACCCTGGCCGGCCGGCCCATCCTTGCCCACACCCTGGCGACGGCGGCCGCCTGCCCCGAAATCGAAGAGATCGTTTTGGTGGTCCCGGCGGAAGATCACGAAATGTGCCAAGCGACCGTTTTGGCCCCGCTGGGAATTTCGACCCCGGTGAAAATCGCAACCGGCGGGGCCGAACGCCAGATGTCCGTTGCCAACGGACTGGAAAATATCTCCGAGGGAATCGACTTGGTGGCGGTCCACGACGGGGTCCGCCCCTTCGTCCGGCCTGCGGAATTTTCCGCCGTGCTCGCCGCCGCCGAAGAACATGGCGCCGCCATCCTCGCCGTCCCCGCCGCGGACACCCTCAAACGGGCCGACGGCCAGGGCAATGTACGCGAAACCCTCGACCGCGCCGACATCTGGATGGCCCTGACCCCCCAAGCCTTTCGCCTTGACCTGTTGAAAGAAGCCCACGCCGCCGCCCAACGCGACCAAGTCCTGGGCACCGACGACGCGGCCCTTGTGGAACGGCTGGGCCGGCCCGTTCATTTGGTCCGCGGGGGCCGAACCAACCTCAAAATCACCACCCCAGAAGACCTGATTCTAGCCCGCGCCCTACTAACCGCCGCCGGGGAACCTCCGCCGCCATCCACCGGTCCCTGACCGTCCGCAATCGTCGATGGCCGTCCGTGCGTCCTTGATTTGCCCAACCACCTCCCCCGTCTACCTTTTCGCCCCAACCCCCAACACCTCCCCCGCCAACGCCACCGCCCCCTCCGGCGTCGCCGCCTCGTGCAACTGCCCCTCCGCCGCGAAGGGCCGAAAAAAATCCCCCACCGCGAAGTCCAGCAAAATCACCGGCCGCCGATGCTTCAAGGCCAAGGCGATCTCCGAAAGGGTGCCCGCGCCGCCCCGGCAGGCGATCACCACTTGGCTGCTCAAAATGTTCACCATGTTACGGCCGCCGCCAATCCCCGTCAAAATCGGAATCCGAATGCCGGGGGCCGCGGCATGGTCATGGTCGTCCGGCAAGACGCCGATGGTCAGTCCCCCGGCTTCGGCCGCGCCCTTGGCCGAGGCCGCCATCACGCCGGCGTTTCGGCCGCCGTTCAGCAGCACCCAGCCCGCCTCGGCGATCCGCCGGCCCAGCCGCTCGGCGATCTCCATGGTTTCAGGCGGAACGCTTCCGCCGCCCATCACCCCCACGACGATCGGTCGTTTCATCGGTCCAGTCTCCTTCCATGGCCAGAATTCGAAAAATTTCCACCGGCGCGTCCTGGCCCTTCACATGGGCCGGCGGCCGGGCTTCCACCACCGCCGAGGTCCCCAACGCCTCCCGCACCTCCCGGCTAACGATAATTTCCCCCGCGCCCGCCAGGCCGTTGATCCGGGAGGCGAGGTTCACGGCGTCCCCAATCACCGTATATTCCATCTTCACCTGGGAGCCCAGATTCCCCGAGACCACCACCCCGGTGTGAATCCCAATGCCCACCGCGTCCAGCAACGCGTCCGACTGATTCCGGGCCCGCTCCGCGAAGGCCGCCCGCATGTCCAGGGCCGCCCGGACCGCCCGCTCCACGTGGTCCGCCCGTTCCACCGGAACGTTGAAAACGCCGAGCACGGCGTCTCCCACGAACTTGTCCACGAAGCCGCCGTAACGGATGATGGTCTCGCTGGCGATTTCGAAATATTCGTTGAGCCGATCCACCACCCGCTCGGGCTCCCGTTCACGGGTATATTGGGTGAAGCCCCGAACGTCGGTAAACAGGACGGTGGCTTCCCGCCGCTGCCCCTTGAACCAGATACGGTCCGGGTCCGCCAAAATCATCTCCAGGATTTCATTGCCCACGTATTTGCCGAAACTGCGCTCCATGATCGCCTTGAGACCCAGCTCCCGCGCCATCCGATTGAAGGCCACGGCCAAATCGCCGAATTCGTCGTTGCGCACCGGGGCGACCCGGTGCTGGTACCGGCCCCGGGCGATTTCCCGTGTTGCCCGCACCAGCCGAAAAATGGGACGGGAAAAATGAATCCCCAGCAACACCGCAACCAGAATGCCGCAGGCCGCCGTAACGAGGCTGAACAGAATCAGCGTCTGGCTGCGCTGGTACACCAGTTGCTGGATGAAATCGAGACTGACGCCCACGTGAGCCTCTCCCAGCACTCGATCCCGCATCACAATGGGGCGCTGAAGGTTTAGCAGCCGTTCGCCCTCCGGGCCGAGGTATTCGAAATAGACCGTTTCGCCCTCCCGGATCGGCGGTCCCGACTGGGGAAATTCCCGCAACGGGCCCCCAATCTGGTCGAAATCGGTGTGGGCCACCACCGTGCCTTGGGCGTCCCGGATGATGGCGTACCGGATGCCCGCCACGGTCACCGCCTCGGTGATGAGGGCGTTGAGCTTGAGGGTATTTTTCTCCTCCAGCAGCAAAAACCGGGCGTTGGCGATGAAATAATTGAGGCTGATTTTTCCCGAGCGCACCGTCTGATCAAACAGCTGCTCCCGTTGCTGCCGAAGGGTGACGGCGCTCAGCGCCCCGATGGTCGCGGCCAGAACCAGCATCATCATCACCGAAAGCTTCAGCCAGATGGGCACCGGCCGCACCTTGAGCCGCTCGAAAACGCCGCCGTATTGCCGATTGATCCGGGCTTCCACGTCGTCGGAAAGAGTGGCCAGGGAGAGGCCGTAATGATCGTTGATGGCCGAAATCACGTCGGATTCCGAGAGATGCCCCAATTCCACCAGGATGGAACCGAGCTGGGCCGGCCGGGCCGGGCAGGTCTGGCGCTCTTGCTGCACCTCCAGGGCTTGAAGGAGTTGTTCCTCGGTGATCATGCGGCGCCGGCGCAGGAGCACCCCGATGGGCGCCGGCCCGGAAAGGCCGGACGGATGGCGACGCCGTTGAAGTCCCCCGCGGAGGGCGGTCCACCCGCGCCGAAAGGGAGGAGGAAGCGAAAGCATCGTGAAGCCTTTTCAGGGACGAGGTCAAAATTAAAAATTATAGGGTGCGGCCTGGGAATTTGGCAAGTGGATTTTCCTTGCGGTTTCAAGACTCTAATCCCTCGTGGAAAATCCCGACGCCTTGACAAGGCGTCGGGATTCCCCTACATTCGTCACTTTGGATCGACGACCGGATGGACAAACGGATCGACGACGGGTTCAACGTTTGGATGGAGGAGGAAACGAACGTGGCGCTGGAACGGCTGACCGCCGAAATTGGCGAGAAACATGCCCTGGTTCGGGCCGTGGAAACCGAGGTGGCCAAAATCCTGATCGGCCAGCGGGAGCTGGTGACCGGCTTGCTGATCGGGCTGTTCACCAAAGGGCACATCCTCATCGAGGGCGTGCCGGGCCTCGCGAAGACCAGCGCGGTGAAGGCCCTGGCCGACGCCGTCCACGCCGATTTCAAACGAATTCAGTTCACGCCGGACTTGCTGCCCGCCGACCTCGTCGGCACCGAAGTGTATCGGCCCAAAACGGGCGATTTCGACGTGAAAAAGGGGCCGATCTTCCACAATATCATTCTGGCCGACGAGATCAACCGGGCCCCGTCCAAGGTGCAGTCGGCCCTGCTGGAGGCCATGCAGGAGCGGCAGGTGACCATCGGCGAAACCACTTTTCCGCTGCCGGACCCGTTTCTGGTGCTGGCCACCCAAAACCCCATCGAGCAGGAGGGCACCTATCCTTTGCCCGAGGCTCAGGTGGACCGGTTCATGCTCAAAGTCCTGATTGGATACCCGACGCGGGAAGAAGAGCGGGCCATCCTGGACCGGATCGGCTTCGAGGCGCCGGCCGCCGTGTCCCGGGTGCTGACGCCGGATCAGCTCGACGAAATCGCCGCGCTGATCGCGGCGGTCCATGTGGACGAGAAGATTAAAGATTATATCGTCGATCTGGTGTTCGCCAGCCGCCGGCCCGACGCCCGGGGGCTGGAGGTGGCCCCCTACATCCAGTTCGGCGCCTCGCCCCGGGCCACGATTTTTCTGGGGCTGGCCGCCCGGGCCACCGCCTTTCTCCAGGGCCGGGCCTACGTGACCCCCCAAGACGTCAAGACCGCCGGTCCCGCCGTGCTCCGCCACCGGATCATTCTCACCTACGAGGCGGAGGCCGAGGACGTCTCCCCCGACCGGATCGTTCAGGGCATCTTCGACGCCGTCGAAGTGCCCTGATCCGCCTTCCAGGACGCGAACGCGACCGCCATGCTTTCGCCCGACATCATCCGCAAAATCAAGAAGGTCCACATCAAAAGCGCCCGTTCCGTGGACGCCGCCATGGCCGGCCACTACCGCTCCCTGTTCCGGGGGGTGGGGATCGAGTTCGAGGAGGTGCGCGAGTACGCCCCCGGCGACGAGGTGAAGAGCATCGACTGGAAGGTCTCGGCCCGGCTGGGACGGCCCTTCATCAAGCGCTACCGGGAAGAGCGGGAGCGGGTGGTCATGTTGCTGGTGGACATGAGCGCCTCGGGGAAGTTTGGAACGGGGGAGGCGCTGAAGCAGGAAATCGCGGCGGAGACGGCCGGGGTGCTGGCCTTTAACGCGGTGCGGAGCAACGATACGGTGGGGGCCATCTTTTTTACCGACCGGGTGGAAAAATATCTGCCGCCCCAGAAGGGCACGGCTCACGTCTGGCAGGTAATTCGGGAGGTGTTCTCCTTCGAGCCGGAGGGCGTGGGGACCGACATCCGGGAGGCGCTGGCATTTTTGGGGCGGGTCTGCCGGCGGCGGGCGGTGACTTTTCTGATTTCCGATTTTTTGGACGACGGCTACCAGCGGGAGCTGAAAACCCTGGCCCGGCGCCACGAGCTGATCGGGGTGCGGCTGTTCGATCCCGGCGAGTTCGAGTTGCCGGCGGGCGGAATGCTCCATGTACAGGATTTGGAAACCGGGGAATGGGTGTGGATCGACGCCGGAAATGGACGGACCCGGGCGGCGTGGCGGGAAGCCCGGGAGGCGGCGGTGCGGCGGGCCGAGGAGACGTTGCGGTCGGCCGGGGCGCCGTGGCTGTCGATTCGGACCGGGGAGGAAGCGGCCGATGCGCTGAACCGGTTTTTCCGGACCCGGGGCAGGAGGCGGCGATGAGGGCGCTTCGGGGTGGGTTGCTTTTGGCGGTTTTTGCGGGGGCGGTGGTGTTTTTGGCGGCCGGTGTCGGGGTTGGCCAGGAGCCGTTGCCTTCGGGGGCGGCCGGCCACACGGACGACGCACGGAGGCCCTCCATGGAACGGTCCGTGGGGCCCGGCACGGACGAAACACGGTCGCCGGCCGGGGCCGATGAGACCGGAGGGCCGGGCGGCAACGGGGCGCCCGATCCGGCGGTGGCGGCGGCCGAGGGGATGGCCGATATTCACGATATCCGTCCGCCCGCGCCGGCGAGGCCGAATCCGTGGCGGTGGGCGCTTTGGGCCGGGGCGGCGTTGCTGGCGGCGGCGGCGGCGATTTCGTTTTTGGCGGCGCGAGCCCGGCGGCGGCGGAAGTTGCGGGCCGGGGCCGCGCCGGCCATGGCGCCGGAGCAACGGGCGGTTTCGGCATTGCGGGGGCTGGAAAACCGGATGCCGCTGGAGGACCGGACCTTTTATTTTGAACTGACGGCGGTGCTCCGGCGGTACCTGGAAGAACGGTACCGATTTCCGGCCGGGGAAATGACCACGGAGGAACTTCGGCCGATCTTGGGAAAGCTCGACGGTTTGCCGCCGGAGTTGGCCGATGGGCTGGAAGCGTTGCTGGTTTCGGCGGACGCGGTCAAGTTTGCCGGGATTTCGGCGGCGGAGCGGCAGATGACGGCGGACCTGGACTTCGCCAATCGGCTGGTCCGGGAGACCACGCCGGTGGTTCCCGAAGCGGAGACCGAGGGCTGATGTTCCGGTTCGCCGCGCCGCTGTTTCTGATCCTGCTGGCGACGGTTCCGTTGATTTTTTGGGTCCGTCGGTATCGGCGGGACCCGGCCATGACGGTGCCCACGGCCGGCCCGGCCCGTTCCGCGCCGCCTTCGCCGATGGTCCGGATTCACCGGGCCCTTCCGGCGCTGAAATATCTGGCCCTGGTGCTGCTGGTTTTGGCGCTTGCGCGGCCGCAGTGGGGCGTTCGCCGGTTGACGGTGGACACCCAGGGCATCAACATCGTGCTGGCGGTGGACCTGTCCGAGAGCATGGCCGCCCTGGATTTCGAGCGGCGGGGCCAAATGGTGAATCGGCTGGAAGCGGTCAAGGGCGTGGTGCGGGAGTTTGTGGACGACCGCCGGGGCGACCGGATCGGCATGGTGGTCTTCGGCAGCGAGGCCTACACCCAGCTTCCGCTGACCCGGGACTACAACACCATCGTGGCGGTGCTGGACCGGCTGGAGATCGGCGCGGCGGGGAAGAACACCGCCATCGGCGACGCCCTGGGCATTTCTCTGAAGCGGTTGGCCGACATCGAGAGCGACGCCAACGTGGCGATTCTGCTCACCGACGGACGGTCCAACGCCGGGGAATTGACCCCGGCCGCGGCGGCGGAGGTGGCCGCGCGGCAGGACGTCAAGGTCTACACCATCGGCGTGGGCGGCCGGGGCCGGGCGCCGTTCCGCATTCGCCATCCCATTTTGGGCGAGCAGTTCGTCTACCAGCGGGTGGACATCGACGAGGAAACCCTCGCCGCCATCGCCGAGGCCACCGGCGGGGAATATTTCCGGGCGGAGGACACCGAGGCGCTGCGCCAAATTTATGAAACCATCGACGCCATGGAAAAAACCGAGGTCGAGGTGACGGAGCACGCCAACTACCGCGACCTCTATCCCTTCTTGGTGGGCACGGCGCTGGTCTTGCTGGCGCTGTGGAGCGTCCTCGTCAACACCCGGTTTTTGCCGGTCCCCTGAGCGAAACCATGAGCTTCGACCGAACCGCCATGCTGTTTTGGATCTGGGCCGTGCCGGTCCTGTTCCTGTTTTTTCTGTACGGATTCCGTCGGCGGAAACGGCTGCTGCGCCGGTTCGCGTCGGAACGGGTGCTGCCGGTCTTGATTCCCACCGCCGACCGACGGGGGCTCCGGGCCGCGCTGGTTCTGGCGGCGGTGGCCCTGGGCGTGCTGGCCATGGCCGGGCCCCAATACGGCTTCCACTGGGAGGAGATCGAGCAGCAGGGGGTGGAGCTGGTCGTGGCCCTGGACTGCTCGCGCTCCATGCTGGCGGCGGACGTGTCGCCCACCCGGCTGGACCGGGCCAAACGGGAAATTTTCGACCTGCTGGGCCGCCTGCGCGGCGACCGGGCGGGGCTGGTGGCCTTTGCGGGCACGGCGTTTCTTCAGTGTCCGCTCACCATCGACTACTCGGCCTTCTATCTGTTTCTGGACGCGCTGGGGCCCGACATGCTGCCGGTGGGCGGCACCGATCTGGCCGCGGCGGTCCGGACCTCCCTGGACGCCTTCGGGGAACCCACCGAGGCGGACCGGGCCGTGATTCTCATCACCGACGGCGAACAGACCGGGGATGGCGATCCCCTGGCGGCGGCCCGAGCGGCGGCCGAGGCGGAGGTCCGGTTGTTTTGCATTGGCGTCGGCGGCCCTTCCGGCGTGCCGGTCCCCGACGCCCAGGGCGGACTGCGAAAGGACGCGGAGGGCAACATCGTCATCACCCGGCTGGACGAGGCGACCTTGCGGGAAATGGCGTCGATCACCGGCGGGACCTACGTCCGGTCGGTGGCGGGAGACATGGATTTGGATACGATCTACGAACAGGACATTCGCGGCCGCATGGAAGCCGCCGCCATCGAAGGCGGTCGGCGGCGGGTCTGGGAGGACCGGTACCAATGGCCCCTGGCTTTGGCGGTGTTGGCCCTGCTGCTGGAAATGCTGCTGCCGCCGCTGGCCGGAAACGGCCGAGGGCGGAAGGTGCTCCCGGTGGTGTTGGCGGCGCTGTTGATCGGCGCACCGGGCGCCGTCCGGGCGGAATCTCGCTTTGAACAAGGGATGACCGCCTACCAAGCCGGGGAGTACGAAACCGCGCTGGACCACTTTCTCCAGGCCCAGGTCGACCGCCCAGACGATCCCCGGCTGTTGTACAATATCGGCAACGCCCACTACCGGCTGGGCGAATTCGAGTCGGCGGCCCGCCATTTCCGGATGGCGGCCGAAGCGGAGGACGCCGATCCGGGCTTGCGGCAACAAGCCTTGTACAACGAGGGCAACGCCCGTTTTCGGGCCCGGGAATATGAACAGGCCCTGGAAAATTTCGACGCGGCCATCGCCGCGGCCCGGGATCTGGGCGTGGAAGATCGCCAGGCCGCCGAAAACCGGGCCTTCGTGGAAAAGGTGATGAACCAGCCTCCGCCGCCGGAACAGGAATCGCCCCAATCGGGGGAGGGGGACGATTCGGAATCCGAGGATCAGGAGAGCGATTCGGCGGAGTCGGGAGATCAAAACCAGGACTCGGAAAATTCCGAATCCCAGTCCGAGCCGGGGGAAGAGGAGAACGCCTCGGACGGCGATTCTCAATCTTCGCCGGACGAGTCGGAGTCCGCCCAATCGCAGGAATCCCAAGATTCGGCCGACGGGGAGGAATCCGGCGAAGAATCCGCGTCGCCGCCCCCGCCCATTCCGGATGAAGAGGCACCCGAAGAGGAATCTCCCGCCGCGGCCATGGCGGAGAACCAGGAATCCGGCGACGAAGCCGACGAGGCGGCCGCCGCCCAGGCCCAACGAATCCTGAACCGGCTGGAAGACCGTCCCGGCCGCGCCCTGATTCCCCGGTACGGCGAACGCAAGGTGGAGCGGGATTGGTGATGAAGAATCCAATTGCGCGATGGTCGGTTTTGCTGATGGTCGGGTTCCTTTGCCTCGCTGGCCCCGCCGCCGCCCAGGCCCCGAAAATTTCCGCCGTTGTGGACCGGACCCAGGCGACCATCGGCGAGTCGCTGAAATTGGAAGTCCAAATTTCCGGCGGCGGCGGGGAGGTGGACGTTTCGCGGATTCCCCATTTCAAGGTGCTGTCCCGGGGCCAGTCCACCAACGTCAGCATCGTCAACGGACGCATGGAACGGACCGAAACCTACGCCTTCACCCTAATTCCGGAGCGTGAAGGGCGGTTGACCATTCCGCCGCTGCCGGTGCGGGTGGACGGCCGGGAATATCCGACGGAACCGATCATGGTGACCGTGAAGCCCCGGTCGGCCGTGTTGGAAAACGAGGCCCACGACGTTTTCGTCCGCGCCGAAGTTCAGCCCCAACCGTTGTTCGACGGTCAGCCGGGCGTCTACACCTTCAAATTCTATCAAGCGGTCCAAGTGGCCAACGCCCGGTATCAAGCCCCGGAATTCCAGGGCTTTACCGCCGAAGAGGTGGACGACCGGAAAAATTACAAAACCCGCATCCAAGGCCGGGAATTCCACGTCACGGAAATCCGGTACGTTTTGATTCCGGTTGGGGCCGGAGAAAAGCGTATCGAGCCGGCGGTGCTCCATTGCGACGTGCTGAAAAGCGGCCGGAGGCGGCGCTTCAATCCCTTTTCCATGCCGGACGAGGCGGAACGGCGGGTGCTGACCACCGAATCGATTTTGGTGACGGTCAAACCGCTGCCGCCCTACGAGGGGACGCCCCCGTTTTCCGGACTGGTGGGCCGGTTTGGCTTGGCCGCTTCGGTGGAAAACGCCACCGTGCGGGTGGGGGATTCGGTCACCCATTCCCTGGCGCTGGAGGGAACCGGCAACATCATCGACGCGGAAGCGCCGGCCCTTTCCCTTCCGGACACCTTCAAAGTCTACGCCGACAGCCCGGAGTCGGATATTCAACTGGGACCGGCCGGTTATTCCGGAACCAAGGTGTTCCGCCACGCCCTGGTGCCCACGGAACCGGGGACGTTTACGCTGCCGCCGGTTTCCCTGGTCTATTTTGACGCCGAGACCGAGGAATATCGGACCCGCGCCACCGAACCGCTGGCGCTGCGGGTATTGCCGGGGGAAGCGGCCCGGACGGCCGACATGGCGCCCGCCGCCCCTTCGCCCGGCGCGGTCCTCAAGCGCCAGGTGGAATTCACCGGACGGGACATCCTGCCGATCCGGGAAAGCCCGGACGTGCTGGCGGGGGGGGACCGGCCGGTTTCGCCGGTGGTTTTCGGAACGCTGCTGGGCGCGCCGGCCCTCCTGGTTCTGGCCTTCGGCTTGGGAATGCGAATTCGCCGCCGGGACGCCGACCCGGTGCAGGTGATGAGCGAACGGTCCCGCGCCGCCATGAAATCGGCCCGGGAAGCCCAATCCGACGGCGACCTGCTGGCCCACCTCCATCGGGCCCTGGCCTCCGGGATTTTGGCCCGGGCGGGACGGACGGGCGTTTCGGTCACCGCCCCGGAAGCGCGGCTGACCCTTCGGGAAGCAGGCGTGCCGGAGGAAACCGTGGCGGAAGTATCCGAGTTGCTGGATCGAATCGACGCGGCCCGTTTTGGCGGCGTGGAACTAAACGAGGAAGAGCGAAAGTCGCTCCCGGACCGGACGGCGGAGCTGCTGCGGAGGCTGGCGCGGTGAAAAATCGCCGCGGGCCTTTGGCCGTGTCGCTTTTGCTTTTTCTGGCGGCGACTTTTCTGTGCCAATCGCCGGTTTTTGGCGCGGAATCCCCGGGCGAGGCGTTTCTGGAGGGCATCCGGCTGTACCGGGCGGAGGAATTCGCCGAAGCCGCCGAGGCTTTTTCCCGGGCGGCGGAGGCGGGGGAGCCCTCGGCGGGGCTCTGCTACAACCTGGGCAACGCCCACTTGAAGGCCGGCGATCTGGGCCGGGCCATCCTCTGGTACGAACGGGGCCTCAAGCGGGACCCCAACGACCCCGACCTTCGCTTCAACCACGAATACGCCCTTTCCCTCGCCCGCGACGAGCAGGTGGACCCCACGCCGGAAATCGTCCGCATTCTGTTTTTCTGGAAATACCGGCTCCCCCCAAAAACCGTTCAATGGCTGGCGGCCGGATTCAACGCGCTCTTCTGGCTGGCCCTGGGCGTGCGGATGGTGCGCCGCCGGCGGCTTTTGAATCCCGTGACGGGCGTCCTGCTGGTGTTTACGTTGTTGTTCACCGGAACGGCGCTGTTCAATTATTGGGAAGCCCGGTATCTTCGGACCGGGGTGATCCTGCCGGAGGAGGTTTCCGTCCGTTCCGGCCTCACCGAAGACGCCACCGAACTGTTCGTACTCCACGCCGGAACGAAGGTTCGCATTGAACGGGAGCGGGAAGATCACCTGCGGGTTCGGTACGCGGAAGGGAAAATTGGTTGGGTGGAGAATGAGGCGGTGGGGGAGATTTGAAATGCCCGTCTTCAGAACCTCCGATGAATGAATCGATCTCCCGTGATAATTTCGACCTTTGGAAAATCGACGCGCTTCAGGATGTTGAAATGCTTGTCGTTAGTGACCAGGAAATCGGCGTTGCCACAAACGGCGCAATCCACGAATTTTTGATCGTCCTCGTCGGCGAAAGGCAATTGAAACCGGAAACTTGGGCTAACGAAAATGATGTTTTCCGAAGCAAGAAGGAAAAGCCAGAAATTTTCGAGGAGGTTTTCGGGGAAAACCCTTTGCAAAATTTCTTCATATTCCAGAAGGATCGGAGTTGAAATCAGAAGGTCGAACCGATTTGAAAAAAGCCCTTGAACAATTTGATGGTACCGGCTTTTGGGGTTGAAAGCCGGAAAGAGAATATTGGTGTCAATCACGAGCCTCATTTCTTCCTCTCGGCTCGATAATTTTCGACCATTTGAAAAAAGTCATCTTCATCCCACCCGCTTTCTTCGAATCTCCGCGAAACCCCTTCCGCGAGATTCTCGAAAGCGGCTTTCCGAATCAATTCCTGAATGTCGATGGAATAGGATCGGCTTTTTAACTCGTGGACAATCTGGATCATATTGATCTCATCTTCCCCAAAACCGATCTCTTCCAGCTTTTTATGAATATCGGGGGTAATTTTCGAAAGCATCGGCCTTCCCTCCAGTTGAGCGATTTTTTTTTACTGTAACGCATACGTTTTATTCTGGCAACATACCCAGGATCAATCGGCCAAACGTTTCCAATTCCAGGGAGCGCCAAAGCTCGCTACCCCTCCCGAATCAACCGCAACAACTCCTCCGCGCTCATTTTGCCGCTGAGGTCGGCGCCGTCCAGGAGGCTGTCGGCCAGGTCGCGTTTTTTGTGGTGCAGGGCCACGATTTTTTCTTCGATGGTGTGCTTGGCCACCAGCCGGTAGACGGTGACCGGCCGCTGCTGGCCGATGCGGTGGGCACGGTCGGACGCCTGGTCCTCCACCGCCGGGTTCCACCAGGGGTCCATGTGGATCACGTAGTCGGCCGCCGTCAGGTTCAACCCCAGGCCGCCCGCCTTGAGGCTGATGAGAAACAGGTCGCCCTCGCCGCGCTGGAAGGCGTCCACCCGCGCCTTCCGTTTCTTCTCCGGGGTGCTCCCGTCCAAGTATTGGTAGGAAATTCCCTCTTTTTCCACGAATTCCCGCAGAATGGCGAGATGGTCGGTGAACTGGCTGAAGACCAGCGCCTTGTGGCCCGTCTCCCGGAGTTCCGAGACGATCTCGCCGAAGGCTTCCAGCTTGGCCGAGGAAGGCGCGTCTTCGCCCATCACCAGCCGGGGATTGCAGCTCGCCCGGCGGAGCTTCATGATTTCCGCCAGAATTCGGAGGTGACGGCCCTCGGCGGGGGCGTCCTCGTTTTCCAGGGTTTCCAGGGCCTTCTGCCGCAACGCCTCGTACAGCGCCAGTTCTTCCTCGCCCGGCTCCACCTCCCGGAGGACGTCGGTCCGCTCCGGCAGCTCGTCCAGCACCTGGCTCTTGGTCCGGCGGAGGATGAAGGGCTGGATCAGCTTCCGCAGCCGATGGCGGACCGTCCGGTCCCCCTCCTTTTCGATGGGGCCGGCGAACCGCTCGTTGAATTGGCGAAGCGAGCCAAGCAGACCCGGATTGATAAAGCGGAAGAGATTCCACAGCTCGCCCAGATGGTTCTCGATGGGCGTCCCCGTGGTGATCAGCCGGAATCCGCCGTTTAGATTCATGGCGGCCTGGGACCGCTTCGTAGTCATGTTCTTGATGGCCTGGGCTTCGTCCAGGACGATCGTCTCGAAGCGGACGCCCGCCAACAACTCCGCCACCGATTCCTGCTGCAAAAGGCCGTAGCTGACCAGCAGCACGTCCCGGGGTCCCAGGCCCGCCACCGCCGCTTCCCGGTCTCCCGAGGCCAAATTGACCATGTTGAGGGTCGGAGCGAACCGGCGGGCCTCGCTTTCCCAGTTCAGACGAACCGAAGTGGGCGCGACCACCAAGGCGGGACCGTCGCCGGATCGGCGCAAAAGGATGGCCAACGCCTGGAGGGTTTTGCCCAGCCCCATGTCGTCCGCCAAACAGGCGCCCGCGCCGAGATGGGCCAGCCGCGCCATCCAGACAAAGCCTTCCCGCTGGTATTCCCGCAATTCTCCCTTGAAGGTGGAGGGAACTTCGGGCCGCAGCGTCCGGGCCTCTTCCCATCGCTTTTGATGGTCTTTCCAGTTCCGGTCCGCGCTAAACCCGCCAAGTTCGTCGGAAAATTCTTCCAGGGACGGCGTGGCCAGCGGATGGACCCGGAGGGTTTTCCCCGATGCGCGGCCGCCCGCCGTCATCTCCTCCAGCCGCTTCCGGAACGCCTCGGTCAAGGCCAGAAACTGGCCGTCCCGGAGCCGGATGAACCGCCCCGGCCCCGATTCCATGGCGGACAGCAGCTCGGTCAGGTCCATGACCAAATCCTCGTCCACCCGGAGGTCTCCGGACACCGCGAACCAGTCCGCCTGTCCTTGGACGCGCATGAAAAACCGGCCGGCGTCCACCTCTTCGCGCACCCGGAAGGGCTGCCCCTCGGGCCAGTGAAGGACGATCTCGTCTTCCCGCGCCCGAAGTTCCATGAGCAGTTCCAGGCAGGATTCGGGGTCCTGGATTTCCCAGATCCAGCCGCCTTCCAGCGGAACGGCGTTCCGGCCGATGGTCGGGCAGGCGGCGACCGCCGCCTCCGCCCGTTTTCGTTCCTCGTCCAAATCCCGACGGGCCTGGAGAGTTCGCCCCTCGATTTCCGACAGGACCATTTCGCCGCCGGTTCCCGGTGGAAAGGCGGGACCGCCTTCTGAAAAGGGCTGGGCCGCCATCTCCAGCCGGAGCCCCTCGCCGAAGGGCCGGAGAAAAACGTGGGGCGTGGAGTCGGCGGCGACCTCCTCGGCGGATTGGCCGACGCCTTCCAGCGGCGACTGCACCGGGAGAAGAGCGGAAAGGCCGTCCACCGCCCGCAACAGTTCCTTCTTGCCGGAGTAGGGAACTTCGATTCCGTCGCCGATGATCTTGGCGACTTGGCGGACTTTTTCGTCCGCCTCGATTGCGATGAACCGGGTGGGCGATTCGCGGATCAATTGTACGCCATCCTCCGGGTCCACGGGTTGGGCGAAGGCTAGTTCCAGCTCGCCATTTTTCCCCGACAGGATATGGAGTTCGGGCTTGCCTTTCCGGATTTCCACCTGAACCGAGGGCTCGTCCTCCAGGAAAATCAACGGATGGCCGGCCAGGACGACGATGGCCCGGTCGGAGAATTCATAATCGGTCTGGGTGTATCCGTACTGCACGTAGGTGTTCCGTTCGATGCATTCGCAGACGGCCCGGTCCTGGGGCGCAAGAAAATCGAAGGTGTCCAAGTCGTGGTACAACCGTTTCAACGCAATTTTCCGTCCCTTGCTCCATCCGCCGCTTTTCGTACGGACCTGTTCCCGGGGCGCAATGCTCCAATAACGATATTCTTCCCCATACTCCAGAAACCAAACCATCCGGGAATTGGCGTTGGCGCCGCCCTTCGAGGCGGTGCCGGGCGGGCCGTCCTGAAGGTGAATCAGCGCCCGCAACGCCTGCTTCCACCGGCTTTCCCTCTGGATGACGTCCACCAGCCGCCGGACGCCGTGCTCCTGGAAAAACGCCTCCGCCCGCTCGCCACGGCGGGATTCTTTGGAGTCCACGCGGGAGAGCAGAAGGCCCGATTCGGCGGCCAGCCAATCATACCCGTTTTGCGTCGCCCGCCGATGGAATTGTTGGAGCGGCTTTTGCACCTTGTCGGCCGAATTCTTTTGGGTCCAGTGCAGGCAAAGCAGCACGAAAAAAACCGAAACGTTTTCCACCGTGAGGTATCGGACCTCTTTTTGAATCAGATCCAGGGCGGTGAAATCGCCGCCCTGAACCCGGCCGAGCAATTCCAGCACCCGCAGGGTATCGGAAAAGGGATTGTACCGGGTCCGGGCGCCCGCGTCGGCCAAGGTTCGGGCTTCCTGAATGCGCCCAGGATCGCCGGTTTCGAGCAGTGCGAGAAGGTAGACGAGTCCCGACAAATTCCGGAAAAAGATTTTCCGCTTTCCGGTTTCCTTTTTCAGGAGCGTCATCGCCCTTTCGAAATGGGGCAAGGCCGATTCGGCGCCGTCGTTCAGGTACGCGGAAAGTCCACGAAGGGCGTGGGCATCCGAAGTATCCACGTTTTTCAGAACGCCGACCGCGTCGTCAAAACGGCCGCCGACTAGGTTTTGTTCGGCCAGAGTTGCGCAAACGGCGTCCCGAAGGGGGCCGACGGCCAGAGAAGGGAGGCGTTCCTCCAGCATTTGCAGCAGTTCGGGAGCGGCCGGCCGAAGGCGATAAAGCGCGTCGTCCAGCATAACGTGTAGCAAATAAGCGGCCAGGTCGTCGGGCAGGAGCGGAACGAGACGCACGGCGTCCGGCGGATGGGTGAAGATCAGGCCGAAAGGATGGGCGGCATGGAACCATTTCTCCGCCGATTTGGAAAATTCGGAGAACAAATCCTGAATCGCGGCGGGGTCTTTTCGATAGAGACCGATCCGGATTTCCCGAAGAAATTGCGTTTCGTCCTTGATCCACCGTTCGCCACTGTACCGGGTTTCCATGGGAAACACCGACTGGACGGCTTTCGCGCCCCCGTCGAAGCGCCCCGATTCCATCAGGATTCGGCAAATGGGTTCCCGGATGAGTTCCAGGCAGTGAAAATGGTTGTGCCCGTAACCGGCCAGCCCTTCGTCGATGAGCCGGTTCATCATGGCTTCCACGTCCGAAATGGAATACGGCTTTCCGTCTTCGTCCCGCACCGGCACCTTGGCCAGCGCGTTTTTGACGTAGGTCTTGGCGGAGGTTCCGTAGATCACGGCCAGCACTTCCAGCACCGCCTTTCGCGGATTCGGGAGCGCTTCGTATTTTTTCACCAGCGCCTGCTGGCGCTCGTCCACGGCCTGGACTTCCTTGGGAAGGGATGATTTTTTCTTCACGGCTACCTTTGTTTTGTTTCCGGAGGGTTGGCGGTTTCGTCGGATGTTGCCCGGAAGGGGCTATGGCGCGGTCGGGCGAAGAAAGTTTTGGGGAACGGCACGACAGCATATGCCCCGAACCGGTTGGAGGAGGACCATACCGATTTCGGGGGAACGGCGCAAGGTTTGGGGGCGAACGCCCGAAAAAACCCGTTCGTTTCCAAGGATGCGCTGGAGGCACGGGCGGATATTTGGTATGCTCCCGTACATCCAAAAAGGATTTCCGGTTGACTGGATCGCCCAATGCGCGAGGGATTGGAAAAAGCCTTTCCTTGAACCCCCTCCCCATTTTCCAATTGCTGAAAGACAACAAAAAAACCATTTTTATGGCCCTCAAAAAATCCCAGCTTTACAGTTCGCTTTGGCAATCCTGCGACGAATTGCGCGGCGGGATGGACGCCTCCCAGTACAAGGATTACGTCCTGACGCTGTTGTTCATGAAGTATGTCTCCGACAAGAAAGACTCGCTCATCGAGGCGCCGGAAGGCGGAAGTTTCGCCGACATGGCGGCGCTGCGGGGCGACAAGGAGATCGGGGACAAGATCAACAAGATCATCGGCAAGCTGGCCGAGGCCAACGATCTGAAGGGCGTCATCGACCTGGCGGATTTCAACGACGAAACCCGTCTTGGCTCCGGGAAGGACATGCAGGACCGGCTGTCCCGTCTGGTGGCCATCTTCGGCCAGCTCGACCTGGGGGCCAACCGGGCCGACGGCGACGATCTGCTGGGCGACGCCTACGAATACCTGATGCGCCACTTCGCCACCGAGTCCGGCAAAAGCAAGGGCCAGTTCTACACCCCCGGCGAGGTTTCCCGCGTCATCGCCCGGGTGGTGGGCATCGGGCCGGAAACGCGGCAGGACCAGACGCTGTACGATCCCACCTGCGGCTCCGGCTCCCTGTTGCTCCGGGCCGCCTACGAAGCGCCCAACGGGGTGAGCATTTACGGCCAGGAAATGGACAACGCCACCTGGGCTTTGGCGCGGATGAACATGATCCTCCACGACTATCCCACGGCCGAGCTGTGGCGGGGCAACACCCTTTCCGCCCCGTATTTCAAAAATCCCGACGGCGGCCTGAAAACCTTCGACTTCGCCGTGGCCAATCCGCCCTTTTCCGCCAAATCCTGGACCATCGGCGTGGACCCCGCCAACGACGAATTCGGCCGTTTCGCCTACGGCGCTCCCCCGGCCAAGAACGGCGACTACGCTTTTCTGCTCCACCTGATCGCCTCGCTGAAAACCACCGGTGCGCGTGGCCGCGCCCCTGCACCTCGGCGAAGAAGCCGTCCGGCTGGCCATCGTCTCCCGCCTGGGATGGATTCAACGGCAGCGCCGGGGATTCGCTCGGCAGGAACGGCAATCCCAGCGGGAAATGGTGACCGGGGAAAGCCATTTTTTCCAGGGCCGCCGCTACCGGCTGGACGTGGTGGAAACCTCTGGCCGGGCCCACATCGCGGTGGTCAACAACACCACCCTTCGGCTTCACATTCCGCCGGGCGCCGATTCTCAAAAGCGGCGGGCCGTGCTGGAACGATGGTACCGGCGCAACCTCCGGGAACGGCTGCCCGCGCTGGTGGAACAATGGGAGCCCGTCGTCGGCGTATCGGTTTCCGAAGCCCGGATCAAACGCATGAAAACCCGCTGGGGAAGCTGCAATATCGAAGCCCGGCGGATCTGGCTGAATCTGGAGCTGATCAAAAAACCGCCCGTCTGTCTGGAATACATCCTGGTCCACGAAATGGTCCACCTGCTGGAACGGCGCCACACCGACCGGTTCTCCGCCCTCATGAGCCGCTTCCTCCCAGACTGGCGCCTCCGCCGCGACGAACTCAACCGCTGGCCGTTGGCGTACGAAGGGTGGGGGTATTGAAGGCCGAAAGTTTTTCCCGCCGGCTTCCGGTTTTCAATGCCTTCCCGAAGCGTTGATGTGGCATTTGCCCCATCCCGCCCGCCTTGACAACCCTCCCAAAATGCCGAATACTATTCATTCGATGGAAGGCTTCCCACCCGATTCGGGCTTTCCCCCGCCCGCCGCGCCTCGATCCGCCTGGAGAGGTTGCCCATGGACCTGTTTCGCGCCCCACACCTCAACGCCCATGACTATCTACGTCGAATTAGCGAAGCCGCTTCGGGTACTTTCGGCAACGCCGACCCCACGTACTTTTCGGATGGAAATTCGGGCAAGGAGGGACGCGCCGCCAAACTGAATTCCAAAGACAGACCTTTTTTCCAAAGCAAGGACGAACCCCTTTCCGCCGAAGTCCTTTACCTGAAACTCCATCTGCTGGAAACGCTTGCGGCGGCGCTTCTCCCCCAAGGCGAAAGCCTGACCCACCCCCAGATTCCCCAAACGCTGGATCGCGTCTGGCTTCGGGCCGACCATCAGCTTTCCCACGTTCCGTATTTCTGGCGTTTCAGCCTGGACTGGCTGGAACCGGCGATCACGCCAATTCCGACCGACGCCCCTCAATCCGGCATGGCGTATTGCCTCAATGCCCTTGCGCTGATTTGGCAATCCGTCTTCGAATTCGACGAAAACCAAGGGCGGAAAAAACGCAAAAATTCCGCCGACGAAGTGGGGGCTCCGGAATCGGCGACGGAAGGCCCTGCCCGCAAAACGGCTTCTGCCACTGACCATCCAACTTCCTCGTGGCAAAAGAAGATCATCAAAGAAGCCATGCAAATCGGGAAAGGGTTTTCTCAAGCCGCACGGGGAGAAATTCTCGCTGCCCCCTCCGCCTTCCTGGACCCGATCGAGAGCTTGAAAAACCGACTTTGGGAACGAATCTTCAATCCCGCGCCGCCGTCCGCCCAATCCGAAGCCTTTCCAGCCGAACTCCAGGCGGCCTTGCACCGAATCGCCGATCGGTGGGAAGAAAATTTGGCGGGGGAAAGTCCGGCTCCCGAGGCGACGGAGAACGTCGAAGAAGCCCCTCCCGCGGAAAAAGAATCCATTCAGGCGGATGATGAAGAAGACGACGAATTCATCACCGAAACCATCGTGATGTCCGCCCCCGAGGACACCGCCAAGCCGGAAATGGAAGGGAAACGCCAACCCGTCCAGGAAGCCGCCTCTGACGAATCCACGCCGCCTCCGGAACCGGAGGATTTCTTGGCGGAAACGGTCGCGCTTGGAAAAGATTCCGACAAGTCATTGGATTCCGAGGAATCGCCCCCAGGAGCTTTTCCGGAGGCGCCGGTTCCAAAAGAAGAAACATTGGCCGAAACCGTGGTGTTAAAGGGTGGAAAGGGAACCGAGTTCGATTCTCAACCAACGACGCCCCATTCCCTGGATTCGCCACCCCAGGACGAACCTGATCTGGCGGAAACCGTCGTTTTGAAGAATGGGGGTGGACCGCCTCCTTCACGGCCACCGGAGACGCCGGAACGGCCACCCGACGAGGAGCCCAACCTGGCCGAAACCGTTGCGTTGAGAACGGGCGGAGAACGTCGGTCCGAATCTCCTCCGCATCCATCGGGACCACCGGAGCCGCCACCCAATGCCGAACCCGATCCGACGGAAACCGTCGTTTCCAAAAGTGGCGGAGGACCTCGGCCGGATTCTCGTCCACGGCCGCCAGAGACACCGGGGCCGTCCAGAAACGCGGAACACAATTTGGCCGAAACGGTCGTACTTCGTGGCAATGGCCCAAAAAAGAACGGGTCATCCCAAACCAAGACGCCGCCCAGCGCCCCGCCCGAGCCGCCAGAGGAGGAAACGGATGATCTGGCCGCCACCGTCATCGTCCGCCCGGGCCAAAAAGCTTCCGCCAAGCCCGGCCAGCCGGATTCCGAATCCACCGCCCCGGAAAACGAAACGGAATCCTCCGATTCCCTGACGGAAACCGTCATCCTCCGTCCCGGCCGGAATCGCGGAAAGGAGCGCCCATGACCGAGAATTTCCGCGAAGCCCTTTTGAAGGCGTGGGAAACCGGCGGCGAAGCCGACCTGGAGGAATTCTTGGCCGAGCGGCTGGCGGACCGAAAACCCGAAGATCGAGTGGCCGAAATCCGACGTCTCGCCGGGGCGCCGTCGGGCCAAACCGGCGCGGACGTGGACCGGCTCCTTCGGCAAGTGTTCCGGGAAGGTCAACAGATCGGCTCCGCCGACGGCGCCGAACAGGTGGACCGGTTGGCCGAGGCCCTGAACCTGGTGTTCGACGCGCTGAACCGGCTCATCGCCGTCATCGACGCCACCCTGTACGGCCTCGATCCCCAGTCCACCATCCGTCATTACGTGGGAGCGCACATGAGCGGGGAAGGGGAGGCGCCCTCCCTTAACGATCGGATTGACCGGATTCAGGAGGCCTTTTCCGTTTCCCACACCGCCTACCAGTCCGCAGTCAAGCGCCAGGCCGTCGCATTGCTGGAGCGGCTCGATCCCGAAGCCATCCAGGCCGAAGGCAACCTCAAATTCGGGCCGTTCGGAAAAGCCGACCGGTTCCGGGCCTTCGAAGCCACCTATCGCGCCTGTCGGGATTGGGTGGAATCCCCGAAATTTATGGCGGAATTCCTTCGGGAATTCGAACGCAACATCCGAAAACAATTCGCCGAAAAAGGAGGTCGAACGTGAACGAAAACCGGTACCCGGTCCTGATTCTGAGCCTTGCCTTCTTATTTCTGGTCGGCTGCGCCGGCGGCGACGAACCCTCGCCCAGCCAGACCGCCTGGCCCTACGGCGCGGATTTCACCTACAAGGAAAACGCCATCCGGGTTCACGTCAATGCCGATCCCCAGCTCAACCAATTCAACGGAAATCCGCGGACGCTCCACGTCTGCATTTACCAGTTGCGCACCCCCAACGACCTCAACCAGGTCGCCTTCAACCGGGACGGTCTGTACCAGCTTCTGGACCGGGATTGCGGCTATTCGGCCGGAAGCGTGGCCGGGTCGCGGGCCTTGACCGTCCATCCCGGCGAGGAAAACACCTACATCTACGACCGGATGGAAGGCGCCAAATTCATCGCCTTCGTGGCCGGCTATTTCTCCCTGGAAAAAGAACGCATTCTCAAGATGGAGCGAATCCCGGTGAAATTGGTGGAAGAAAAAGAGGGCATGTTTTCCACCCGTCAGGTGGCCACCGTTCCGGATATGAACGTGGACATTCAATTCGGCGCGGAGCAAATTCAGCGGATTTCCGTGAAGCCCTGACCCGAACCGTCCCGGCCCCGTCCATCCCCGACCCGCGACGCCGATTCCGGCGTTTCCATCCCGTCCCCCGGGAGGCAAGATCATGGCACGTCCCGTTTACTGGCACCAGGGGCTCTTTCTCCAGCCCCAGCACTTTCAGCTCGACGACCGATTCACCGAAAGTCTGCTGACGCCGCTGCACCGGCAGCTTCAGCCCCACTTCTGGGGAGTGATTCATCTGGAACATCCCGCGCCGGTGTCCGGCACGGCGGTGGAACGGCCCGAAAAGGCGGAGCTGATCTTCCCCGATCACACCTACGTTTCTTTTCCCGACAACGCCGTCCTGGACGCCCGCGCCTTCGACGAAGGCTGGATCGAGGGCGACAAGCCGCTGACGGTCTACGTCGGTCTGCGCAAATGGAATCCCCTGGGGGAAAACGTGACGGTGCTGCCGGATCTGGAGCGGGTCGCCGACGTTACCACCCGCTTCGTGGCGGCGGCGGACGCCGAGGCGGTGCCGGACCTCCACCGCCAGGGGCCGGAGGCCGACGTGGCCAGGCTGTACTACGTCCTCCGGCTGTTCTGGGAGCACGAGGTTCCGGACCTGGGGGATTACACGCTGGTGCCCCTGCTGCGGCTGGAACGGGACGCCGACGCCATCGTTCCCTCGGAAACCTACGCGCCGCCCTGCGTCACGGTGGCCGCCTCCGAGCCGCTCTCGCTGCTGCTGCGGGAGGTGCGGGATCAGATCGGTTCCCGGGGCCGGCAGTTGGAATCCTACAAAAAAAGCCGGGGCATTCACACGGCCGAGTTCGGGGCCCGGGACATGGTCTACCTGCTGGCGCTGCGCTCCCTCAACCGCTACATCCCGGCCCTGCACCATCTGCTGGAATCGGGCAAGGCCCATCCCTGGAACGCCTACGGCGTCCTCCGCCAGATCGCGGCGGAGCTGTCCACCTTCAGCGAGGAGATCACCGCCATGGGGGAAACGGCGGACGGAATAAAGCTGCTGCCGGCCTACCGCCACGAAAACCTGTACCGCTGCTTCGCGGAAACCCGGGCCCTCATCGTCCGCCTGCTGGACGAAATCACCGCCGGGCCGGAATACATGATCGCCCTGGTTTACGACGGCACCTATTTCGCCGCCGACCTGCCGCCCAAAATTTTCGAAGGGAAAAACCGGTTTTACCTGGTGCTGGAAACCGACGCCGACGGAAAGACGCTGCTTTCATCCCTGGAAGTGGCCGCCAAGCTGGGCGCGCGGGAGGCCCTGCCCCTGCTCATCGCCCGGGCCCTGCCCGGCGTCAGGCTGGAACATCTGCCGGTTCCGCCCCAGGAGCTGCCCCGGCGTTCCAACGCGGTCTATTTCCAGATCGATCACCACGGCGACCGGTGGGTCCAGGTGGAAAAGGGAAAGAACGTCGCCCTCTACTGGGAAGACGCGCCGGACGATCTGAAGGCCGAACTGATGGTGGTGGGAAAGGGATAACGCCATGCGCCTCAGCGACTGCTTCGTGGAACTCGTCGCCTACGTGGCCTACCTCATGCGGGACGTGGGCAAGCGGCAGCCCGCCTTCGACCAGGTCAAGGCCGACATCCACCGGATGATCGGCGAAAGCGAACGCCGCGCCAACCAGGAGGGGATCAACCGGGAGGACTACGAGCTGGCCCGTTTCGCCGTCTTCGCCTGGATCGACGAAATGATCCTGAGCAGCGATTGGAAGGAGCGGGGCCGCTGGCAGGGGGAACAGCTTCAGCTCGTCTATTACAAGACCAACGAGGCCGGGGAGCTGTTCTTCGACCGGCTCAACGCCCTGGGGCTGCACCAGCGGGACGTGCGGGAGGTCTACTATCTCTGCCTGGCCCTGGGCTTTCAGGGCCGCCACTGCGAGGAAGGCGACGAGGTGCTGCTGGATCAGGTCAAGGCGTCCAACCTCAAGCTGCTGGTGGGCGGCTCCCTGGGCGCGCCCAATCTGGCCCGGGAGACGCTCTTCCCCGACGCCTACGCCGGCGAGACGGCCGATGAAATGGACGGCGCGGTCTACCGCCGGCGCCGGTTCTCCTGGTTCACCGCGGGCTTTCTGGCCGGGCCGGTGGCGCTCTTCGTCGGGCTCTACATCATTTATCACTTCATCCTCAGCCACGTGGCCGGTTCCATCCTGCCGGGAGGGGTCTGATGCGCCGGTTGATTCTGAAAATCTTCAAGATATTTCTGCTGGGGCTGTTGGCCCTGCTGGGGATTCTCCTGGTCTTCGGCGCGGTGGTCTACCTGCGCTGGCCCTGGTGGGTCGGCTTTTTCGTGCTGCTGGGGCTGCTGGGCCTTTGGGTCGGCTGGCTGTTCATCCGCAAACTTCTGCGCCGGAACCAGGAGCAGCAGTTTGTGGATCAGATCATCGATCAGGACGAAGACTTCCTCCAGACCATGGCCGGCAAGGACCGGGACAACCTCCAGGAGCTTCAGGACCGGTGGAAGGAGGCGATCACCGCCCTGCGGAACAGCCAGCTCAAAAAGCAGGGCAATCCGCTCTTCGTGCTGCCCTGGTACCTGATCGTGGGGGAGAGCGGGGCGGGCAAATCCACCGCCATCTCCAGCGCCCGACTGTCCGCCGTCTTCGGGGAGATCGCCCAGGCCCCCGGCCTGTCGGGCACCCGAAACTGCGACTGGTGGTTTTTCGAGGACGCCATCCTCATCGACACGGCGGGCCGGTTCGCCGTGCCGGTGGACGAGGAGCGGGACCGGGAGGAGTGGCAACGGTTCCTGGGCCTGCTGGCCAAATATCGGAAGCGGGAGCCGCTCAACGGCCTGGTGGTCACCGTGTCCGCCGACAAGCTGCGCCAAGACGACGCGCCGGAGGAGATGAAGCGGCAGGGCAAGATCATCCGGGCGCGGATCGACGAGCTGATGCGGGTGCTGGGGGCCAAGTTCCCGGTCTACGTGCTGGTGACCAAGCTGGACCGGATTCAGGGGATGGTCCAGTTCTGCGACGCCCTGCCCGACGACAGCCTGGAACAGGCCTTCGGGCGGATCAACCTGGCCCCGGACAAGGGCGCGGAATCCTTCTTCAACCGGGCCATGGCCGCCATCGGCGACCGGCTCCGGGAGCTGCGGCTGCTGCTCATCGGCCGGCCGGGGGTGCAGACCGCCGAGGCGGAGCTGCTGCTCTTCCCCGAGGAGTTTGAACGGCTGACGCCCGGCCTGAAGTCTTTCGTCGCCACCGCCTTCAAGCAGACCCAGTATCTGGAAACCCCGCTGCTGCGCGGCATTTTTTTCAGCAGCGGACGGCAGGAGGGCGCGCCGTTTTCCCATTTCCTCCGGAACCTCGGCCTCATCGGGGAAGGGGAGGTGCTGCCCGACACCAACCGGGGCCTCTTTCTCAAAGACTTCTTCGCCCGGATTCTGCCGGCGGATCGGCGGCTGTTCGGCCTCACGGAACGTGCCATCCAGTGGAACCGGCTGACCCGGAACCTGGGCCTCACCTCTTGGGTGGCCTTGGGCCTGGCTCTCTGCGGCCTGCTTTCCTACAGCTTCGTGCTCAACCTCAAGGCGTTGCGGGACGTGCCCCCGCCCCCCTCCCTGGAAGCGGCCACGCGGATGGGGCCGGAGGAGTTGCGGACCATGGAGGAGTTCCGCGTCGGGATTCTGGGGGTGGAGGCCCACAACCGGCGCTGGTTCATCCCGCGCTTCGGCCTGAACCAGAGCATGGAGATCGAGGACCGGCTCAAAGCCCATTTCAGCCGCCTGTTTCGCTCACGGTTTCTGGAGCGGTTCGACCGGGAGCTGGCCTTGGGGCTGGACCGTTTTTCCCCCGGCGCTTCGGCGGAGGAGATGGGGCGGCACGTCCGCTTTTTGGTGCGCCGGATTCACCTGGTGGACGGCCGGATCGACGGGGACGAACCCGACGAACTGGCCCAACTGCCCGAAGCGCCCTTTTCGGCGGTGAGCCGCACGGCGGGCGCGCGGCTGGAACCGTCCCTGGACGTTCCTCTCAACAGCCTGTACCGCTACGACCTGCTCTGGGGCGGCGCGGAACGGGAGAGCCTGCGGCCCGAGCTGGCCCGGCTGCGGGAAGAGCTTCGGACGCTCCTGACCCGCCGTCGTCCCGACCTGGGCTGGGTCGCCGAATGGGTGGAAACCCGGGGCGACCTGAAGCCGATCACCCTGGCGGATTTCTGGGGCGAGCCGGGTCTCGACGGTCCCCCAATAGGCGTCCGCCCGGCCTACACGCTCCCGGGTCGGGAGGCGGTTCGGGCCTTTCTGGAAGAAATCGACGGCGCCCTGCCGGGCGAGGCGGCGGGCGAATACGCCGCGGCCCGCGCCGCCTTTCTGGAGCGGTACGACCGGGACTATTTGGCCGGCTGGAACGAGTTCGTGGTCGCCTTTCCCTCCGGCCGGGAACGGCTGGGGGAGGAGCGGACCCCCCACGCCCGGATCGCCGGGGAGATCGGCGGCTCGGACGGGCCCTATTTCGCCTTTCTGGGAACATTGGCGGAACAGATTGAACCGGTGCGCGACCGAGAGGACGCGCCGCCCTGGGTGGCCCATCTCTACGCCTTTCAGCGGGCCGGCCGGAATCTGGCGGAAGCCGAAGGGGGCGGGTCCGCCGCCGGCGCGACCGCGGCCACCGGCTTCTTCCGGCGGGCCTTTGGACGCGGGGCGAGTCTCTTTGAACGGGGACAAACCGCGGCGGAGCGGGGCCAGGACGCCGCGGAGCGGGTTCGGGAACGAATCGGCTCCGAGGAGGAGACGCGACTGGACGCGGAGAAGGATCTGAAGCCCTACCTGGAAGGGCTGGCCGTCATCGCCGAGGCGTCCGCCTCCCGCCGGGAGGCGTTCCGGATGGCGGGGGAAGTTTTCGCCGACGATCCGGTCACCTCGGCCTCGCCTTTCTACGCCGTGGCCGGCGCGGTGGACCGCATGGCGGCGTCCACCGGGAACCCCGAAAGCGCCTTTTGGCCCATCCTTCGCGGACCTAGGGAATTTCTGTGGAACTTCTTCCGCAACGAGGCGGCCTGCCAGCTTCAGCGGGAGTGGGAAAGCGGGGCCTTGTTCGAGTTTCGGCGCAATCCGGAACCGGCGGTGGTGGACGCCTTTCTCCAGGGATCGGCCGGTCCCTTTGTCAGTCGGCGGGCCGGGGGCGGCTATTTCCCCCGGGAAGCCTTCGGCGACAAATTGGACTTCGCGGGCGGATTTTTCTCGGGCGTAAACGCCCTGGCCGTGGAACAGGCCCAGCGAAGGCGGGCACGGGATCAGAAGGATCTGTATCGGGTCAACGTCCAGGGCTCCGGCGCGGACGTGAACCCCGAGGCCCAGGTGCGGCCCAGGGCCACGATCCTCCGTCTTCGGTGCGACGACGGCGACCAGGCGCTGGAGAATCTCAACTTTCCGGTGGACCGCACCTTCGTCTGGCGGCCGGAAACCTGCTCCGAGGTGAGCATTGCCATCGAAGTGGGCACCCGGGAAATGACCTATCGATTCGGCGGGGAACTGCCCTTCCGGAGTTTCGTCCGGACCTTCCGGGACGGGGTCCGGCGGTTCACGACCGGCGACTTTCCCGGCCACGCCGCCGCCCTGGAACGGATGGGGATCACCCACATCAACGTCTTCTACAAACTGAGCGGCGAGGTCTCCGGGGCGGCCGGCCATGAAACCGGCCCCACGCCCGGACAGGCCCCCGAAAGGATCACCCGATGCTGGGGCGGCTGAAACGGAAGCCCTGGCGATGGGCGGCCTTCGGGAAGCACCCGGTGGCCGCCGACTACCTCCGGATCGGCCCCGAAGACCCGGTGCTTTCGGCCTTCGGCCAATGGGTGGCCGCCGGCTTTCCCGGCCGGGAGCATTGCGCGGAACGGTATTCCTGGCGCTTTTTCGCTTCGGGCGCGTCCGGGGAGCTGGTTTGCGGGCTGCTGGCCGGCAGCGGCGATCGGGTGGGGCGTCCCTTTCCCTTCGCGGTTCTGGGAACCGGGCCCTACAAGGGATGGGAGAAATCCTGGACATTATTGCCACTGGCGCTGGAAGAGGTCTGGCGACGGCTGGAATATTTTCCCGGACGGGCGTTCCGAACCGTTCCGGACCTGAAAGCCGAAATGGCGGAACTCCGCATGCCCGCGCCGAAATGGGACAAATGGAAAGCGGAGGCGGCCGCCCTTCCGGATGGAGAACCGCCGGAACCGAGCGCCGCGGAAAATGGCATGGCGGTGTACCCTTTGTGCGCCGGCGAGCCCGATGCGCGGCTGGCCTGTCTGATGGCCGCCACCGGAAAGGTGGAGCGATCCACGACGAAGCCGCCCGCCGCCGTTTTCGCCGGGGGCGGATCGGAACCCCGGCTGGCGGTGCTCTTTCGTCCCCTGCGGAAGTCCGATTTTTCCCGCCTCTGCGCACCGGATTTCCCCCATTGACAGACGCGATGAATATTCTTAATCTGGTCAAGCGTACAGGAAAAACTGTAGGAGATTCAGTCCTCGTCCGATCCGCCGCCTCTCCGACGTCGGACGAACCCATTCGGCGGCTTCCGCCGAATTCCTCCCCCATCCCGCCTGGAGGAACAACGACCATGACGCCCCGGGAATGCATTCAATCGGGCAATCTGGACGAAGCCCGAAAACAACTGACCCAAGCGGTCAAGAGCCGTCCCGGCGACGCCGGCGCGCGCTCCCTGTTGGCCCGGGTGTTGCTGTTCCTGGGCGAATGGGACAAGGCCGACCGCCACCTGGACATGGCCGCGACCCAAAGCCCCGCCGCCGCCGAAAGCCTGCTAACCTGCCGGGGACTGATCCAGGCGGAAAAGGAGCGGGCCGCCGTCCTGGCCGGGAGCGAACGGCCGGGCTTCCTTTCCTCCGACACCGGGTTTGCGGAGGTGCTGCTGGGGGTGCTTCAGGCCCTCCAATCCGGAGACGCCGACGCGGCCGCCGCCCGGCTGGCCGAGGTGGACGAACGACGGCCGCCGCTGTCCGGAACCGTCAACGGAACCGAATTCTCCGGATTTCGCGATACCGACGATCGCCTGCGACACGTGCTGGAAGCCTTCGTCCATGGCCGATACGTCTGGGCGCCCTTTTGCGCGGTTCGCGAACTGCGGATGGAACCGCCCGCCAATCTGCTGGATCTGCTCTGGGCCCCGGCGGCCCTCACCACTTGGGAAGGACTGACCCTCAACTGCTTTCTCCCGGTGGGCTATCCGGAAACCACCGCCTCGGGCGAGCCGGATCACCGCCTCGCCCGGCGGACCGAATGGTCGGAGCTGGGCGCGGGGCTGGTAAAAGGATTGGGGCCGCATGTCTACGAAATCGGCGGAGCGGACGTCGGCCTGCTGGACATCCGGGAGCTGAACGTGACCCCCTTCGGCGCGCCGGAAAACGACGCCGCGACGGAGGCCCGAAACGATGGTTGACCTTTCGCCGCTGCTGGAACCGATTTCCGAAGACAATCCGGCGGGGGAGGACCTTCGTTACGACCCGGTTTCCGACGCCATCAAAGAGGCCCGGCGGGCGGACGACCCGCTGGACCGCGGCGATTGGCAGCAGGAGCTGAAAACCTCGGACTGGCTTGAAGTGGTGAAACTGACCCGGGGCGCTCTGGAGAAGAAAGGAAAAGACCTTCAGGTGGCCGTCTGGCTGGCGGAAGGGCTGACCTACACCGAAGGCTTCGAGGGCTTTGCCGCCGGTTGCCAATTTGTGCGGGACTTGATGGAAACCTTCTGGGACACGCTTCACCCGGTCATCGAGGACGAAGACGACTTCGAGCTTCGCGCCGCCCGGCTGGAGTTTTTAAACAACAACGGGCCTTTCGCCCTGTCCCAGGTCCCGGTGACCGACCCCCGGGAATCCGCCGGCTATAATTTCATCCAGTACCAGGAATCCCGGGATGTGGGCTACGAGGGCGACGCCCGGAATCCCGAAGCCCGCCGGGAAATGATCGCGGACGGGAAAACCCCGCCGGAAGAATTCGACAAGGCGGTGCTGAAGACCGGCAAAGCGTTCTACGCCAAGATGGCCGAGGACGTGGCGGCGGGAAAGGCGGCCTTTGAAGCCCTGGATCAACTGGTGGACGAGCGGTTTGAACGGGACGCGCCTCGGCTTTCGGACCTGGGAAACAGTCTGAAAGAGATCCAGCGGCTGGCCAATCGCTTGTTGGCCGAGAAGCGGGAAAAGGAGCCCGATCCCGAGCCCGAGGCGGAAGCGTCCGGCGAACCGAAAACCCCTTCGGCCGGAGAAGCCGACGCGCCGGCTCCTTCCTCCGAGACGGGCGAACGCCCCCGGATCGCCCCTCCCGTTCCGCCCGCGTCCCCGGCGGAACCGACCGTTCCCGGCCCCGGCCGGCCGGTCCTTCGGTTCGACCGTCTTGCCCCGCCCGCCGCCGCCGAGGCCGAAGCTTGGGCGGCGGCGGCGGACGCGCTGGACCGATCCGGCATCCGTTCCGCCCTGGAAATCCTCATGGTCCACGCCCAGGGCGCGCCGTCGGTGCGGGACCGAACCCGGTTTCGGTTGCTCATGGCCAAACTCTGCCTGGAGGCGGAACGGCCCGATCTGGCTCGGCCCATCGCCGAGGAGCTGCACGCCCTGGTGGAAGAGCTGGCGCTGGAACGGTGGGAATCGCCGCTGTGGATCGCCGATCTTTACGAGACGCTCTACAAATGCCTGACCGCCGGCGAGCCCACCAGCGACGACGAATACAAGGCGGCGGAGCTGCTTCGGAAACTTTGCACCACCGACGTGACCCGGGCCATCGGCTACCGGGTATAAACGCAATGCCGATCACTTTGGAAATTTCAATGGACAAATGTGCCTGATTGCCAAAGGGCGAATTCGATTCGCCCCTACCATTTTTCGCCGAAATGAACGGTATTGGATCTAAACGCCATACCGGTTTGTAGGGGCGTATCGCATACGCCCTTGGTATTTGAAATCCAATCGCCGCCCGACCGGAAAGGAGAATTCCCCATGGCCAGAGAAAGCCGCCAGCATACCTTGGACCGCGTCCGGTCGCCCCGGGTTCAGATCACCTACGACGTGGAGATCGGCGACGCCATCGAAATGAAGGAGATCCCCTTCGTGGTCGGCGTCCTCTCCGACCTCAGCGGTAAGCCCGAGGAGCCGCTGCCCAAGCCCAAGGATCGGAAATTTATCGAGATCGACCGAGACAATTTCGACAACGTCCTCGCCGGAATGAAGCCCCGCGCCGCCTTTCGGGTGGACAACAAGCTCACCGACGACGACAGCCAGCTCGCGGTGGAACTCAAGTTTAAATCCATGGAGGATTTCTCGCCGGAAGCGGTGGCCGGACAGATTGAGCCGCTGCGAAAACTGGTGGAAACCCGCGAGCGGCTCTCCGAACTGTTGAGCCGTCTGGACGGCAACGACCGGCTGGACGAGCTTCTCCAGGACGTCCTCTCCAACAGCGAATCCCTGGAGAAGCTGAAAACGCAAACCGGCGCGGGAACGGAGGACGCTTCCGCGACCGATTCCGATCGATAGGAGGGGACACATGGCCGAGCAGCAGACCGAAGCCGCCCCGGCGGCCACCGAAGAAACCGAATCCGCGCCGGAACCCAGCCTGCTGGATGAAATTCTGGAAAAAGGCCGGATGGTCCGCGAGGAAAGCCAGCGGGAACGAGCCACCGACATCATTAGCGAGTTTGTCCGCCAGGTGGCGGAGGGATCCATGGTGGCCTCCAAAAGCGCGGAAGCCACCATCAACGCCCGAATCGCCCAGATCGACAAGCTGATCTCCGACCAGCTCAACGAGGTCATGCATCATCCCGACTTCCAGAAGCTGGAGGCCTCCTGGCGGGGGTTGAGCTACCTGGTGTACAATTCCGAAACCAGCGAGCGGATGAAAATCCGGGTGATGAACATCTCCAAGAAGGACTTGGTGAAAGATTTCGAGCGGGCCAGCGAATTCGACCAGTCGGCCTTGTTCAAGAAAATCTACGAGGAAGAATTCGGCATGTTCGGCGGCGCCTCCTATGGCGCGCTGATCGGGGATTACGAATTTTCCAACCATCCCCAGGACATGTCGCTGTTGGAGGAGCTGTCCCACGTCGCCGCGGCGGCCCACGCCCCCTTCATTTCCGCCGCCGATCCCGGGCTGTTCAACCTGGAAAGCTTTACCGACATCGGCCAGCCCCGGGATATGGCGAAAATTTTTCAGAGCGTGGAATACGCCAAGTGGAAGTCCTTTCGGGAGTCGGAGGATTCCCGCTACGTGGCCCTGGCGGTTCCCCACATCCTCATGCGTCTTCCCTACGGCCAGGCCACCAAGCCGGTGGAGGCCTTCAACTTCGAGGAAGACGTGAGCGGGCTGGACCATGGCAAGTATCTGTGGGGCAACGCCGCCTACGCTCTGGGCACCCGGCTGACCGACGCCTTCGCCAAGTACGGCTGGACAGCCGCCATTCGCGGCGTGGAGGGCGGCGGGCTTGTGGAAGGACTGCCCACCCACACCTTCAAAACCGACGACGGCGAGGTGGCCCTGAAATGCCCCACCGAGGTGGCCATCACCGACCGGCGGGAAAAGGAGCTGGCCGACCTGGGCTTCGTGCCGCTGGTCCACTGCAAGGGCACCGACTACGCCGCCTTTTTCAGCACCCAGACCGCCAACAAGCCCAAGGTCTACGACACCGACTTCGCCAACGCCAACGCGCGCCTCTCCTCCCAGCTCCAATACATTCTGGCGGTGTCGCGCTTCGCCCACTACCTCAAGTCCATCATGCGGGACAAGGTGGGCAGCTTCATGACCCGGAAGAACGCGGAAGATTTCCTGAACCGGTGGATCAGCAACTACGTGCTGCTGGACGACGACGCCGGTCAGGAGGCCAAGGCCAAGTATCCGCTGCGTGAAGCCCGGGTCGAGGTGGCCGAGCAGCCCGGAAAGCCCGGCGCCTACCGGGCCGTGGCCTTTTTGAAACCCCATTATCAGCTCGACGAACTCACCATTTCCCTTCGCCTGGTGTCCGAACTCCCGCCGCCGGCCAAGGGATAGCCCGCCGAGGCGGGCGCCCGCCCGCCCGGGCAACTTTGGATCAACCTTTTTGAGGAGGGCCGAAAGATGGCTTTTGACGCATTTGTTAAAATTGAAGGCATTCCGGGGGAATCGACCGACGACAAGCACAAGGACTGGATCGAGATTCTTTCCTTCAGCCATGGAGTGAGCCAGCCCCGGTCCGGATCGGTCAGCAGCGGCGGCAGCCGTTCGTCCCAGCGGACGGATCACAGCGATTTCAGCGTGATCCATGCCCTGGACAAAGCCTCTCCGAAGCTGAACCTGTTCTGCTCCAACGGCGATCACATCAAGGAGATCACCGTTGAGCTTTGCCGAGCCGGCGGCGACAAGCAGAAGTACATGGAATGGAAGCTGGAGGACGTCATCGTCACGTCGGTCCGCCCCGGCGGCTCCGCCAGTGGCGAGGAGTCGTTGCCGCTGGAGGAGGTTTCCTTCGCCTACGGCAAGATCACCTGGACCTATACGGAGACCGACCACAAGACCGGCAAGGCCAAGGGCAACGTTTCCGCCAATTGGGATCTCCACGGCAACAAGGGCGGATGATCCGGTTTGGGCCGGTCGGGGATGGGTAGATGGGGAAACAACCCGAAGCATTGCGGTACTCGGTGCTGGACCGGCTCGTGGCCGACGACCACGAGTCGGCCCAGCCGGGTTTCAGCCAGGTGCGGCGCTGGGTCATTCGCGATTTGGAAAACCTGCTCAACACCCGCCGCCGCATCGTGGAACCGCCGGACGCCTATCCGGAAATTCAAAAATCCTTTTACCGGTACGGCCTCCCCGATTTCTCCGCACGAAACCCGAAAAGTCCGTTCGCCCGGGTGCGATTGCAGCAGGAGGTGGAGGAAACCATCCGCCTGTTCGAACCTCGGTTGGAAAACGTGACGGTGCGGGTGGAAGACCAGGACGGCTTGCGGGGCCGTCTCAAATTTCGCATTTCCGCCGTGCTGGTGGTGGAACCCTACGAAGAACCGGTCCTGTTCCACACGGTGATCGATTTGAACCGGGGCGAGGCGAAGGTGTCGGGGTGACCAAGACCGAATGGTAGGGGCGCTGCTTGCCGCGCCCCGGTCCCGGCGGGCAGGGGAATATCATTCAAGAGAAGGAGAGCGGCGTGGAGGAAAGAGCCCGCTGGATGGATCCAGGTTTATTGGCATTCGTTCTTCACGCACCGGGGCGCGGCAAGCGGCGCCCCTACACCGGGATGGGAGTACCAAGCCATTAATCGGTTGGAAATTGGCGACGAGGTTTTGACGAGGTTTTATGGACGATCCGCTGTTTGAATATTTCGAGCGCGAGCTGACCTTTCTGCGGGGGATGGGCGCGGAGTACGCCCGGAAGTATCCCACCGTGGCGGGTCGTCTGCAACTGGAGGCCGATCACTCCCCGGACCCGCACACGGAGCGGTTGATCGAAGCCTTCGCCTTCCTGGCCGGGCGAATTCACAAAAAGCTGGACGACGATTTTCCGGAAATCACCGAGTCGCTGTTCCAGATCGTCTATCCGCACTACGTGCGGCCGATTCCGTCCATGAGCATCGTGGAATTCGTCCCGCTCTTTAAAAACTTGACGCCCTCGGGCTACACCATTCCGGCGGGCACGCCGCTGTTTCGAAAGCACGGCGAGGAGCGGTGCCAATTTGAGACGCGCCAGCCGGTGGACCTTTGGCCCGTATCCGTTTCGGAAGCGGAATACCGAGACCCGCCCCGGGCGGTGGCGGGCGCCATGGGCGCCCTGCGGCTCCGGCTTCGGACCCACAACAAAACCCCGTTTTCCAAGCTCGGATGGAAATCGCTGCGCATTTTCCTCAACGGCCAGCCCCAGCAGGTCTATCCGCTTTACGAATTCCTGCTCAACCGGGTCCGGCGCATTGAATGGGAATCGGGAAACGCCAAGGGCGTGTTGCGGGAAGACGCCGTCCGGCCGGTGGGCTTCGAACCTGGGGAGGCCATGCTGCCCCAGCCAAGACGGAGTTTTCCCGGCTATCGGCTGCTGAACGAGTATTTCACCTTCCCGGAGCGATTCCGTTTTCTGGACCTGACCGGGCTGGATGGATTGAAGGGCCGGGACGCCGGGGAAACCCTGGACATTTGGTTTTACCTGGACCGGGCCGCCGGAGCCAATCAGGTGGTCGGGCCGGAAAACTTCCGCCTTCACGCCGCGCCGGCGGTGAACCTGTTCCGGCGAATCGCGGAGCCCATCCGGGTCAGCCGGGAAAGAACGGAATATCCGCTCATCCCCGACATCCGGCGTCCCAACGCCACCGAAATCTTCAGCGTGGACCGGGTGACCGCCACGGCGGAAAACCGGCTGGACGAAACCATGGACTACCGGCCGTTCTACTCCGTCCGCCATCATTTGGAAGGGGACAACACCCGGGGCGCCTACTGGCACCAGACCCGCCGGGCCTCCGGCCGGGCCAACGACAAGGGCACCGATGTTTTCCTCTCCTTCACCGATTTGGAGCTGGCCCCCGCCGACCCCGGCGTGGACGTGGTGACGGTCCACTGCACCTGCACCAACCGCGACCTGCCGGCCCGCCTGCCTTGGGGAAGAGGCCGATCCGGCGCGCCGTCGCCGGGAACGTCCGCCGAGGGGGAAGACGCCGAGGAAAAGGGGACCGCCGTCCACTCCGACTTTACCATGGAGCTGGCCGCGCCGGTGGCCGGAATCCAGACGGTGATCCGGCCCACGCCCACCCGGCGGCCGGGCCTTTCCGGCGCCTTGCAATGGCGGCTGGTGTCGCACCTCTCGCTGAACTACATGTCGGTGGTGGAAGAGGGGACCGACGCCTTCCGGGAGCTGCTGCGGGTCTACGATTTCGACCAGTCGCCCTCCACCCGGCAGCAGATCGACGGAATCGCCGGCGTCGAATCCCGGCACGTCACCCGACGCTTGGGCAACGCCTTTGTTCGGGGCGTGGAGGTGACGCTGACCCTGGACGAGGACAAATTCGTGGGCGCGGGGCTCTTTCTCTTCGCCGGCGTGCTGGAGCGGTTTTTGGCCCAGTACGTTTCCGTCAACGCCTTCGTCCAGACCGTGCTTCGGACGGTGGGGCGGGAAGGGATTCGCAAGCGATGGCCGCCCCGGAGCGGAACCCAGGTCCTGGTTTAAGGGACCGGCTCTTTCGGGAGTTCTACCGCTTCTCCTTTTTCCGGGCGGTGCGGCTGCTGGAAACCTTCGACGGACGGGCCAAGCCCCTGGGCGAAACCCTTCGTCCGTCGGAAGAGCCGGTTCGGTTTCGGGTGCGGCCCGGCTTCGCCTTCCCGCCCAACGAGATCGATGGGCTGGCGGAGTCGGAACGGGGCGGTCCCCCGGAACTGTCGGTGGCCTTTCTGGGATTGATCGGGCCGTCCGGCGTTCTGCCCGACTGGTACAACGAGCTGGCCCGGAAGAAAAGCCGCCGGGGCGACCGGGTGTTCACCGACTTTCTGGACCTGTTTCACCACCGGCTCATCACGCTCTTTTACCTGGCCTGGAAGAAATACCGCTTTCCGGACAGCTACCGCGCCGGGGGCGGCGACCGGCTCTCCCGCCATCTGCTGAGCCTCATCGGGCTGGGAACGCCGGGGCTGCTGCCCATGATCGGCCTGCCGGCGGAAGCGTTGACCTACTGCACCGGCCACCTCTCCCGAACGGTCGCCTCCGCCGCCGCCATCGAGGGCGCGGTGGCCTACTTGGCCGGAACCGACGCCCGGGTGGAGCAGTTCATCGAACGGCGGCTGCCCCTGGCGCCCGAGGACCAGACCCAGGTGGGCATGGCCAACGCCCGGCTGGGGGAGGAGACGGTCTGCGGCAGCTTCGTCTGGGAGCGCCAGACCCGGTTTCGGGTTCACCTGGGCCCCATGGGCTACGCCGGTTTCCTCCGGTTCCTGCCGGACGGCGACATGCTCCGGCCCATCTTCGCCTTGGTGCGCTACATGGTGGGCGTGGAGTTCGAGTTCGAAATCCGCGTTCACCTGCGGGTGGAGGAGACGCCGCCGCCCATCCTCGGGGCGCCCACCCCGGAAGCGGGCGCGGTCCGGTTGGGCTGGGCGGGATGGTCCCGCCACCCGAACCTGATGATGGACGAAAACCCGTACGTGACCTTTCAGTCGCCGGAACCGTAAAGCGAAAGGATTTTCTGGGAATCTGAACTGGGATTTTAGGATTTGAAGGATTCTCAGGATCATAATGGCATACGAATGGTAGGGGCGCTGCTTGCCGCGCCCCGGTTCGTGGAGAAAATCGGTGGATAAACCAGGATACATGAAGCGGCATTCTTCACGAAGGGAATCCGATTGGAATCCATTGCCCAGTCTCGTAGTGACCGGGGCGCGGCAAGCAGCGCCCCTACAAAGGGATACCTTTTTCAATTTTACAAAATTTAACGAACAAACATCCCGGAATCTCACCCGCCGATCGCGAACGCATAAGGAGGCCCCGCCATGGCCCAGACCAATTTGAAGGCGCTGATTGAAAAGCTGAATCCCGTCACCCGCAAGGCCCTGGAATCGGCGGCCGGTCTCTGTCTGTCCCAGACCCACTACGAGGTGGACGTGGAACATTTCCTGGTGCGTCTGCTGGAAAGCGAAAACACCGACGTCCATCGGATTTTGCGCCATTTCGAAATCGATTCCGACCGGGTGATTGCCGATCTGGGCCGGGCCATGGAATCCTTCAAAAGCGGCAACAGCCGAACCCCGGCGCTCTCCCCGCGAATCCCGGCGATGGTGCGGGAGGCCTGGCTGCTGGCCTCGGTGGAATTCGGCGCGGCCGGCGTCCGATCCGGCCACATATTGCTGGGGCTGTTGGACAACGCGGAAACATCCCGCATGGTCAAGGAGAGCGCCCCCGATCTGCGCAAAATTTCGGTCGAAATCCTCCAAGGCAATTTTCACGATCTCACCAAGGATTCCGAGGAAGCCAAGCAGGCCGGAGCCACCCGGGCCGCCCCGGGAAAAGGCGGAGACGGACGAGCGGCGGCGGGGAAACCGGCGGGCGATCGGGCCCTGGACCAGTTCACCATCAACCTGACCGAACGGGCCCAAAGCGGCGAGATCGACCCGGTGCTGGGCCGGGACGACGAAATCCGCCAGATGATCGACATCCTCATCCGCCGGCGGCAGAACAACCCGATCCTCACCGGGGAGGCGGGCGTGGGCAAGACGGCGGTGGTGGAAGGCTTCGCGCTGCGGATCGCCGAAGGGGACGTGCCGGAACCGCTGAAAAACATCGCGCTCCACGTGCTGGACCTGGGCCTGCTCCAGGCCGGGGCCGGGATCAAGGGCGAATTCGAAAAGCGGCTCAAATCGGTCATCGACGAGGTAAAGGCCTCGCCGGCGCCGATCATCCTTTTCATCGACGAAGCCCACACCCTCATCGGCGCGGGCGGCGCCCAGGGCGCGGGGGACGCGGCCAATCTGCTGAAACCGGCGTTGGCCCGGGGCGAGCTGCGAACCATCGCGGCCACCACCTGGTCCGAGTACAAAAAGTATTTCGAGAAGGACGCGGCCCTGGCCCGGCGGTTCCAGGTGGTCAAAATCGACGAGCCCGACGAGGCGCGGGCAATGGTGATGATGCGGGCCATCGCGCCGTTTTTGGAGCAACACCACCGGGTGATGATCACCGACGACGCCATTCTGGACGCGGTGCGTCTCTCCCATCGCTACATCAGCGGCCGTCAGCTTCCGGACAAGGCGGTCAGCGTACTGGACACCGCCTGCGCCCGGGTGGCCATCGGCCTTCAGGCCAGTCCCCCGGCCATGGAGGCGGCCGTTCGCGATCTGGGCCAGATCGAACGGGAAATGAAGCGGCTGAAGCGGGAATCCCTCACCGGCCGGGACCACGGCGAGCGAATGGCGGCTCTGGAAAGCCGGGACCGGGAGGTGCGGGAACGGCTTTCGGTCCTGGAAAAACGGCTGGAAGAAGAGATGGGCGTGGCCCGCGAGCTGCTGGAACTGCGCCAGACGATTTACGATGGAGCGGATGCGGACGCGGCCCCTTCGCCCGATCTTCCCGGCCAGCAGGAGAAATACCGGGAGCTGGAAGCGAAGCTGGCGGAAATCCAGGGGGACGCCCCCCTTCTTTCCATCGCGGTGGACGGCAGCACGGTGAGCGAGGTGGTTTCCGCCTGGACCGGCATTCCCACCGGCCGAATGCTCGCCGACGAAATCGAATCGGTGATGGCGCTCAAGGACAATCTGCAAAAGCGGATCATCGGCCAAGACCATGCCCTGGCATCCATCGCCCAGGTGATCCAGACGGCCCACGCCGGGATCGAGGACCCGTCCAAGCCCACCGGCGTGTTCATGATGGTGGGGCCCTCCGGCGTCGGGAAGACCGAGACGGCCCTGGCGCTGTCCGAGCTGCTCTACGGCGGGGAGCAGAACCTGATCACCATCAACATGTCCGAATACCAGGAGGCCCACACCGTTTCCGGGTTGAAGGGATCGCCTCCGGGCTACGTGGGCTTCGGCGAGGGCGGCGTGCTGACCGAAGCGGTGCGGCGACGGCCCTACAGCGTGGTGCTGTTGGACGAAATCGAAAAAGCCCATCCGGACGTGGCCGAGCTGTTTTACCAGGTCTTCGACAAGGGGCGGCTGGAGGACGGGGAAGGGCGGGTCATCGACTTCAAGAACACGCTGATCATTCTGACCTCCAACGTGGGCACCGATTTGATCATGAAATCCTGCGCCGACGACGAAACCATGCCCGACCCGCCGGCGCTGGCGGAAATGTTGCGGCCGGAGCTGCAAAAGCATTTCAAGCCGGCCTTTCTGGGTCGGCTCAAGGTGGTGCCCTACTACCCGATCACCGACGAAAACATGCGGGCCATCGTCCGCCTCAAGCTGGACCGGATCGCCCGGCGGATGCGGGAAAACCGAAACGTGACCTTTGTCTACGACGACGAGATCGTGGAAACCATCGCCTCCCGCTGCACCGAGGTGGACAGCGGCGCCCGAAACATCGACCACATTCTGACGAATACCCTGCTGCCGGAGATGTCCCAGGAAATTTTGACGCGAATGGCGAAGGGGGAGGGCATAAAGGAGGTGAAGGTTTCGGTGGGGGAGGAAGGATTCGTGTTTGACATCGAATAGAATTATGGAGGTGCAACATGGCCTTTGCGCGTCAATATACGGAAACGGAAGTGCGCGGTATGCTTCGGATCATGGAAGGGAACGTTAACCAGTTCAGCCCGGTTCCCGCCAACAAGCGAAAACCGGCCCATGCGGTCAAAGAACATGGAGGCGCGGATTTTCTGTCGATGAAAACCCGAGTTCTCACTGCGGGCAATCCCAAGAAGACATCCGCCTACAAGGATTTCGACACCATGGTGAGGGCTACGACGGAAATTCTCAATTCGGCCGCCGGCCAGACCGAATTGGCAAAGATCGACAACGGAACACAGAAACGGGCGACAATCCGAGCCAACCTTACCAATGGAAACTACCATTCCTGCAAGGTGGAGACGACCAACCATACGGACCTGAGCGCCAATGAGAATTTCAAACGGGCCACGGCGGGCATGGTGATCTGCGAGAAATTTGTTGGGAGTCTTCTTCAGATCCAGACCAGCTTTCCGACGACCCTCGTGTGATTCCATTTTTAAAACCGGTCTTTCCGACCCCGGGCGCGGCCGGGAAGACCGGCTCGGGTACTTTACCGACGGAACGTGGCAATACGAGACCCCATAAACCACAGAGGTTTCCATGGCGGAAAACAGCAAGCAAGGCGAGATCCAAATCCATGTGGGACCCCGACCGGAATCCCGTTCGGCCGAACCCGCCGCGCCGTTTCGCGTTCTGGTCGCCGCCGATCTGATGGGCCGGTCGCCTCGGAAGCCGCTGGAACTCCGCCGTCCGCGTTTGGTGGACCGGGACAACCTGGAGGACTTGCTGGAACGGCTCGCGCCGGAACTGTCCCTGGAGATCTCGTCGGGAGCGCCGCCCGTTCAACTGCGTTTCCGGGAAATGGACGATTTCCACCCGGACCCGCTCCTCGATCCGCTGGAGAAATGGCTGGATCAACACGGGGACGCGCTGCGATCGGTGGAAACGGAAGCGCCGCCCAAATCCGCGGAGGAAACGGCGACCCAGGAAGTCGCCATAGAAGACCCGCCATCTTCGCAAACGGAGGCGCCGCCCGCCACCGAAGCGGGCTTGTTGGACCAAATCCTCGACGCATCGGAAGGCGGTCAAAAGAGCGAGACCCGGAAACCGCCGCCCCCGAAACCGCTTCCCAACGAAGTGATGGAATCCATCGTCGCGCCCCATCGCGTGGCGAAACCCGATCCACGGGAGACGCTTCTCCAAGGGAACCGGGAAGCCCGTTTGGGCGAGCTGCTTCGCCGACTGCTTCACCATCCGGAATTTCAGGCGCTGGAATCGGTCTGGCGGGGATTGCGATGGCTGGTCCGAAACGTGGAAACGGATGCCGATTTCCAAATCCACGTCCTCGACCTGAGCCGGGAGGAAATCGACGAACCCGAAACGGCCAAGGCCCTGTTCCGGCCCGAACCCGGCGAACCGCACTGGACCGCCGTGACCGCGCTCCATTTCTTCCATCCGACCGACGACGACGTTTCCATTCTAGCGCATCTCGCGGAGGAAGCGGCCGCCGCCGGAACGCCGTTCATCACCGGCGCGACCGACGCCTGGGTCGGCTGCGGGCGATTGGCGGACACGCCCGATCCCGACGATTGGGCCGATTTTCCGGAACCGCAGGGATGGAACGAACTCCGTGCGCGGGACGACGCCGGCTACCTGGGATTGGCGCTCCTCCGGTTCCTCCTCCGCCTGCCCTACGGCGCGAAAACCGACCCGGTGGACGAACTATCGGATTTCGAGGAAATGGCCAACCCGCCACGGCACGAAGATCACCTTTGGGGCCATCCGGGTCTGGCCTGCGCAAAGCTGCTGTGCGACGCCTTTCGCCGGAGCGGCTGGGGATTTCGCCCCGGCGAAGTGCTGGACATCGACGGCCTGCCGGTCTTCGTCTACCAACGGGACGGCGAAAGCGTCGCCACGCCGACCGCCGAAGTCTACCTGACCGAACGGGCCGCAACCCGAATCCTGAAGGCCGGGTTCATGCCGCTGCTTTCCCTCAAGCACCAGGACCGGATTCGGCTGGCCCGGTTTCAATCCATCGCGGCGCCGGTGGTGGGATCGGTGGGGTAGGGGATTTGGGTACGGCGATGTGCGAAAATCCAAATTCGATTCGGACGGTGCGCCGGAGGATTAATCCTCCGGCTGACCCGGAAAAAGCCCGCTAAAGCGGGCTCCCCATTTCTTTTGGATTCAACCAAGAGGAGCGCCCTTTAGGGTGCTTTTCAGGGATGAGCCAGGGGATTCATCCCCTGGCGGCATAAGCGGTACGTTCTTTCACGCGAATCGCATAAATATTCGGAACCTGGGAGCGTTGCGATAGGACCGGCTTCCGCGCAGATTGCCAAACCGGGACAGGAACGATTTAACGCGCCTTGGGCAAAAGAAACCCCTTGGCCACCATCTCCCGGACGATGCCGCAAATGGGTCCGGATAGCTTCTCCACCGGCTCGTTGATCTGGCCCGCCATCTCGGTCACCAGGGTTTCCAGGGCAGTCGCCCCGTCGCAGCGGACCGCCAGCCGGGCGATGAACGGATCGGCGTTTCCCGTGAACTGGAAGCCCTCGGACAGCCGGAGGCGAAACGTTTCATCCACCCAGTCGCCGTCCCCGGGCGCGGAGGTACGGTCCAGTCGAACGGCGGGAGAAACCTGAAAAGACGCCTTGAGCAAGCCGGCGTCGTCGGTCGCCACCAGGAAATCCTGGCGGTCCAGCACTCCCAGCACCGCCTCGCCGCAGGGACCGCGCATTTTTTCCGGAACTTCGTCGGCCCGGAACCAGTTTTCGGCCCCGTCGCGGCGCCGCAGGGTGATTCCGCCGAAGCCGATGGAGGTGATCTTGTGGGACTCGAAATAGGCGATCCATTCCGACAGGCGGCGCTCCATCCCTTCGGGATCGTCCCGGTCGGTCTGCTTCAGCCAGGTGTGGGCGTAATTTTCCGGGTCGGTGGAATCGGTGCGCAACACCCAGACGTCGCAGCCGTTGTCCATGCACCAGCCGCGAATCCGGTCCCGCCAGTCGCCGGCGGAAAATTCCGCCCAGTTGATCAAAAACTGGGCCATGCCGCCGGGGGCCAGATAATCGGGGACCTGCCGGATGATCCGCTCGCAGAAATGGTCTCCGGTCATGCCCCCGTCACGGAAGCGGAACCGGTTTTCCGGCGAGATGACGAAAGGCGGGTTGCCGACGATCCGATCGAAGGTTTCGTCGGCCGCCGGTTCGAAGAGATCGCCTTCCCGGAAGTCGGCATGGGAAATGTCGTTGAGCCGGGCGTTGAACCGGGAGAAGGCGATGGCGCGGGGATTGCGGTCCACGCCGACCACTTCCCGGGCGTCCTCGGCGGCGAGCAAGCCCTGAACCCCGCAGCCGCAGCCCAGGTCCAGCACCCGGTCGACCGGCCGCCGAATGGTGAAGTTGGCCAGGGCCAGGCTGCTCCGGGCCACGCCCATCACGTAGTTTTCCGCTTCGGGCGTGCGGATCAGAGCGGGAGAATCATGGGCCAGGATCAACCGGGTGAACGGTTGCAGGCGAAGGGCCGAGCGAACCTCGCCCGCCTCCCGGGTCAGAATCCCGACATCCACCAGCGGCGGGACGGGAAACGGGTCCAGGGCCTTCACGACGGCGTCCACCGGAACCGACCGGTCCATGAGAAACAGGCGGATCAGCGTGTCCACGGGTCGCCCCGCGCCGGTTCGGCGCAACAGGAGGCCGGGGTCGGTTCGGCGAATGCCGTGAATTTCGGCGACGCCCAGCGCATCCAGCACGCCCTGGGCGGAAAAACCGGCGGAGGCAAGGGCCTCCCGGAGCCGGGCGTAGTCGTCGGGATCGGAAAATTCAAGAAACGTCTGGGCCATGGCGGGCCTCCTCGTCGGTGTTGACACCCCGGTCGAGCGGGAGTAATGATTTAGAGGACGTACCACGCCGCACCGGCTTTTTCCAGCGAGGTTTCACCCTTCGCTCCCGTCCGCCGGTTTCTCGCTTGCCAAAGCGCCCGCGCCCCTCGACCGCCCGCCGCAAGGTTTCGGCCTGGAAAGGTGAACGGCCATGAGTCAGTATTCCCAGGAAGAACGCGTCGCCACCATCGAAACGCCGCTGGGCAAGGACGTTTTGCTGCTCTCCGCCTTTCGGGGAGAGGAGGCCATATCCCGGCTGTTTCGTTTCGAGGCGGAACTCTTCTCGGAAAACCATTCCATCCCGTTTACCGACATCATCGGGAAAAACGTCACCATTGCCCTCGGCCTGGCGGAAGGAAGCCGGCGGTTTTTCAACGGCATCGTCGGCGAATTCGCGCAAGGCCGCGGCGGAGGGGCCGGAACGGCGGAGGCCAGCGACACTCGCGTCGCCTTCTACACCGCCACCCTGGTCCCCTGGCCCTGGCTGTTGACCCGCACCGCCGATTCCCGGATTTTCCAGGAACTTTCCGTTCCCGACATCGTCAGCAAGATTTTTGGCGAGGCCGGCTTTTCCGACTACGAATTCCGCCTGCGCGGTTCCTACGAGCCCCGCACCTACTGCGTCCAGTATCGGGAGACCGATTTCAACTTCATTTCCCGGTTGCTGGAATCCGAAGGGATTTTCTACTTTTTCGCCCACGAAAAAGGGAAACACGTCCTGGTGATGGCGGACAATCCGGACGAAAATCCGCCCTGCCCGGGGCAGGACAAGGTTCGCTACCAGACCACCGGCGGCGGCTGGATGGAGGAGGACGTGATCCAGGGCCTTTCCGTTCGGCAACTCATCCAGCCGGGGAAGGTGAGCCTGAACGACTACAATTTCGAAGTGCCCACCACCCCGCTTCAGGTGGGCACGGCGGCCCGGGAAAGCCCGGGGCCCGGGGAGCGGGAGATTTACGACTATCCCGGCGGCTACGGCAAGGTGGGGGAGGGCGAGCGCCTTTCCGCCATCCAGATGGAGGCCGAGGAGGCCCGGGTGCTGGAGATCGGCGGAACCAGCGACGCGCGAAGCCTCGTCAGCGGCCATCGGTTCACCCTGTCCGGCTTTTACCGAAGCGACCTGAACAAGGCGCTCCTTCTGACCCATGTGGTCCACGAACTGGTTCCCACCGGAGACACGCCGGTCACCCGGGGAACCGGCGACGACATGTCCTATTCCAACCGCTTCGTCTGTGTGCCCCACGACGTGCCGTTCCGGCCGCTTCGGCAAACCCCCAAGCCGACGGTTCGAGGCAGCCAGACGGCCATCGTCACCGGTCCCGCCGGGGAGGAAATCCATACCGACGAGCACGGCCGGGTGAAGGTGCAGTTCCACTGGGACCGGGAGGGGAAGCGGGACGAAAATTCCTCCTGCTGGATTCGGGTCAGCCAGGGCTGGGCCGGGGCCAGCTGGGGGGCGATGTACATCCCGCGCATCGGCCACGAGGTCATCGTCGATTTCCTGGAGGGCGATCCGGACCGCCCCATCGTCACCGGCCGCGTCTACCACGGCCAGAACCAGCCGCCCTATCCTCTGCCGGGGGAAAAGACCAAATCCACCCTCAAGTCCAATTCCAGCCTCGGGGGCGGCGGCTACAACGAGTTTCGGTTCGAAGACAAAAAAGGCGAGGAGGAAATCTATCTCCACGGGCAGAAGGACTGGTCCATCGTCATCGAAAACGACAAAAACCAGACCGTTGGCCGGGACGAAACCCTCTTTGTGGGCAACGACCGCGCCAAAAGCGTGGGCAACGACCAGAGCGAAACCATCGGGGCGAACAAAACCATCGGCGTGGGCAGCAACCATTCCGAGACCATCGGCGCGGCCAAAACCCTGTCGGTGGGCGCCTCCCACACGGAAAACGTGGGCACGAACATGACCCTCGCGGTGGGGGCCAACCGGATCGTCACCATCGGGGCCAACAAGACCGAAACCATCGGCGTGGCCAGCGCGCTGACCATCGGGGCCGCCTACCAGATCAGCGTGGGCGCGGCCCTGAACCAGACGGTGGGCGGCGTCAAATCCGAAGAAGTGGCCGCCGCCAAATCGGTTTCCGTGGGCGCCAACGAAAGCACCGACGTGGGCGGGTCCCGCTCCGTTTCCGTGGGCGGAAGCCAAAGCGTGGACGTGAAGAAGTCCAGTTCCCATCACGCCAAAAGCATCGTCATCGAGGCGGACGACGAAATCACTTTGAAAACCGGGAAAGCCTCCATCACGCTGAAAAAGAGCGGGGACATCGCCATCAAGGGGAGCAAAATCAACATCAAGGGCTCCGGCAACATCACCATCAAGGGCAAGAAAATCCTGGAGAACTGACCATGAACCATCCGGCCCCCAGCATCCATTCCCTTTCGGCGGAAGACCGCATCGACGGCATGAAAACCGGCCGGATTGTAGAAATCGACGGCGACGGAACGGTCCGCGTAACCTGGGCGGGAAACCGGCGGGGACCACTCGCGGCTCGGTTGTCCGGAGCGCTGGCGGAGCGCATGGGACGGGGTGGGGTGGACGAGAACGCCCCGGTGCTCCTTCTCTTCGCCGACGGAGACCCGGAACAACCGGTGGCGGTGGACACGGTGGAAACGGCGGCCGCCCCGCCGGAAGCGACGGTCTTCGCCACCGATGCCGAAGAGACCGTGACCGTGGACGGTCGCCGGATCGCCTTCGACGCCCGGGAGGAGATCGTCCTTCGCTGCGGCAAGTCCAGCATCACCCTCACCCGCGCCGGGAAGATCGTCATCCGGGGCGCCTACCTGCTGAACCGCTCCTCCGGCGTCAACCGGATCAAGGGCGCTTCGGTGCAGATCAACTGAGGAGTTCTCGCCCGTGCGGCTGGACAACGCCACCGATTTTACCGCCGGATACGCCCAGGGCATGCGGCCCGACGGCCGGGAATTGCTGGTGGTGGTGGCCAAGGGAACCTTCACCTTGCCCAAATCCGGGGGAACGCCCCAATGGGCCGAGGAACAGGTTCCCCTGGTCTATGCCGACACCTTCACCGGCGAACCCGGCCATTCCGCCCCGGTGCATGAAAGCGATTTCGCGCCGTTTAAGCCCCGCTGCGACGTGGTGCTCAACGGCAGCGCCTACGCCCCGGGCCGGAAGGTGACGGAAAAGGTCCCGGTCACCCTGCAATTCGGGGCGATGACCAAATCCTTTCTGGTTCGCGGCGATCGCGTCTGGCAAAACGGAATGCTGTCCTACAAGCCGGGACCGGAGCGTCCCTTCGCGGTGAAGCCGATTTCCTACGACAACGCCTTCGGCGGGGTGGACACCCATCCCAAGGACCCGAAAAAAATCGCCGCCGTGGCGGAAAATCCGGTGGGGAAGGGGTTTCGCAAATACCTGATCGAGGATCACGTGAAAGGGGTTCCGCCGCCCAACACCGAAGAGCTGAAACATCCGGTGACCGAGCCGGACGGGACCTATCGCCCCATGGCCTTTGGGCCGGTGGGGCGGGGGTGGCAGCCTCGGGCCAAGCTGGCCGGCACCTACGACCAGAAATGGCTGGACGAGGTTTTTCCCTTTCTGCCGGCGGACTTCCAGGACGCCTATCACCAATGCGCGCCGGCCGATCAGCAGGTGGATTACCCGGTGGGCGGGGAGATCGTGGGGTTGCGAAACCTCACGCCGGAAGGCAAAACCGGCTTCCGGTTTCCGAAGATCACCTTGCGGGTCTGGTTTTTTCTCAAAAACGGCGAGGAGGTCGAACAGGAAGCCCCGGTGGATACGGTCTGCCTGGAGCCCGACTTGGGTCGATTTACGGTGACTTGCCGAACCGCGTTGCCCTTGCGCCGGAACCTCTTCGAGGTGGAATTCGCCGTGCTGGGCCGCGATCCCGAGGATTTGAAACGGGTGATTCCCGAGGAAGAACCCTTCCCTCCACTGGGCATTTTGGGGGAGGACGAGGCGGAAGGCGCACCGGATGATCTTCCGGAAACGGGAGTCGGGGAGTGAGCGGGCGCACCCTTGCCGTCCGCGCCTCGGGCATGATGACCGGCGTGGGATTGAGCGCCCCGGCCGCCTGCGCGGCCATCCGTTGCGGGTTGAACAATTTCGCCGAAACCCGGTTCATGGGCGGAGACGGCGAATGGCTGGTGGGCGGCGAGGCGCCGCTGGACCCGCCCTGGCGGGGACGGGCCAAGCTGGTTCATCTGGCCGCCCCGGCCATCCGGGAATGTCTGGACGCGCTGGAGGGGGTGGATGTGGCCCACGTTCCGCTGCTGCTCTGCGTGGCGGAACCGGATCGGCCGGGCCGATTTGACGGGATCGAGGACCATCTGTTCGGCGAAATCCAGGACGAGCTGGGGGTTCAATTCCATCGGTCTTCCAAGGTCGTGGCCCGGGGCCGGATCGGCGGGGCTTTGGCGGTCAAAGGCGCTGCGGATTTGATCTATCGTGGCCGGTTTCCGGTTTGCATTGTCGCGGGGGTGGACACCTATCTGGTTGCGGGAACTTTGTCGATGTTGGAGCGGAACCAACGGTTGTTGACTTCGGAAAATTCCAACGGCTTCATTCCGGGAGAAGCCGGGGCGGCGGTGCTTTTGGGCCCGCCGACGGGGAAGTCCGGAGAGCTTCAGGTTCTGGGAACCGGCTTCGGGAAAGAGACGGCCACGATTCTTTCCGAAGAACCGCTCCGGGCGGA
>JBKHDD010000010.1:0-62614 GCA_046541515.1 Desulfococcaceae bacterium
CGGGGGGTACAATTCAGTGTACCCCCCCGCGAAAAAAATCCAGATTTTTTTCATTCGCCATTCGCCCTCCGCGAACGGTCAGCTTTTCAAGTCCTCAACTTTCGCGGATTCCCGATATAATTCCGCCATCTTCCCGATTTCTTCCGCCACCTCTCTCCGCAGCCGATCCGGCGCTTCCACCCTCACCTCCGCCCCAAACCCCAGAATCATGGCCTTGATCTCCGCGAAATCCGCCACCGGCAAGGAAAGGCGCATCCCGCCGTCCGGCAGATCCTCCATTTGCTGGGCCGGATGCCACTGTTTCTCGCGGACCAGATCGGCGCGTTCGGGCGCGAACCGAAGAACCGCCGTTTCATGGGATTCCCCGAAATACAGGCCGAATCCGCCGTCCAACGACGCCTTCCATTCATCCATGGGGCGGAGCGCAAATCTTTCCTGCTTCATTCGACAGGAGCGCATGCGGGCCAGAAAGAAAATCCGCCAGCCCCGGCGCAAACGACACCAGGCGAACAGCGTCCATGAACCCATGTAATAGCGCAGATGGCCGGGCTCCACGGTTCGCCGGGTTACTCCGGAAGAGGGGGAATGATAGCCGATTTCCAGCACATGGCCCCGGGTCAACGCGGTGAAAACCTTCCGGAACGTTTCGGCGGACACCGGCCGGTGGCCGTGGCGGCAGGCGGACACGCAGTCGGCCATCCGGGACTTGTCCAGGCCGCAGGCCCGGGCGTTCGCCATCAGCTTTGCGTCGAACCGGCGGATGAGCCGGCTGAAATAGCCGCCCGCCGTGTCGGCCAGCAACTGTCGGGCCGTGACGATGGCCAGCAGCTCGTCCGGCTGGACCGGGATTTGGGGCAATTCCCAATCGGGGTCGGTATAGCGCCAGCCTCCGTTTTCCCGGTCGTGGGCAATCGGGGCCCCGGCGTCCCGCAACCGTTGCTTGTCGCGCTTCACCGTGTGCGCCTGGATTCCAAAACGCGCCATCAGTTTGTTTTTGTTGGGATAACGGCCCTCTTTAATCTGCGAATGCAGCCACTGAATCCGCTCTTCCGGTTTGGCGTGGGGCATGGGCGCTCTCCGTCATGATTCCGGGAAAGGGAAGGCAAGGAAACGGCGGAGAGGGAATCAACCGCCGGACCGCGACAAAATAAAATGAAACGATTCGGTAGTTCAATTAAAAAATATTTTTGCTGGATCAGAATTTTGTCGGAGAGGTTTGGGCGGGGGGCAGACTACCGATGGGATGCCAAATATTCCGTGACCGCTTGGGAGAGAAGTCCGGACCGGCTTGCGCCAGTTTTTTTTGCGTACTGATCGAGGTTTCGGATCAACAGTTCGGGCAGTGAGATGTTGATCCGTTTCGGTTTTACGGAGATATTGCCGATATCCACCTCAATGATGGCCCAGATACCATCCGCAAAATCTGGATTGTCCTTGTGAACATCGATGTCGGAAGGGGAAGGCGCCGGATCGGAATCAAGGAGCAATCCCTCGATGTGACATTCGGCCGCTTCTTGGGCCATGGCGATGGCTTCGGTGATCGTTGAACCGGCGGAAAAACATCCGGGCAAATCCGGAACCGTTACGCTATAATCGGAATCAGGATCTTTATGGATCACGATGGGGTATTTCATGGATCATCTCCACTTCCATCCGGCTTGACGGTAAATATTGCGTAACGTCCCCGTGGCAATGTCCTTTTTGGGGTGCGGGACCGTTACTTTCCCAGGCTTCTCGGGATGTTTGAACTGGTGGTGATCGCCTTTGGTATGATGGAGTTGCCATCCATCTCCCTGCAAACGTTTTATGATTTCCCGACTATTCATTCTGTTTGCATTACCAGATAATGTGGTGAGGAATATTGAAATTTCAAGCTCACCTCCAAAATTCAAGGGTGAGACCAAGCCTGATCCGGGGCTGAAACCTCCATTTTCGAATCTCTCGCGCTCATTTCAATCTTCCGGGCCAAAACCCTGACCCTTTAGGGACTCGGAATTTGTCAATGTACCGTTTTCATCCCAATGCCGTTTTTTGACGAAATCGGGTAGGGGCGAATTGCATTCGCCCTGGCGCAATCTTGCACGGTTGAGCAATGGAAATCCAAAACGGTATTTCAGTTGTTGCTGAGTCCCTTAAAACCGCCCCGTCCGTAAAATCGCCACCAGCAGCCAGACGCCCATGACCACGGCGGCGGTGAAGACGAGGATGCCCACCAGGGAGATGCCGTGGATGAGGGGCGGGATTTCGGCGATGATGACGATGGAGGAGCCGATGATGAGCGCGGCGATGATGATGGCGAAGGAGATTTTGTTGCTGATGCGGTCGTGGGTCTCCATCAGCTCTTCCAGCCCTTTGTGCTCGAACCGAAGGGTGAGCCGCTGGCGCTTGATCAGCCGCGCCACGTCCAGGGCGTCCCGGGGAAACCGGTGGAGGAAATCGTAAATTTCGCCGGAGAGCGACGCCATGTTGCCCGCCAGGCGGCGGGGATCGTATCGGGCCATCCGCTCCCGGCGGATGAAGGGCGTGGCCTGGGCCACCATGTCGAAATTCGGGTCCAGCCGCCGGGCGATGCCGTCGATGGTGGCCAGCACCTTGACCATCAAAAAGAAATCCGGCGGCAGCCGAAGCTGATACCGGGCCGCCGTTTCCAGCAGATCGGCCAGCAGCCGGTCGATTTCAATCTCTCCCAGCGGGCGCTGATACACCTGCCCCATGATGTCGGCCACGTCCCGCTCCAGCAGGCGAAGGTTGGGCTCCTCGTCCCACTCCGTCAGCCGCAGCAGGGTGGCGGTGGCGGCCACTTCGTCTTCCCGCGCCACGGCGTAGACCAGATCGACGGCGTCCTGCTTGGTCCGCCGCTCGATGGCCCCCATGAGGCCGAAGTCCAAAAGGGCGATCACCTCGCCGGGCATCACCCGGATGTTGCCCGGGTGGGGGTCGGCGTGAAAAAAGCCGTGGTCGAACACCATGGAGAGAAACAGGTCCGCGCCCCGCCGCACCACCCGGGTCGGGTCCATGCCCGCCGCCCGCAGTTCCTCCGCCCGGTCGATCTTTATGCCCTCCACGAACTCCATGGTGAGAATGCGGTCGGTGCTGAGCGCCCGGTAGCCCCGGGGAATCCGGACCGATGAGTCGCCCTGGAACTGGCGGGCCACCCGGTCCATGTGGGCGGCTTCCACCGTGTAGTCCACCTCCCGTTCCATGGCCCGGGCGAACTCCTCCACGAACCGCACCGGCCGGTGGACCGCCACCTCGGCGATGTTCCGCTCGGCCAGGGTGGCCAGGTGCAGCATGATCTCCAGGTCCACCTCGATGGTCCGGCGGATGCCCGGCCGTTGCACCTTCACCGCCGCCAGATCGCCGTTCTCCAAAACGGCCCGGTGCACCTGCCCAATGGAGGCGGAGGCGATGGGTTCGGGATGAAAGACGGCGAAGAGGGCGTCGGGGGATCGGTCGAATTCCTGCTTGAAGACCCGGAGGACCTCGGCTTCGGACATGGAGGCGACCTGATCCTGGAGAAATCCCAGCTCGGCGCCGAGGTCGGCGGGGAGAAGGTCGCTGCGGGTGGAGAGAAACTGGCCGAGCTTGATGTAGGTGGGACCCAGATCCTCCAGGGCCATGCGGAAGCGATGGCCCCGGCTCTGGCGGTGGGTGACGTGCTCCGGCGGCGGCCGTCGGGAGAGGAACTGCCGGCCCAAATCCAGGTAATGGTCGATGTTGAGCCGGTCGATGAGATCGCCGAAGCCGTAGGCGATCAGGACCCCGAGAATCTGGCGATAGCGGTTGAGATGTCGGTAGGTGCGGCCGAAGGCCCCGATCTTTCGAATGCTGAACATGGGCGGCGGGTCAGCCGACGGTCCCGCCCTTCTCGGCCTTCAGGATTTCCATTTCCCGGCGCAGGGCGGCGATTTCCTCCTGGGCCTTCCGATTGGCCGCTTCCAGCGCTTCCACGTCCTTGCGGGAGGCGATGCTGGTTCGGGAGAACACCTCTTCCACGGTTCGCTCCACCTTTTCCTCGAATTTTTTGGAGGAGGATTCGTAGCGGTCCCGCAGCTCGTTCATGAATTTGCGGCCCTCCTCCTCGGACATCTCCTGGCGGCGGGTCCAGTCCTTGCCCATGGCCTCGATTTCGTCCCAGGTCTTGAGGGCGAGGCCCAGGCCGGTGAACATGGTTTTTCGGAACAGGTCAAACATGGCGCAACCTCCCTCGGAAGGGTAAAGGGCGGCCCGGCGTCCCGGATCGAATTAGATCGAGTCGAATCGGGCGGGCCGCCCGAAAAACCTACTTGAGCTTGCCCATCACCGCGCCGGCGATGGTGTTCTTCTGAATTTCACGGGTGCCTTCGTACAGCTCGCAGATCTTGGCGTCCCGGGCGAAGCGTTCCACCTCGTATTCGGTCATATAGCCGTAGCCGCCCAGCATCTGGATGGATTCGTCGCAGATTTCCACGGCGGCGCGACCGGCGGCCCATTTGGCCATGGAGGTCAGTTTGGGATCGATGCGGCCCTGATCGAAGTTCCAGGCGGCCTTGTAGACCATCAGTCGGACCATCTCCAGCCGGGTGGCGATGTCGGCGATTTTGTGCTGGGTGGCCTGGAAGGTGCCGATTTTGCGGCCGAACTGTTCCCGGGATTTGACGTAGTTGAGGGCCCGGTCGAAGGCGCCCTGGGCGGTGCCCAGCCCCTGGGCCGCGATCAGGATGCGGGATTCGTCGAAGAATTCCAGCACCTGGTAGAAGCCCTTGTTTTCCTCGCCGATGAGGTTGGCGGCCGGCACCCGCACGTCCTTGAAGACCACCTCGGCCGTGTGCATGGGCCGGATGCCCATTTTGTGGCCCACGCTGGTGGCGGAAACGCCCGGTCGGTCGGCCTCCACCAGAATCAGGCTCTGGCCCCGGTGGGGCGGTTTGGCTTCGGGATCGGTCTGGCAAAGCACGCTGTAGAAGCCGGCCAGGGGGCCGCCGTTGGTGATGAAAATTTTGGTGCCGTTGACGACCCATTCGTCGCCCTCGCGCACGGCCGCGGTGTCCATGCGGGTGATGTCCGAGCCGTGGTCCGGCTCGGTGAAGGCGCCGCAGGAGAGCACCTCGCCCTCGGCCACCTTTGGCAGCCATTTTTCCTTCATTTCCTCGGAGCCGAAGTGGAGCACAATTTCGCTGGCGAAGTCGGCCAGCATGAGGCAGGCGCCCACCGAGGAATCGCCCCGGCACAGCTCTTCGGCCACCAGGATGTTTTCCATGACGCCGTAGCCCATTCCCGAATACTTTTCCGGGAAATGGATGCCGATAAAGCCGAGCTCCGCCGCTTTTTTCCAGATATCCACGGGAAATTCGTGTTTTTCGTCGAATTCCGTCATCAGGTCCTTCTGGAATTCTTTTTTGACGAATTCCCGAACGGAATTCTGAATGCGTTGCTGTTCTTTGGTCAGTTCAAAATCCATGGATTCCCCCCTGTTTTCTGGTTTTGGGTGAATGAAGGCATGGCCGGACAAGTCCAGAAAGGAGGGTAATAAACCGTAGGATTTCGCTTTGTCAAGCGTCCGGCGCGCCGAGCCGGAAAAGGGCTTGACGGGGCTTTTTTGCTATTCTAATCCATAGTGACGTGCTATTCTGGCAGAACGGCTTTCACATCAGAGGGGGGATTCAGAACCAAATGACTTTTCACATCGCGTTGGCCGGCAAAGGCGGCACCGGAAAAACCACCGTCGCCGGTCTCATGATCAAATATCTCGTCGCCCGGGAGCGGACGCCCGTTCTCGCGGTGGACGCCGACCCCAACGCCAACCTCAACGAGGTGCTGGGCCTGGAAGTCACCGACACCTTGGGCGACGCCCGGGAGGACATGAAAAAGGGCAAGGTCCCGTCCGGAATGACCAAGGACGTTTTCATGTCCATGCGCATGGAGGAAGCCATCGCCGAGGAGGACGGCTACGACCTGGTGGTGCTGGGCCAGCCCGAGGGCCAGGGCTGCTACTGCGCCGCCAACACCCTGCTGTGCAATTTTCTGGAGCGGCTCACCGACAATTATCCCTACATCGTGGTGGACAACGAGGCGGGCATGGAACACATCAGCCGGCTGACCACCCGGGACGTGGACGCCCTGCTGCTGGTGTCGGACACCTCCCGCCGGGGCATTCAGGCCGCCATTCGGATTCACCACCTGTCCCGGGAACTCAACATCGGGGTGAAAAAGAGCTGGCTCGTCATCAACCAGGTGCGGGAGGAACCCGACGCGGACGTTCGGGCCATGCTGGACGAGGCCGGCCTGGAGTTGGCCGGCACGATTCCGGCCGACGACGGGGTGTACGAACAAGACCGGACCGGCAAGCCCACCGTGTCCCTTCCCGAAACCAATCCGGCCGTGCAGTCGGCCTTCGCCATTTTCGACCGGATTTTCGCCTGATGTCTTTTCGGTTTCGGGGTTCCGGGGACGCCCCCCGGAATCTCGAAGCCGGCCCGATATCCATTCGACATCCAACGGTTCCGGCCCCGGCAGGTTCTCGGGGGTTTGTCCCATTTCCATTTTCTTCCGGATATCCGGGTTCCGGCCGATCCCATCCCGGCGGATGAGGAGGGAGGAAGATGAAGCGCACCGGTCTGGTATTTGACGAACGGTACCTCCAACATCTCACGGGGCCGTTGCACCCCGAGTCTCCGGAACGGCTCCAGGCCGCCATTCGGGGGCTGGAGGAATCCGGCCTGCTTTCCCGGCTCGTCCGGGTGCCCGCCAAGCCCGCGCCCCAACACTGGATCGAGGCGGTGCATCACATCGACTACATCATGCGGTTCGAGGAAGCCTGCCTGATGGGCATGGACGAATTCGAGTCGCCGGACAACGCCATTTGCGCCGACACCTACGACGCGGCCCGGCTGGCGGTCGGCGGCGTCATGGAGGCCTGTCGGCTGGTCGTGGCCGGGGAAATCGACAACGCCTTCTGCGCCGTGCGGCCGCCCGGCCACCACGCGGAGCTGAGCCAGGCCATGGGGTTCTGCTACTTCAACAACGTGGCCATCGCGGCTCGCTATCTGCAGCGGGAATTCGGCGTGGACCGGGTGGGGATTATCGATTTCGACGTGCACCACGGCAACGGGACCGAGCATTTGTTCAACGAGGACCCCAGCGTTTTCTACTACTCCATCCACGAACATCCCACCTTCGCCTTTCCGGGCACCGGCAGGGATTTCGACAAGGGCGTCGGTCGCGGCTTCGGCTTCACGCTCAACACGCCCATGCTGCCCGGCTCCAGCGACGAGGAATACCGGGAGGCCATAAAACGGGATATGTTGCCGGCCTTTTTCACCTTCGCCCCCGAGTTCATCCTGGTTTCCACCGGCTTCGACGCCCACGCCGACGACGACATGTCCGACATCAAGCTGACGGCCGACGGCTTCATCTGGATTATGGAGACCATCATGGAGCTGGCCGACCAATATTCGGGCGGCCGTCTGGTTTCGGTGCTGGAGGGCGGCTATTCCATCGACCGCCTTCCGGAGCTGATCCGGGACCATGTGTCGGTCATGCTGCGCGCCTGACAAACGGTCCCCTTTCCCGCGCGGGAGCGGACCATCAACGTCAACCTTCGGAGGAAACATGTTCGTCGACAATTCCATGACCCGGCAGGTGATCACCATCCGTCCCGAGACCGGCATGCTGGAGGCCCGGTCTCTAATGGACGCGAACCGGATCCGCCATCTGCCCGTGGTGGACGCCGACGACCGGCTCGTCGGCATTGTGTCGGATCGGGACATTCGCAGCGCCATGCCTTCCCTCGTCCTGGAGGATTTCGACAGCGCGGAGGTCCGGGCCCGGTTGGAAAAGGTGACCGCGGCGGACATCATGACCCGGAATCCCGACACGGTGACGCCGGTCCACACCATCCAGGACGCCCTGCTCCTGATCACGGAAAAAAAAGTCGGCGCGTTTCCCGTGGTGGACGCCGAGGGGAAACTCAAGGGGCTTCTGTCGGTGCGGGACCTGATCCGGGCCTTCATCAACGTGCTGGGCATCCGGGAGCCGGGAACGTTGCTGGGCGTTTTGGCGGACGAGAAGGTGGGCGAAATGAAGCGGATCGTGGACGCCATCACCGAGGAGAACATCTCCATCGGCAGCGTGCTGGTGGCCCGCCACTGGGAAGCAGGCAAGCGGGCGGTGTTCCCCTATCTGCTCACCAACAACGTGGGACGGACCAAGCGAAAACTCAAGGAGATGGGCTACCCGCTGATCGACCCCATGGAATGGTACATCGACCAACTGCCCCAGAAGGACTGACGTGACCGCTCCCGCCCAAGACCTCTTCGTCTACTACCTCGCGGGACGGGTGGCCGATCCGGCGCCGCTCCATGGCTCGGATTTTCTCGGAAACTGGGAAGAGGACGGCTTTTCCTTTCTCTTTTTCTCTTCGCCCGCCGACGACCGGGTGAAAACGGTGGTCGCGGCGGAGCCCCGTCTTTCGCTGATCGACCGGTACGTCATGTCCTACGACGAATGGCAGGGCGACGGCGCGGTCCCCTTCGGGGTGGGCGGGCTGTTCGTGGCCCCGCCCTGGAGCGACGCGGCGACGCCGCCGGGAACCCGGCGAATTCATCTGGACCCCGGCGTGGTGTTCGGAACCGGCACGCACCCCACAACCCGGGAATGTCTGGCCGCCCTTCAGGAGGTGTGCGCCCGGGATCGGATCGGCCGGGCGACGGACCTGGGGACGGGCACCGGCGTGCTGGCCCTGGCCGCCGCGGCCCTGGGGGCGGGTCCGGTGCTGGCGGTGGATCTGAACCGGCTGGCCGTTGAAACCGCCCGCCGCAACATCGTCCGGAACCGGATGGCCGATCGCGTGCTGGCCGTTCAAGGCCGGGCGGAATCCCTGGTGGAGGCCGGGGCCGATCTGTTGATGGCCAATCTGCACCACGAGGCGATGACGCAGGTGGTCGCCGCCAAGGGGTTTCTTCGCTGCCGCTGGTTTATCCTTTCGGGCCTTTTTCGAAGCCAGGCTCGGGAGGTGGCGGATCGGCTGGCCGGGACGCCGGCGCGCCTGCTGGACCTTCGCTCCGCCGACGGCGTTTGGCACACCCTGGTGGGACGCGTCGTCGGGGACGCCCGATGATTGCCGCCCGTTCCTCGTCAGGCAAAGGGGGGGTCATTTCACGGTGCCTGTTCATGATCCTGAAATATGACGCCGGCACCGCCATTTCATCCTGCGTAAGGGTCCGTCCGAAATTAACTTGAACAATAGCACATTGGTTTGATTCCTCGGCAAAGCGATCCGCGCGAACTTGAAATGCGATACGGGTGCATTTTTGTTCAGGTTGTTTCCGGACAATTCCTAAGACAAGGCTTGCCATGCTCATCCGATGTTGGGGGGCGAGGGGGTCGGTACCGGTTTCGGGCGAACAATACGTCCGGTACGGCGGCGACACCACCTGCCTGGAGATTGTTTCCGCGGACGGGGACCAAATCATCATCGACGCCGGCACCGGAATCCGAAATCTGGGCAACCGGCTGGTGGCCGAGTCGATTCGAGACATTCACCTCGTCTTCACCCACGCCCACTGGGATCACATCCTCGGCTTTCCCTTTTTTAAGCCGTTTTTCAACCCGGAAACCCTGCTTCGGATGTATCGTTGTCCGGATCACCGTTTCGTGGAACGGATGCTTTCCTACATGATGCAGCCGCCCTTCTTCCCGGTCAAATACGCCGAGGGCACGGCGGAAATCCGCTACGTCACCGAAGCCCAATGCGATCCCGGGTTTCGGATCGGCCCCATCGAGTTTTCCCCCATCCCCCTCAGCCATCCCAACACCGGCCGCGGCTTTCGCTTTGCGGAAAACGGAAAGTCGGCCGTTTTTCTGACCGACAACGAAATCCGGCATCGCCACCCCGGCGGGCTGATCTTCGACGACTACGTGGTCGCCTGCCAGGGGGCCGACCTGCTGATTCACGACGCGGAATACCTGCCGGAAGAATACGGCAAGGTGTTCACCTGGGGCCATTCCACCATGGTGGACGCCGTGGACCTGGCCTTGGCCGCCGGGGTTTCGCGTCTGGCCTTGTTCCATTTGAATCAGGACCGCAACGACGAGGGGGTGGATTTTATGGTGGAGCGCTGCCGGGAGCTGGTTCGGGAACGTCGGGCCGAACTGGAGGTCTTCGCCATGGGAACCGGGGTGGAGATCCTGCTGTAAGTTTTCATCTGCCGCCTTTTCTCCGGGAAGCCTTCCGCGAACTCCGTCGTTCCGCTCCTTCTCAGCCGAAACTCGCCGCAGTCTTTTTTTCCCATTCCCGCTTTTCCCGCAATTTGACCGACTTTTCCGAAAAACTTCCCAGAGCGGATCGGTCCGATTTGACGGGACCGTTCGGATATCGTAAAATTTCCAGAAATCCGTTTTCGATTCTCCAATTTTTTTCAAAACCGGGCCTCGGCGTGCGCCGCCTCGCCGTTCCCCGAGCCAATCGGAGCCGACCATGCAAGACGCCATTGAACGCGCCGCCCAGGATATGAAAAACGCCCGCCACGCCGTGGCCCTGACCGGGGCCGGAATTTCGGTGGAAAGCGGCATTCCGCCGTTTCGGGGCAAGGGCGGGATCTGGGAAAAAGTCGATCCCATGGAATTTGGAAACATCGAATTTTTTCTGCGGGAACCGGCCAAGGTCTGGGAGGTGCTGATCCGCGATTTGAAGGAGGTGGTGGACCGGGCCACGCCCAACGCCGGCCATGCCGGATTGGCGCGGCTGGAGGAGATGGGCGTTCTCAAGACCATCATCACCCAGAACGTGGACGGCCTGCACCAAATGGCGGGGAACACCGACGTGATCGAGTTCCACGGCAACTGCGCCTGGCAGCGTTGCATGGATTGCGGTGGCAAAGTGCGCACCCGGGACGTGGAGCTGAAATCCCTTCCGCCGCGCTGTTCCTGCAACGGGGTTCTGCGGCCGGACTGGGTGTTTTTCGGCGAGATGATTCCGCCGTCCTCCCTGGAGCGGTCCCGTCAGGTGGCCGCCCGCTGCGACGTGATGCTGGTGGTGGGCACTTCGGCGGTGGTCCAGCCGGCCGCCCACATCCCGGTCATCGCCCGCCAGGCCGGGGCCACCGTCATTGAAATCAATCCGGAGCGGACCCCGCTGACGGGCACGGTGAGCAGCTACCTGGTGCGCGGCGGCGCGGGGGAGGCCATGACGGCGATTCTGGAAGCCATGGAGAATTGATTCGTCCGGCCCCGCCGGTTCGCTCCGAAGACCCGACCGGATCGAAGCTTCCCGCTCCTCGTTGGCCTCGGCCCATCTTCGGCAAAACTTTTCTCATCATCCATTCGCCCAACGGAATTTCCGCGGAGCCATGACTGAACCAAACGTATCCACGCGACTGGTCCGGGTGGAACTGACCCCGCCCAGCCTTGGCGACAACACCGCCGACGCCGACCGGCTGATTCGCGCCCTGAAACGGGAAACCGGCGCGGAACGGATTTCCGCCGACCTTTCCCTGTTTCGGCGTCTCCCCTTCCAACTTCGAGAATGGAATTTCCAGGCTCGTTGCGTGGTCGTTCCCGACCGGGGGCGTCACGTTTTGCTGGGCGTTTCCCCGCCCGACGAAACTCGCCCCGCCGTTGGGCTGGCGGTGGATTTGGGCACCACCCGGGTGGTGCTTCGGCTGGTCGATCTGGGAAACGGAACCGCGCTGGGAGAAACCGCGTTCGACAATCCCCAAATCGCCATCGGCCCGGACGTGCTGACGCGGATTCACCATGCCGACACCGAAAGCGGCCTGGGGGAAATGCAAACCATGGTGGTGGAGGGGATCAACGCCGCCGCGGGAACCCTGTTGGCCGAGGCGGGTCTTTCCGAGGACGATCTGTTCCTGGTCGCCGTGGCGGGGAACACCGCCATGACCCATCTGTTCATGGGCCTTCCCCCGCGCTGGATCATCCGGGAGCCCTACATCCCGGCGGTGAACAACCCCGGCCTGATTCCGGCGGCGGAGTTGGGGATCGCGGCCGCGCCCGAGGCCCGGGTTCTGGTGTTTCCCAACGTGGGCAGCTATTTTGGCGGGGATTTGATCGCCGGGGTCCTCCACGCCGGGATGAACGAGATCGAGGAGACGGCCATCCTGGTGGACGTGGGCACCAACGCGGAGGTGATTCTGGGCAACCGGGACTGGCTGATCGCCTGCGCCGGGGCGGCGGGCCCGGCCCTGGAAAGCGGCGTGGCCCGCATGGGCATGATGGCCGCGCCGGGGGTGATCGACGCGGTTTCCATCGACCCGGAAACGAAACGGTTCGACTATCACACGATTGGAGATCTGCCGCCTCGGGGAATGTGCGGATCGGGGATCATCGACCTGGCGGCGGCGCTGTTTCTGTCCGGGATGTTGACCATTCAGGGCAAGCTGAACCCGGAAGCCTGCGGCGAGCGGTATCGGGAGGAGGACGGCCGGGGCCTGGTGGTGGCGGTGCCGGCGGCGGAGTCGGCCACCGGCGAGGATTTGGTCATGCGGCAGGCGGACATCGACAGCCTGGTCCGCTCCAAGGCGGCGATGTACACCATCCTGGAGACGATCACGCTATCGGTGGGGCTGACGCCCCGGGACTTGACCACCTTCTATGTGGCGGGGACCTTCGGCTCCTTCATCCGGCCCGATTCCGCCATCGCCATCGGGATGATCCCGGATCTTCCCCGGGAGGCGTACATATCCCTGGGCAACAGCTCCCTGGGCGGCGCGGCCCGCGCCCTCGCCGATCCCGATCCCCTGGCCGAAATCGACCGCATCCGCGACCGCATCACCTACATCGAACTCAACGTCAACCAGGAACTCATGAACCGCTTCAGCGCCGCCCGGTTCCTGCCCCACACCGATCCGGGGTTGTTTCCGTCCGTCCGGTTCCCGGGGCGGTGATTCGTCGACTCGACTCTGGCGCATCGGGAAGACGGGATTCCGTCGGGAGGCCGGTTTTTCCCGGAATTTCATTTGGCCCGATAGATTTTGACTTGTTCGATAAAATGAGAATGAGCTTTAATTTCGAATGGGATACTCCAAAATGGCTTGGCAATTACCCCAAGCATGGCGCATTATTTGATGAAGCGGCCACGGTTTTTCGCGATTCCAACCGGATTTCCATCTTCGATCCAGACCGCGGCGAGATCGAAGAAAGGCGGATGGGCGCGGTTCTTTCCAAGGCAGGTTTCGCCCGCAACCCAAACTCTTCATAAAAAAGCCTTTTTAATTGCAAAATTGTGGCACATTCCAAAATTTGAGGGGCAACGGCTAGCCAAATTATTGTTTTTTCGCGGGTTTTGAACAGCGGGGCGCCAATGTTCAAACATGCTCCAAAACTCACCCCCCCGGCGGCGGCGGGGTCGCGCCCGGGGGCGGGGGAGGCGGACCGCCCGTTGCCTCTTCTTCGTCCCGGCTCCGCAACCATTTGACGCCGAACACCAGCGCGATTCCGCCGACGATCAACCCCGCCGACAGCAGCGGCCGGTAGAAGAACCAGGCGATGGCGATGGTCACCAGGGCGCATCCGGCGGCGATCAGGAAGGCGATGAGGGCGACGCCTTTGCCGGCCAGGTTGCCCAGGAAGGGAACCACGTCCATGGCCACGGACAGCGGCCGCAGGACCAGCAGCAGGCCGATGAACATCAGGGCGAATCCGCCCACCCGCAACAGCCAGGTCATGGTGGTGTTGCGCTTCTGGGCCTGGCCGAAGATGGCGTCGGCGGAGTGGGTTCCGGTGCGAAATTCTTCGATGGTACCGCCCACCGGGCTCTGGTAGGGCTTGAAGCTCCGGCCCGCCTGGGCGGCCACCACGGTCACCGGGGCCGGCTGGACGATTCCGTAGCGAATCCGAAGATCGCCGATCCGGGGGCTGTCCGGATTTTGGGCGATGTAGACCGAGTCGTCCCGAACGGCGGCACGTTCCGCCAGCTCCGGCGGGAGGGCGGCCATGACCTGGTCCGGCGGCAGTGGCTTAAAATCGGTCATCTTGTCGATGTAGTCGGCGGGCAGGGCGAAGTCGCCCACCGTCACTTTTTGCGCCGTCACCGTTTTCCCCTCAAAGGGCATGTTCGCCGGGTTGTTTCGATCGGCCTGGCGGAATCGGCTGGAATCGATGGGGCGCTCCGACCAGACTTTTTCGTAAGTGAAGGTGGTTTCCTTCCGCTTTTTTCCGTCCGACCCGGTCACCGTCCGGATATTCTCCCGTTCCCGCCACTGGTACATTTCCACCGTCCGCCGAAGTTGGACGGCGTTGACGGAAATGCCCCGGGGCAACAGTTCTTCCGCGCTTTTGTCGCCCACGCTGAAAACGGCGATCCCCCGCCCGTCGGGCGCGGGGTAGGGGGCGAAGGTGTCGCCCGTCTGGCGGGCCACCAGGCTGACCGGAACCGGCGGCTCCACCCGGCGCCAGGAAACCCGCAGGTCGCCCACATCGGGCTCCCGGGGATTGCGGCCGATGAAGATGTCGCCGTCCACCACATGGGCCCGGTTCGCGAGGGTCGCCGGCAAATCCGGCGGGAGGGATTTGAAACGAAGCGGCTCGAAGCGATTGATGTCCGAAATGAATTCCGGCGGCAGTTTGAACGCGCCCAGATGGACGTTGGGCGTGGCGAAGGTCTGGTCGACGTAGGGGAAATTTCCGGGATTTTGGTGGCCTTCCCGCGCATGGAACCGGGCGGAGGAAATTGGCGCGTCCGACCAGACCTTTTCATAGGTGTACTGCGCGCGGGTTTCCGTGCCTCCGCCGAGTTTTGTGTCGGTTTGGGACGGGCCGCGGACCTCCCGCCACTGATACATCCGCACCGAGCGTTCCAGCCGAATGGCCGGCACGGCGAAGCCGAAGTCTCGGTCCGGAATTCGATCGTCGGTGGTGGCCCTTCCGGAGACGTGGACCAGCCTTCCTTCGTTGGCCGGGTCCACCCTGTTCGCCGGGATCGAAATCACCGGGCCGACGTCGGCCGTTTCGCTGTCCGACAGCATTTCATTGGTGGTGGCGGTGCCGGTGACGTGAACCAGTTTGCCCTCCATGGCCGGATCGACCCGGTCCGGCGAGATGGAAACCACCGATCCGGCCCCTTCCTTCAGCGCCCGGTAGCGCCTGACCGCCCGACCCTCGTTGAGGAACAGGACCGGGAATCCCACCACGAACACCAATATCCCCATCACCATGCCCGCGAGCGCGCCCTTTAGCCGACTGAGATACCCCTCCTCCGAAACCACAACGTGGGAATCGCCCACTTCGCTTTCTTCGATGACCGGGCCTCCGCCCGGCGAGTCCGAAATGTAGCCGGGATCGGGTTCGCGGGGGTATCCGGCATCATCGGAAAAGGCGACGGGTTCCCCGACGTAGCCGTCTTCGGCCTCGTCGCCGGTCGCCTCGATGAAATCCGGATCGGCCTGCGCCGTCTCCGGCTCTTCCTCGTGCGCCGGCGCCGGGGTTTCCGTCTCGGGTTCCTCCGGGAAATCCTCCGAACGGTCCTCTTCCGGCTCTTCGGGAGATTCCTCCAAAAAATCGGACCTTTCCGCAACCGGTTCCGCCTCGGGTTCCTCGGGCGGTTCTTCCTCCTCAAGCCAGTCGGATTCCGGCGGCGGCTCTTCGGTCTCCTCCTCCGATGATTCAAGAAAATCCTCTTCGGGGTTTTCCTCGTCTTCGGGCTCTTTGTCTTCCTCGGGATCGATGAATTCATCGGCCATGGGGCGTCTCCTTGGCGATTGGGGGAGGGGCGAACGGACCCGGCGACGAGCGGAAAAATGGCGAGGCCGCGGTCGGGACGGGATGAAGATATCCGCCCGGGCCGGTTCCGTTGGTTGTTCCGTTGGGACTAGGGTTGAACCCTTCCCGAAAAGAGACCCTGTTTGGGAAGTGAATTTGAACGGATCATATGGGCCGGAATGGTGATCCGGCCGGCGGCTTCATGCTCCGGCGGCGGTTCCTCCCGATAGCCGGGATCTTCAATGTCCCGATGGGGTTCTTCGACGTAATCCCCTTCTTCCTCGCCGCGAGGTTCGTCGATGAAGCCGGGTTCTTCCTCGCCGTGCAGGGGTTCTTCCACGTAGTCCGGATCTTCGGTGCGGGTTTTCGGCTCCTCCCAGTAATCGGTGTCCACCTCGCCGTCTTCCGGCTCCTGTGGATGGTCCTCCGGGTTGGGCGGATTGGAAACGCCCATGGCGGGGGGATCGCCGCAAGGTTTCGATCCGGAGGCGGAAAGCCGAGGGGCGGGGGCTGAATCGGCGATTTCGTCGAAAAGCGAGGTTTGGGAGTTTGAGGGTGCGTACAGTCGGTCCGTCATGGTTCTCCTCCTTGGCCGGGGTTGGGAGCGGGCGGACTATTGACTTGCTCCGTTTAGAGAAATAGAATAAACACCTTTTGGCCGTTTGGAAGTGCGTTTGGCCTTTTTTTCCCCATATCACGAATGGTTATGAAATTCAATTCCATCATCAACCGATACGTCTTCCGCGAATTGTTCACGCCCTTTTCGCTGAATTTGCTTTTTTTTACCTTCGTCTTTTTGCTGGCCGAAATTCTCAAAATCACCAACATGATCGTCAACTACCGCATCGGACTGCTGACGGTGATCCGGATGATGGCCTTCACGGTCCCCTATTTTCTGGTCTTTGTCATTCCCATGTCGGTGATGATGGCGGTGCTGCTCACCTTTCTGCGGATGTCCGGCGACAACGAGATCATCGCGTTGAAGGCGGGAGGCGTCAGCGTGTACCAGGTGCTTCCGGCGGTGGTTTCGTTCTGTCTGCTGGGCACGCTGCTGACCGGCGTGATGATCGGCTATGGCATGCCGCTGGGGCGAAGCGCGTTTCGGCGGTTGACCATGGACGTGGCCCGGTCCCACATCGATCTGGGTTTAAAAGAGCGGACCTTTACCGACGCCTTCACGGGCGTCATGCTGTACGTCAACGAGATCGATCCGCGAAAGCGGGAGCTGATCGACGTGTTCATTCGAGACGAGCGAAATCCCGATCGGGCGGCCACGGTGGTGGCGCCCCGTGGACGTCTGTTCAGCGATCCGGAAAATTTTCGGTTCCAACTCCGCCTGTTCGACGGTCAGATCAATCAGGTGAACATGGACAAAGCCACCGTCAACAACGCCACCTTCGAAACCTACGACATCCGTCTGGACTTGCGAGAGGCGGCCGCGGCGGTGGGGACCGGCCCCAAGCACGAAAAGGAGATGCGGCCCGGCGAGCTGCGGGAATTTCTGAACACGGCCGGGGAGAAGGACGATCGGTATTATCGGATTCTGGTGGAGTTTCACCGGAAGTTCGCGCTTCCCTTCGCCTGTCTGGCCCTGGGGATTCTGGCGGTTCCGCTGGGCGCCCAGTCCCGGTCCGCGAAAACGGCGTTCGGGCTCGGGCTCGGCCTCTTCCTGTTTCTGTTTTACTACCTGATGCTTTCCGCCGGGCTGGTTTTTGGCGAGCAGGGCAGCTATCCGCCCGCGGTGGGCATGTGGGTTCCGAATCTGGTCACGGCCGGTCTCGGCCTCTTTTTGCTGGACCGCACCGTTCATGGACGGACGATTTACATCGACCGGTTCCTCCGGATGTTTTCATGGTTCCGCCGCTGATACGGGCCTGGCAAATCGGCGCCTCGCTGGGAGCGGCCGCCGCGTTTCCGGCGCTGTTGCCCTATGTGCTCCGTTCGCGCAAGCGGCGGAAAACGGTCTTGGGGCGCTTGGCCCTCGCCGGTCTTCCGGATGTCCAGGTGGGACCTTCCTTCCGGCGAATCTGGATTCACGCCCTTTCCGTGGGCGAGGTGATTTCCGCCGCGCCGCTGGTCCGGGCCATTGCGGAGCGGTTTCCCGAACGGGAACTTTTCTTTTCCGCCTCCACCGAAACCGGTTTCGCGGAGGCCCGGGCGCGGCTCCAGAAGTGGACGGCGGCTTGCCTTCTGTTTCCCTACGACCTGCCGATCCCCGTCCGGCGGATGATGAAACGGATCGACCCCGCGCTGATCGTCATTGTTGAAACGGACATCTGGCCGGGTTTTCTGGGGGAAGCGGCGGCCCGGAGGATTCCCGTCGTCCTGGTCAACACGCGGCTGTCGGACCGGTCGTTCCGCGGCTACCGGCGGATTTCCGGTCTCATGGGGCCGGTGCTTCGCCTGTTTGCCCGGATTTGCCTGCAGAGCGCCCTGGACGCGGAACGATTTCGCGCACTGGGCGTCCCGGCGGAACGGATCGTCCGCGCCGGCAACCTCAAATTTGACCAACCGGCCGGGACGCCGAATCCGAGGGAAGCGGCGGAATGGCGGCGCCGGTTGGGACTGGACCCGGCGCGCCAGATTTTGGTGGCCGGGAGCACCCACGAGGGGGAAGAGGCGGTTCTGGCGGCGGCGTTCCGGGAACTCCGGCGGGCGTTTCCGGACTTGGCGCTGGTGATCGCGCCCCGTTCGCCGGACCGGGCTTCGGCGGTGGTTCGGATTTTGGCGGATGCGGGTTGTTCCGCCGCAACCTTGGCCGAAACGGAAGCGGGCGCCACCGCGGACGCCGTCGTGGTGGACCGGATCGGGGTGTTGAAATCGTTGTACGCCCTGGGCGCGGCGGCCTTTGTGGGCGGCAGTCTGGTGGCCCGGGGCGGGCACAATCCGCTGGAACCGGCGGCCCACGGCGTTCCGGTGTTTTACGGTCCCCACATGGAAAATTTCCGGGAAATCGCCCGTTTGTTGCGCCATGCCGACGCGGCCGGAACCGCCGGTTCCGCCGAAGAAATTTTCTCCGTGGTCGCGGATTGGCTTTCGCGTCCAGAAGATGCCGGACGGATGGGCGCGCGCGGGCGGAAGGTTTTTTTGGAAAACCGGGGCGCGGTGGCGCGGACCGTGGATGTGCTGGCCGGGTTGTTGCCGCCGTTGCCACGGCCGTTGGCGGAAAAGGGAATTCCTCGTCCGGAACGGCGGGAGTTTCCAAGAATTCAATGACGCCGCTTCCTTCCTCCCAATCCCCCCGGCCTTCCGAACCCTCCAGCGCTTTCCGGAAACGAGCCGAAGCCGTCGTGTGCGGCGAGGTTTCCCACGGATCGTTGGCCGGTTTTCTCTTCGTGCTTTCCAAATTATACGGTCTCGGCGTCCGCTTCCGCAATGCCAGATTGGATCGCGGGGCTTCCGCCGTTCGACGCCTTCCCGTTCCCGTCATTTCCGTGGGCAATCTGACCGCCGGGGGCGCCGGCAAAACGCCGATGGTGCTTTATCTGGCGGGGGAGTTGCGGCGGCTTGGGCTTCGTCCGGCGGTGGTCTGCCGGGGCTACCGGGGCGGCGCCGAGCGGGTCGGCGGCGTTGTCGGCGACGGCGAACGAATCCAGCTGGACGCCGCTCAGGCCGGAGACGAGCCCCGGCTGCTGGCGGAACGGCTTCCCGGCGTTCCCGTGGTGGTGGGCGCGGACCGGTTTTCGGCCGGGATGAGGGTCATTTCCCAATTTTCCCCGGGCCTGATTTTGCTGGACGACGGCTTTCAGCACCGGCGGCTGGCCCGGGATTTGGACTTGGTGCTGCTGGACGCCCGTCGGCCGTTGGGTAACGGCCATTTGCTGCCCCGGGGACCCCTGCGAGAGCCGGTTCCGGCGTTGAAACGAGCCGACGCGCTGATTCTGACCCGGAGCGACCGGGGCGTCTCTCCGCTTCCCAAAACGCCGGGGACGAAGGGAATTCCCGTCTTCCGAACGGTTCACAGTCCGGTGCTTCGAAACATCCTTCTTGCCGGCGATTCCGTGGACTGTGGGTTCCCCCAAGGCCGATTTGAAGGTTCCCAGGGAGCGGGATCGGAGCTGGGCGGCGGCGCGGTTCTCGAAGGCGGAGGAGGGGCCTTCGTTTTTTCCGGTCTGGCGGATAACGCCGACGTGCTCCGGACCGTCGCCGCCTTGGGCGCCCGGCCGGTCGGGGCGATGGGTTTTCCCGACCACCACGCCTTTTCCGAGAAGGACCGCAAAGCCATTTTCCAAGCGGCCCGGGAGTGCGGAGCGAACCTTCTGGTCACCACGGAAAAGGACGCGGTTCGGTTTCCCGCCGAGACCACCTTTCCGCTGGACTTGGCCGTGGTGGGCGTGGACATCGATTTTGGCGCCGACGAAAATCGGTTTTTGGATTTTTTGACCCGGAGACTGGAGCGGATGATGACGCAATCCCGGAGGCCGCGATGACCCGGCGTACTTCGATTCCCCCGGAACGGATTCGAAAGGTGTTGATCCGGGCGGCCAATTGGGTCGGCGACGCGGTGATGAGCACTCCGATGGTGGCCGCCGTGCGGGGGAATTTTCCTCGGGCGGAGATTGCCATGCTGGCCAAGCCTTGGGTGGGGCCGCTGTTCGAGGCCAGTCCGGACGTGGATCGGATCATCCCTTGCGACGCCCGGGGCCGCCACAAGGGAACGGCCGGGCGTCTGCGGCTGGCGGCGGAACTTCGGCGGGAGCGGTTCGATCTCGCCGTTCTGGTTCAGAACGCCTTCGAAGCGGCCATGATTCCCGCCTTGGCCGGCATTCCGTACCGCCTGGGCTACGCGGCGGACGGTCGGGGTCCATTGCTGCGCCCCGCGATTCCCAAAACGCCCGCCCACAAGCGGCTCCACATGATCGATTACTACCTCGGCATTCTGGAAGGGGCGGGACTGCGCACTTTCGGCCGCGAACTCCGGCTGCCGATTGCCCCGGCGGAACGGACCGGCGCCGAGGCGCGGTTGCGGTCCCTGGGTTCGGGCCATCCCCGGATCGGACTGGCGCCCGGCGCGGCATTTGGCACGGCCAAGCAGTGGCCGCCGGAGCGCCACGGCGAACTGGCCCGACGAATCGGCGAGGTCTGGCCGGGCGCGGCGGTGCTGGTCTTCGGCGGTCCGGGGGATCGGGACTTGGGCGACCGGATTTGCGCGGAAGGCGGTCCCCATTGCCTCAACTTGGCCGGCGCCACCAGCCTGGGGGAGGCGGTGGCGCTGATCGACCGGTGCGACCGGTTCGTCACCAACGACTCCGGCCTCATGCACGTGGCCGCCGCGCTGGAAGTTCCGCTGATCGCCGTCTTCGGCCCCACCGACCACACCACCACCTACCCCGCCAGCCGTAGCGGTCGAATCGTCCGAGAACCGGTCCCGTGCAGCCCCTGCATGAAACGGGAATGCCCGCTGGGCCATCACCGCTGCATGAGGGAGATTTCGGTGGAGCGGGTGCTGGCGGCGTTGCGAAACTTGACGTAATCCCCGCTTACCCTGGAAACTTGCCGCATCCTTCCCGAATCCCCATCTTCCTTTCCATTGAAACTGGAACTCTCCCCAATTCTCCCTTCGAAAGGAAAAAGCTATGTCGCCCATCCTGACCGGAACCTTCGCCAGCCTCGTCGCCGGCGCCGCCACCGGAATCGGCGCCCTTCCCGCGCTGAAAGTCGATTACGTTCCCGACCGAATCGTGAAAACCACGCTCGGCTTCGCCGCCGGCGTGATGTTGGCGGCGTCGTCCTTTTCCCTTGTGGTGCCCGGCATCGAACACGGCGACAAGGTGTTTCCCCGAATGGGCGTGTTCATGGTGCTGTTCGGTCTGGCGGTCGGAGGGCTGTTCCTGCATTTGATCGATTCCTGGCTTCCCGAAGACGCCTTCCTGGAGGAAGGGCAGGGGCCCGCCGACGGCTCGTTGCGCCGCTTGTGGCTCTTCATCATCGCCATCACCTTGCATAATTTCCCGGAGGGGCTGGCCGTGGGGGTTGGATACGGTACCGGGGAAATCAATGCCGGCGTGGCGCTGACCGCCGGCATCGCGCTCCAAAACATGCCGGAAGGTCTGGCGGTGGCGTTGCCGCTGGTGGGCATCGGCTATCCCGCCAAAAAGGCGATTTGGATCGCCACCCTCACGGGACTCGTGGAGCCGGTGGGCGGATTTCTCGGGGTTAGTGCCGTGACGTTGTTCCATCCCGTCCTCCCGGTGGCCATGGGCTTTGCGGCCGGCGCCATGCTTTTCGTTATCTGCGACCAGATCATCTCCGACATTCATGGCGAGGGCCGAAACCGGCCCGCCACCTTCGCCCTGCTCGTCGGCTTCGGCGTGATGACCTTGCTGGACACCCTGCTGGGATGAAAATCCTCATCGTCAAACTGAGCGCTATTGGCGACGTGATTCACGCGCTGCCGGCGGTGGTGGCGTTGCGCCGGGCCTATCCGGACGCGCGAATCGACTGGGCGGTGGAGAGCGCCGCCGCAGGACTGCTGGAGAACCATCCGGCGCTGGATCGGGTGTTGGTCTCCCATCGAAAACGATGGTTCCGGGAACTCCGGCGGTCCGGGAGCCGCGCCGAGGCAATGGCCGAAATTCGGACGTTTTTCCGGAATCTGCGGCGAGAGCGCTACGATCTGGTGATCGACTTCCAGCAGCTCCTCAAAAGCGCGGCCGTGGTGCTCGCGGCACGGGGACGGATGAAAGCCGGCTTCGGGCCGGGCATGCAACACATGGAGGGGAGCCATCGGGTTTTGAATCGCCGGATTCCGGCGGTGAGCATGGAAGTTCACGCCCTGGACCGCTACCGGCGGCTGATCGAGGCGCTGGGCGTTCCGCCCGGACCGGTGGAATACCGGCTGCCGGTTTCCGAGGCGGCGGAGCGATCGGTGGTCAAGCTGCTGGCGGGATCGGGAATCCGGGGGCGCCGGCCGCTGGTGGCGATGAACCCGGCGGCGACCTGGGAAACCAAACATTGGACCGACGAGGGTTTCGCGGAAGCGGGCGATCGGCTGGTCCGGGAAATGGGCGCGGATTTGGTGTTCACCGGCGGCCCGGGAGATCGCCCCGCCGCGGCCCGGGTCCGGGAACGGATGGTCGAACCGTCGGTCGATCTCTCCGGCCGGACCACCTTGCCGGAACTGACGGCGCTGCTTCGCCGCGTCCGCCTGCTGGTCACCACCGACACCGGCCCCATGCACCTTTCCGCCGCAGTTGGAACGCCCACCGTCGCCGTCTTTGGCCCGACCGCGCCGTGGCGAACGGGTCCCTACGGCGAAGGCCACGCAGTGGCGCGAAAGGGTCTGGAATGCAGCCCCTGTTTCAAACGGGTTTGCCCGTTGGGCCACCGGGGTTGCATGGAGTGGTTGGGGGCGGGGGAGGTGGTGGAGGCGGCGGCGCGCCGATTGTTGGTGCGATAAGGGGAAAAAATCGGCGTAAAGGATTCGTTTTTGGAGCTTATCCTTCGTAATCGATGGAGGATAGAAAATTCTCCGAAATTTTACCCAGACGCCAGCGGGAGAGGGTGAAGAATTTTATCATTAACTGTTAACTTTCTATCTGCCTTGGTCGTCCCTCTTTTCGGATTAATTTTTCCCAAACCAAGGGCAATTGGGTAAGTTAATTCCACAATGGCGTCTAATAAGGATGACTTCCCAGACCCATTCACCCCCACAAATACATTCACATCCGGCTGAAGCGGAACATTCAGGGATTCGAAGCAACGAAAATTTTTGATTTGGACCTGGGCAAGTTTCATGGCCGACTCCTTTCGAATCCCCCGAGATCGGCGCGGGAAAAACACCGCGCCGATCTCGGAAAACCGCTTCACCGCAACCTTCGCCGCTCATACAGGCCAAACGGCCTTCTGGGTGCTTTAGGAAAATCTACAACCCCTTCAAATCCAACTCCTTCGCGATCTCCTCCGCCGTCCGCGTCACAAATTTTTCGAATTCCACGCCTTCCAGCGGGGCGCCCGGCCCGGGGACTTTCTCCAGGTCGGCCGGCCGCATGAGGGACGGCGCGTTGATGAGTTCCGCCCGGGGCGTCACCTCGAATTCCGGCGGGAAGGCGTTTTCAAAGTACATTTCCTGGAATCCGGCGAATTTGAGCGCGTGGGCGGTGGAATCGACCACCCCGATTTCGTCCGATGTCACGTAGCCGGCTTCCCGCGCCTTGATGAGCCCGGCCAGCGATTCTCCGCCGTGGGTGCAGGAGATGTGGCCGTGGCGGTTGGCGGTCAGGTACCAGTCCATGATCTCCTGTTCGGACACCTCCACGAAGAAGACCCGTTGCTCGCCCGCCGTGTCGTTGTAGCCGTCCACCAGATGGACCACCCGGGGCATGGAGACCGGGTTGCCGATCATGGCCGCCTGGGCCACCGAGGGCTGGACGGTCACCGGCACGAACTTCCGCCGTTTCGGGTCGGGCTCCCGATAGTAGCGGAACACCGGATCGGCGTGGACCGACTGGACGCCCACCACCTTGGGCAGCCGGTCGATGATCCCCGTTTCGTAAAACTTCAGAAATCCGTTCATCACCGCCGTGATGTTCCCGGCGTTCCCGATGGGCACCACCACCGCCTTGTCCTCCATTTCATATTCGAAATCCTGGGCGATCTCGTAGGAATAGGATTCCTGTCCCAGAATCCGCCAGGCGTTTTTGGAGTTGAGCAGGGCCACGTTGTAATGATCGGCCAAGTGTTCCACCACCTTCATGCAGTCGTCGAACACGCCGGGAATTTCGAAGACCCGGGCGCCGCTGCCCAGCGGCTGGGAGAGTTGCTGGGGCGTCACCTTTTTGTGGGGCAGCAGCACCGCCGATTTCACCTTGGGCTTGAGATGGGCCGCGTACAGCGCCGCCGCCGCCGAGGTGTCGCCGGTGGAGGCGCAAATGGCCAGAACGTCTTCCACGATGCCTTCCTGGACCAGAAAGTGGATGTAGCTCAGCGCGCTGGCCATGCCCCGATCCTTGAAGGATGCCGACGGATTCTGGCCGTCGTTTTTGAAGTAGAACGGCCCGCCCGCCTGTTCCGACAACTCGGGATTGGCCGCCACGATCGGCGTGTGGCCTTCGCCCAGGTAGACCACCGAGGGCAGGGGAATCACCGGGCCGATGAATTCGTGGTAGCGGTAAATGCCCTTCATGGCCGGAATTTTCAGCATCCGGCGGTAGTCGAACAGCTCCCGCCAGGTTTGGCCGGAAAGTTCCCGGAGCCGGTCGAAGGCGTCGTCCTCCAACAGCAGCACCATGCCGCAGTCGGGACAGGTGTAGAGCAGCTTCTCGATGCCGTGGACCGCCTCGCAGCCCAGGCAGCGGTAGCGCAGTTGTCCCTCCCGCTTGGGGATGATGTGGTCTCGGATATGTTCGGGAAACGCTTCGGGTCTCATGGATCACCTCAAATTTGGTTCGATGGATTGCTCGGCGATGTTTGGCGGGATCGTCGCGACGACCCCGCTCCGAAAGGAGGCTGCGGCATCTTCGGCAGGATACGACGAATTTCGGCGTTGGCGCAACGGCTTGTCCCATAAAAAAAACCGGGCTCCTCGCGGAAACCCGGTTTCGCCGTCTCTGTCTTCGCGCCGGGAGACTAGGGCGCGATCCGTTCCATCCCGCCCATGTAGGGGCGCAAAGGTTCGGGGATCGTCACGCCGCCTTCGGCGTCCTGAAAATTTTCCAGGATCGCCGCCAGGGTCCGGCCCACGGCCAGGCCGGAGCCGTTGAGGGTGTGGACCAGTTCGGCGCCTTTTTTTCCCTTGCGCTTGAAGCGGATGTTGGCCCGCCGGGCCTGGAAGTCCTCGAAATTGGAGCAGGAGCTGATTTCCCGGTAGACCCCCTGGGCCGGCATCCAAACTTCGACGTCGTAGGTTTTGGCGGCGGAAAAGCCGAGATCGCCGGTGCAGAGGGTCACCACCCGGTAGGGAATGCCCAGCCGCCGCAGAATCTCCTCGGCGTTGTCCAGCAGGCTTTCCAGCTCGTCGTAGGAGTTGTCCGGCAGGGCGAACTTGACCAGCTCCACCTTGTGGAACTGATGCTGGCGGATCAGCCCCCGGGTGTCTTTGCCGTAGGAGCCGGCCTCGGACCGGAAGCAGGGGGTGAAAGCGGCGCAATACAGCGGGAGGTCGGCCTCGTCCAGCACTTCGTCGGCGTAGATATTGGTCACCGGCACTTCGGCGGTGGGAATCAGAAAGTAGTCCCAGCCTTCCAGCTTGAAGAGGTCCTCGGCGAATTTGGGGAGCTGGCCGGTTCCCGTCATCGTCTTGCGGTTGACGATGTAGGGCGGCAGCACCTCCCGGTAGCCGTGTTCGCCGGTGTGGACGTCCAGCATGAAATTGATCAGGGCCCGTTCCAGCCGGGCGCCCGCGCCGAAATACAGCGGAAACCGCGCCCCGGTGATTTTGGCGGCCCGTTCGAAATCCAGAATGCCCAGCCCCTCGCCGATGTCGTAATGGGCCTTGGCCTCGAAATCAAACGCCGGCGGCGTTCCTTCGGACTTCACCAGTTCGTTTTCCGCCTCGCCGGCGCCCACGGGAACCGATTCATGGGGAATATTGGGCAGCCCGATCAGGATTTCCTGAACCGTCCGTTCGTATTTCGCCAAGGATCGTTCCAGCTCCTTGACGCGGCTGGAAACTTCGCGCATTTCGGCGACCGGGCCCTCGGCGTCCTCGCCCTTTTTCTTCATTTCGGCGATTTGATCGGACACCACGTTTCGACGATGGCGGAGGTCCTCGATCTCCTGAAGAACGGCCCGGCGTCGGGTGTCGCAGTCCCGGAATCGGCTCAAATCGGCGTCGGCGGCGCGGTTGGCCAGCGCGGTTTCCACCGCCGACAAATTCTGTCGAACGAACTTGATTTCCAGCATAATTGATCCTATATTTGCAAAAATTACTTTAGTAATAGGAGGTTACAAACGGTTTTTCGCCGACGGAAAGGCAACGGTTCGCCAAAACCACGAAAAGCCTTCATAGCAAGGGATGGCGGTTTCGTCAATAATTGTTATAGGTTGACGTGACGGCCGCGTCGGTGTAAGGGGAGCCCCATTCCAGCCAGATTGCCGGGGAGTGATTTCATGGACGAAATTCGGGAAAAAAAGGCCAGCATTCGGGACGAAACGGTGCGGATGATTCGCGCCTTCACCGAAGCGGAACTGCGGGAGCGAATCCAGAAAATCGAAGCGCAACTGTTCGATTTCGCCAACTTTATCGAGTCGAGCATCCCTCTGCTGTATCTTCCCAAAGGGGTGGAGGTGCCCACCGAAAACATCATCCGGATGGCTTTTCAGCATCATAAAATCGTCGTGTTGCCCGCGTTCAGCCGGGAACGAAAAACCATCGCGCCGCTCAAGGTGGACGATTTCGACCGGGATCTCAAAGATTCCGGGCCGCGCGGCGTTCCCGAGCCCGATCCCAAACGGTGCAAAAAAGTGCCCATGGACCGGATCGATATCGCCATCGTTCCGGGAGTGGCCTTTGACGAAAAGGGGGGCCGGATTGGCACCGGAACCGGTTATTACGACCGGGTCATTCCCAAGCTGGCCCAGACCACCCGAAAGGTGGCGCTGGCCTATGACGACGCCATCTACCCCCAGGTGCCGATGGAATCCCACGACAAATTTGTGGACATCATCGTCACGGACAAACGGGTAATTTACAAAATCTGATCCTTTCGATTGCCCGGCGGTCCTTTCTCCTTTGGCTTCTTCCGCGAAGTCCCCGGCCCGCCGGCCATTCCGTTCTTTCCCCCCGGCCACCCCCGTTCATCCGGAACTCCGCGCGGCATCTTCCCGAACGTCCCGGGGGTGAATCTCGCCGGTGGAATTCAAAATGGCTTCCAGCTTCTGGGGGTTGTCGGCCTCGGCCACGGCGATGGCCGTCTCTCCGGCGTTGATGGGGGTTTCCGGGGAGGGATTGAAATGCATTTCGCCGTCGGCCCATTTGACGGCGACAATGATCAGGTTGAAATTCTGACGAATTCCCGAATCCATCAGCTTGATCCCGTCCAGGACCGATGCGGGCGACACGGGAATCTCGTCCATCTGAATGTCCCGCCGCTGGTCGGCGAAGGCCGGCTTCAGGAAATTGGTGACGGTGGGTCGATGGTAGGTCGATGGTAGGTCGAAGGATGCGCCGGGCCACGCCGGCCGCGCCCATGGCGCAGGGAGATTCCGCCCGGTCGGCCCCCGCCGCCCGGAGCTTGGCCTTGGCGCCCTCGCTTCCGGCCCGGGCGATGATGGTCAGCTTGGGATGGAGCTGGCCGGCGGCCAGCACGAGGAACACGTTGTCGATGTCGGTGGCCAGGGCCGCCACCAGCCCCTGTGCCCGCTGAATGCCGGCCCGCAACGGCAGGGTTTCGTCCGCGGCGTCGCCGGAATGGCAGAGCGCCCGGCCCTCCTCGGTCACATCCGCCAGCTCCGGGGATTTCTCGATGACGACGATGTCCATGGGCCGTGTTCGGAGTTTGTCGCACGGCGCCCGGCCGACGCGGCCGCGGCCGCAGATGATGGAGTGGCCGCCGAGGTTGCGGATTTTGCGATCCAAGCCTCTTCTCCCCAGGATCTTTCGGATCTGGCCTTCCCCCACGAACTGGACGCCGGCGACGTGGACGAAAAAGCCAAAACCGGATAAAATGACCCGACCAGAATGGCATAAAGGCGGCCCGCCGGACTGGGCGGGCCGACCTCCGAATGGCCTACCGCGGTCACGGGGACGATGGTCATGCAAAAGGCGTCCAGGGCGCTCCAGCCTTCCAAAAGCATATGCCCGATGGTTCCCAGCGCCGGCATGGCCAGCGACAGGGCGCCGACGTATATCAGATGGCGGGCGCTGTTCATGTGGGCGAACCTGGGAAAGGCGGTTCCCCGGCGAGCCTCGTCCATCGGAACAAACGGAACGCCCCCGGCGAGGCCGGCGATTTTACGAGAATGAAAAGGCAAAATGGACAAGGAAAATTCAAAGTTTACGCGCCAGAGAGAAGAAATGGTGCGTCGTCAGATCGAAAGTCGGGGCATTGCCGATCCCCGGGTGCTCAAGGCGCTTCGGACCGTTCCCCGCCACGAATTCGTCAGCGAGGCCCTGGTGGACCGGGCCTACGAGGATTTCCCGTTGCCCATCGGCGAGGGACAGACCATTTCGCAGCCGTACATCGTGGCGGAAATGACCCAGGCCCTGGCGCTGGACCCCGAAGATCGGGTCCTGGAAATCGGCACCGGTTCCGGATATCAGACCGCCATCCTGGCCGAACTGGTCTACCGGGTCTACAGCGTGGAGCGCATTCATCCGCTGTACGTCCAGGCCCGCCGCCTTTTCGATCGGCTGGGCTACCACAACATCGTGACCCGCTTTTCCGACGGCACGGTGGGCTGGGCCGAAGAGGCCCCTTTTGACGCCATCCTGGTGACCGCCGGGTCGCCCAAGATTCCCGAGCCGCTGGTGAGTCAGCTCGGTCCGGGCGGGCGGATGGTCATTCCCGTGGGGGATCGGTTTTCCCAGGAGTTGACCAAGATATACCGGGACGAGCGAGGCATCCGCCAGACCCACATGGGCGGCTGCCGCTTCGTGAAGCTGGTGGGGGAACACGGCTGGAAAGCCCGGGAAGGAGAACGACCATGAGCCGGCGGGACGCATTTGCGCTGTTTCTCAAAGGCGTGGCCATGGGCGCGGCCGACGCCGTCCCCGGGGTTTCCGGCGGCACCGTGGCCTTCATCACCGGCATTTACGAAACGCTGGTGGATTCCATCCGTTCCTTCAACGGAGACGCGGTGCGCCTGCTGACGCGAGGGGAATTTGCCGCGCTCTGGCGGCACGTCAACGGCGGGTTCCTGGCCACCCTCTTGGCCGGCGTCGGCACTTCCATCCTGCTCCTCTCCCGCCTGCTGCTCTACCTTCTGGACCATCAGCCCGAGCTGATCTGGTCCTTTTTTTTCGGCCTGATTCTGGCCTCGGTGCTGGTGGTCAGCCGCAAGGTGGGCCGCTGGAGCGCCCCGGTCATCCTGTGGGGCCTCGTCGGCGCGGGCATCGGTTTCGCCATTACCGCGGCGGCGCCGGCCGCCACGCCGGAGAATCTGCCCTTCGTGTTTCTGTCCGGGGCCATCGCCATCTGCGCCATGATTCTGCCTGGCATTTCGGGCAGCTTCATCCTGGTGCTGCTGTCCAAATACCGGTACGTCTTCGGCGCGATCCGGGACCTGAACTTTCCGGTGATTCTGGTGTTCGGGCTGGGTTGCGCCGCCGGGCTGCTTTCCTTCTCGCACCTGCTCCATTACACCCTGCGCCGTCACTACGTGCCCACCATCGCCGCACTCACCGGCTTGATGGTCGGCTCTCTCAACAAGGTCTGGCCCTGGAAGCAGGTGGTGGAGACCTTCGCCAGGTCCGACGGCGAGGTGATTTCGCTGGTGGAAAAAAATCTGTCGCCCTTTGGCTATCTGGAGGCCACCGGCCGGGAGCCTCATCTATTTTTCGCCGTCCTCCTGGCCGCCCTGGGCTTCGGGATGGTGATTCTCCTCTCCCGCCTGGGGGAAGGTCCCGCGCAGAAATTCGACGAAGGCCCCCGCCAGGGGCGATAGGGTCCGGCCCCGCCCCGACGTCAGATAGAAGCGGCGGCGGAGGTTCATGCCTTCGATGGCCAGGGCCGCGAGGGTCCCGGCCGCCAGCTCTTCGGCCACCGCCACGACGGAGATCACCGAAACGCCCACCCCGCTCTTGATCCCCTGGATCACCGCCCCGGTGCCGCCCATCTCGGCCACCACCCGCAGGTCCTCCAGTCCCATGCCCGCCGCTTCCAGCCGATGTTGAAACGAGGTCAGCGTTCCCGAACCGGCCTCCCGCAGAATGAAGGGCGCGGCGGCCAGTTCCGACGGCGACACCGATTCCCGGTTCGCCCAGGGATGGTCGGCGCGCACCACCAGCCGCATTTCGTCCGCGGTGAGCGGCCACTGCTCGATGGCCCGGTCTCGGGAGCGGGCGCCCACCACCGCCAGTTCCAGCGTCCCGGCCGCGATGGCGGAGAGCATCTCTCCGGTGTCGCCCAGGGTGAGGGCGACGCGGACGCCCGGATGGCGTTTCACGAATCCGCCCACCACCCGTGGCAGCAGGTAGCCGCCGGGAATGGTGCTGCCGCCCACCGTCAGCCGTCCCTGTATGGTCCCGTGAAAGGCGGCCAGGGCCGTTTCGGCCTCGTCCCGCAGGGCCAGCAGCCGCCGGGCGTAGTCGTACAGCAACTCCCCCGCGCGGGTGGGGACCGCCTCCCGGGACAGCCGGTCGATGAGGCGGCAGCCAAAATGGTCTTCCAGATCCTTGATGTGGCTGCTGACGGTGGGCTGGGACAGATGCACCGTGCGCCCGGCCCGGGAAAAGGAGCCTTCGTCCACCACGGTGCGGAAGATGTGAAGCTGCCAGAGGTCCATGGGGCGGAGCGTCTATTCGGGGCTGCCGGGCCGGGTCCCGAATTTTTCCCGCAACCGGCGGCTCACCTGGGGCGGCACCATGTCGTCCACGTCCCCGCCGAAGCGGGCCGCCTGCTTGATGATGGATGAGCTGGTGAAGATCCAGCGCAGGCCGGTCATGAGGAAGACGGTCTGAATTTCCCGATTGAGCTTCCGGTTCATCAGCGCCATCTGGAACTCGTACTCGAAGTCGGAAACGGCCCGCATTCCCCGAAGAATCACGTTTTCGTTTCGGCTGGCCACGTAGTCCACCAGAAGCCCGCGGGAGGCGTCCACCTCCACGTTGGAAAAGTTGGCCAGGCTTTCCTCCAGCATGGTCCGCCGTTCGTCCAGGTTGAAAAGCGTTTTCTTGGATGGATTGCAGAGGATGGTGACGATGACGCGGTCGAAAATTTGCAGGCCCCGTTCGATGATGTCCAGATGGCCGTAGGTGACCGGATCGAAGGAGCCGGGATAAATGGCGGTGCTCGGCATGGTTCGGTGATTCCCTCCGCTTCGGATTGGGTCGGACGTCTTCCCGCCCCCCGTGACGCCGGTCTCCGTCAGAAACCGTCCCTTTCCCCGAAGGCGTCGCCGGAAGGCGCGTCAAGAATGTCGGCACCCATATCACAGTCCAGAAACGAAACAAGGGTTTTTCCGTAGCGTCGCCGGTCGGAAAGGCGGGGACCGCCGGGGACTTCCGGCGGGGTTTCCTCGGCCGGATGTTCCACCACCAGCCGGGCGCCTTCGGCCAGACATCCGGCCCGGAACAGCCGGGGCAGGACCGTTTCCAGCCATCCCTTCGCGTAGGGCGGGTCGCAAAAGACCAGGTCGAATGGCGGGCGATGGTTCCGCAGGGGCCCGAGATTCCGCGAGAGATCCCACCGGATCGCCCGTCCTCGGTCCTTCAGCCCCAGATCGGTCAGGTTCCGGGAGATGGCGCGCAGCGCGTCGGGCATTCGGTCCACGAACACGGCCGTCGCCGCGCCCCGGCTGAGGGCCTCCAGCCCCAGGGCCCCGGTGCCGGCGAACAGGTCCAGCACCGTCGCGTCCCGAACCGAGGGACCCAGGATGTTGAAGACCGCCTCTCGGATTCGGTCGGCGGTGGGGCGGACCCCCCGACCGGGAACGGGCCGCAGTTTCCGGCCTCGGCATTCGCCGCCAATGATCCGCACCCGCTACCCCGTCTCGCCCAGCAACGCGCGGAAGCTCTCCATGTCCAACCCCGCCGCGTCGGCGGCCCGCTCGGCGTCGCCGTCGAACTGCAGCAGTTTCCGCCGCAGAAATTCCCGTTCGAACATTTCTCTGGCCGCCTCCAGCCGGTCCACCGCGAACAGACTCTCCTCCGACTGGAGGCCGCCCCCCCGCCCCGGGTTGTAGGGGGCCGGGATGTCCTCCGCCGTGATCCGCTCCTTTTCCAGGGTGATGACCAGGCGGCCGACCAGGTTCTTGAGTTCGCGAACGTTGCCGGGCCAGGGGTAGGCGGCCAGCAGTTCCAGGGCCGCTTCGTCGATGGTCCGGGCGCGGCCGTCCAGGCTGTTGGCCCGTTCCTGCAGAAAAAGCCGGGCCAGGGCCGGCACGTCCTCCCGGCGTTCCCGGAGCGGCGGCACGTGAATGGGAATTTCGTTGAGCCGGAAGTAAAGGTCCTGCCGGAACCGGCCCGCGGCGATTTCCGCCTCCAGGTCGCGGTTGGTGGCGGCGATGACCCGCACGTCCACCTGAATGTTCCGGCCGCCGCCGGTCCGCTGGAATTTCTGCTCCTGAAGCACCCGCACCAGCCGGGCCTGGGTTTCCGGGCGGAGGCTGGCCACCTCGTCCAGAAACAGCGTCCCCGCGTGGGCCATTTCCAGCCCGCCCTTGCGCCGGGCCTCCGCCCCGTCAAAGGCCCCCTTTTCGTGGCCGAACAGCTCGTCTTCCAGTCGGTCCGCAGGCAGGGCGGCGCAATTGATGTCCAACAGCGGCGCTTCGGCCCGACGGCTAAACTGATGGAGGTTCCGGGCCACCAGCTCCTTGCCGACCCCGTTTTCCCCGGTGATCAGAATCCAGGCGTCGGTGGGGGCCACCACCGCGATCTGCTTCTGCAGTTCCCGCACCGCGCCGCTGCTTCCGTTGAGGGAATGCTTGGCCATGGTTTTTCGGCGCAGAAAGCGGTTTTCCTCCTCCAGCTTCCGAAAGTGAAGGGCGTTGTTGATGTCCACGATGACCCGGTCGATGTTGAGCGGCTTTTCCATCAGGTCGAAGGCCCCCAGCTTGGTGGCTCGCACGGCGGTTTCGATATTGCCGTGGCCGGTGATGATCACCACCTGGAGCTGGGGCTGATCCGCCTTGATTTTTTTGAGGGTTTCGATGCCGTCGATGCCGGGCATCCAGATGTCCAGCAACACCAGGTCGGGCGCGGTCTCCTCGATGAGCTTGAGGCCCTCGTAGCCGTTGCCGGCGGTGAGCACCTCGAACCCCTCGTCGGAGAGCAGCCCGCCCAGGGTCTGGAGGATGGTCGGCTCGTCGTCGATGATCAGAATGGTGGGAAACATGAAGACTCCTTGATCCAATTCGATCCGGGTCGGAAAGGTCGGGGTTGGCTCTTGATTGGGCCGGGCGAAAGAACCGGCCATGGTTCAGTCGTCGGCCACTTGTCCCGACGGTCCATGGGTCGCCGTCGGGGAAGGCAAAGCAACGATCCCCCGGCGTCCGTGAAGCCCGACGGAACGGGCGGCGGCCGGCAATCGGACCACCTTCTCCCCTTTCACGCCGGAAATTCGATGACGAACATCGTCCCCCCGGCGTCGTGATCCTGAACCCGGATGGTGGCTTTGTGGTCGGCCAGGATGGAGTTTACGATGGTCAGCCCCAGCCCCATGCCGCTTTTTTTGGTGGAGAAATAAGGCTCGAAGAGCCGGGTCTTGTCGGCGTCCGGAATGCCGGGGCCGGTGTCCGCCACCCTCAGCCGCACCGCTTTCCGGTCGGGATGGTGGCGCAGCCGAAAGGTGATCTCGCCCCGGTGCCGCATGGCGGTGACGGCGTTGTCCACCAGGTTGATCAGGGCCTGTTTGATCTGCCGACGGTCCAGATTGAGATGGGGAATGTCCCCGTCGGCTTCCACCGAGAAGCGGACATCCGGATGGCCCTCCCGGTAGAGGGCGATGGCCTCGTCGACGATGGGCGGCAGGGCGCAGGGCTTGGGATGGGCGGCCGGAAAGCGGGCGAAGGTGGAAAATTCGTTTACCAGGTTTCGGATCTGCTCCACCTGATCGATGATCATCTGGGTGCATTCCGTAAACACCGGTTCCGCCACCCGCTCGGCGTATTTTCGCTGAAGCCGCTGCGCGGAAAGGGAGATGGGCGTCAGCGGGTTTTTGACCTCGTGGGCGATGCGGCGGGCCACCTCTCGCCAGGCGGCCATGCGCTGGGCCCGCTCCTGGTCGGTCAGATCGTCCAAAACCGCCACCACGCCCAGGTGCTGGCCCGCGTCGTCCTGGAGGGTGGTGGTGTGGACCATGAGGCTCCGGGGCCGTCCATTCACCGCGAGTCGCAACGGCGTGTCCACGGCGTGATCCCCGGCCGCCCGGGTCTGGCCCAGCACCTCCTCGGCCAAACGGAGATAATCGCCCCGGAGCAGCCGCCGGTAATGTTGGCCGCGAACCGCGTCGCCCCGGACCCCCAGCATCCGCTCCGCCGAAAGATTGAGGGTGGTGACGAATCCCCCGGCGTCCAGGGTGACCACCCCGGCGGAGACGCTGGTCAGCACGATTTCCATGTACCGCCGCCGCTTTTCGATTTCGGCGTTCTGTTCCCGGAGCATCCGGGCCGAAAGCACGAGCTGCTCGCGGTTGGCCCGCAGGTCCCGGGTCATCCGGTTGAAGGCGGTCACCAGGCTGCCGATTTCGTCGTCGCCCCCCGGCGGAATGGTGAAGCCCAGATCGCCTTCGGCCACCCGCCGGGTGCCTTCGGCCAGCTCGTGAATGGGGCCGCTGATGGACTTGGCGATATGAAACCCCAGCCAGACGGCGCAGAAAACCACCAGCAGGGCCACCACCGAGAGCACGACGTAGTAGGTGACCCGCACCGGTCGTTTCAGCATTTTGATCTGTCGATACTCTTCCACGCCTCGGGAGATCGCCGCCAGATCCTCGGAAAGGTCCGGCGGAATCAGAAAGGCCACCGCCACGAATCCCTGAAGGTCGGCCGGGGGACCGCCCAGGGGCACCGGGGCCAAGATCCGGTTCAGTTCGCCGAAGCCGGTGTCGGCGGTGACCACCCGCACCCGGTTTTCCCCGGCATCCCTTCGCAGGTTGCCGGGGGTGACCGGCTCCATGGTCAGCGCCTCCGGCTCCGGGGCCCTCCGCAACGCGATCCGCTCCGCCGCCGGCGAATAGGCTTCCACGCCCTGGAGGTTGAACTCTCGCCGAGATCGTTCCAGATAGTTCGCCAGCGACGATCGGTTGTCCGGCGCGAAGAGGTTCCGCCGTTCGGTCTCGGCCACAATCCGCTCCAGAAAAAAACGATGGCGGCCTTCCAGGTTCTCGTAGAGGCCCTGGCCCACCCGCAGCGATTTTTCCAGGGCCTGCTCGATGGGGGCGTTGAACCAGAATTCCAGACTGGTGTTGATGAAGTTGAGCGAAAAGTAAAAAAGCACCGCCGTGGGCAGCAGGGTGAGTGCGATAAAGGCGATGACCAGCCGGGTGCGAAGTTGCGCCCCCATCACCTTTCGCCGCCGCTCGTAGAGCACCTTGACCAGGTTCCGGAAGACCAGAAAGATGAGCAGGATGAGCAGCAGCAGGTTGACGTTGATGAGGGTGAACATCAACACCGTGTTGGAGATGGGGAAGTCGGCCCCGAAATTGATCAGCCGGGTTTCGGCCCAGGTCAACAGGGCCATGGCGGCCACCACCGCTCCGATTAAACTCAGCTCCCGCCGCCGTCGCAGTCGTTCGGGAGGCAGGGTCCGCACCGGCTTGGGACGGTTTCGGCTTAAGCGGGCCATGGTTGGCGGCCTTTCCGGACGATCTGAAGACTCATTCGTAGACGAACTCGATCTGGTGCCAATCGGTTTCGAAGGCCCAGAGCGACGCCATGATGAGGAGGTGGTGGAGGTAAAACGGGAGAGTGATTTTGCTCAACTTCGCCTTGGCCCGCAACACGTAGCGTCGCCCCTTCTTGAGCTGGTCCAAGGGAATCAGGGAAAATCCGTCGATTTCCGACATCAGGCGTTGGGCCTCCTCGTAGGAGGAGACGAACAGCTCCCCCTCGGTTTCGGCCCATGATCGCTCGACGGCGAAAACCCGGCGAAGGCTGTTGTACTTCACGGTGTGGGTGAGGGCGACGTCGGCCACGGTGCGGTCGACCCAGAGCGCGCGGGTTTCGGTGAGGGTGATGAAGAAGGAGAAGCTGGTGGGCACGCCGCTGAAGACCGCTTCCTGCATCTTGGGGGAAAAGGCGTCCCGGACGGTCAGCGACACGCGCAGGTCGGTTGGGCTGTTGGTGATCGAGATGTCCGACAGCCGCGCCCCCCGCACCGCCCCGGCGGGCGGGGGCGCGAGAAGGAACGCCGTGAGAACGCAAGCGAGGATGATGCGGATGCGGGAGCGCCCCATGTCCACCGTTGAGCGGGCCGGATCAGACGGCCAGCGCCTCCGCCGAACGATTTTGGCGGTCGCGAAGGTCGTGGAGGGTCTGGGTTTCCCAGGCGGCGGTGTTTTCCACAAACGCCTTTAAAAAGGCGTGATTGAAGGCGTGGCCCGACCGGCGGGAGACCAGATGGCCCAGGATCGGCAGCCCCAGCAGAGAGATGTCGCCGATGCAGTCCAGCACCTTGTGCCGGACGAATTCGTCGGGGAAGCGGAGGCCGTCGGGGTTGAGCGCGCCGTCCGGGCCCACCACCACGGCGTTGTCCAGGGAGCCGCCCCGGCCCAGGCCGAATTGCTTCATCATTTCCACTTCGTGAAGAAAACCGAAAGTGCGGGCGGGCGCGATCTCGTCCCGGAACCGGTCGGCGGTGACGGTGGCGGTGTAGGACTGATGGCCGATGAGGGGATGGGAGAAATCGATGGAAGCGGTGATTTTGGGCACGGGAGAGGGATGGATGGAGACGGCTTTGTCGCCCTCGGCGAGGGTGATCGGCTTTTTGACCACGAACACGCACTTGGGACCGCCCTGCTTACGGATTCCGGCCGCTTCCAGCAGGGTCACGAAGGGGGCCGCGCTGCCGTCCATGATGGGCAACTCGAAATTGTCGATCTCCACCCGCGCGTTGTCGATCTCCAAGGCGGCCAGGGCGGCCATGAGATGTTCCACCGTGGAGACGATGCAGCCTTCGACGCCCAGCACCGTGGCGTTGCTGGTGTCCACCACGTTGGCGAACACCGCGGGAACCGTGGGTCGGGCCGGCAGGTCCGTCCGAACGAACTGTATCCCGTGGTTGACGGGCGCGGGCAGCACCCGCAGATGGACGGTTCGTCCCGAGTGAACCCCGATTCCGGCGCACGAAGCGGCCCGGGCAAGGGTGCGTTGCTGGAATTGCATAAGGCGATTGACTTCCTTTCCGGATGAAGAGGGAGACTCCGTAAGAGCGGAACCCCAGCCGCTCATCCCTCCGAAAAACCCGAGCCTAACGCCACCCGGGGGAATGGTTCATTCATTGCGACCGGCACCCCGAAGTTGAAGGGCCTTCATGGGGCCGATTCCCAATCGGTCGCGGGTGGGGCTTTCAGAAAGCTACATCAGGATTTCAATCCCGCGCTTCTGGCACACATCCGAGAAGTCGGCAAGGTTGAAGGTAGCCGGCGAAGTAATTTTAACGTTTCGATCTTCCAGTATAAGCCGAAGCAGGCAATCCACCAGGCTGAGGGGCCGATGTTTCCGGAACACGGATTCAAAGCGCATTTCCAACGCCGTTTCCCGGTATGGTCCGTCGTCCGGCAGGGAAATGGACGGACGTTTCAAGAAGCCTTTAAAATCGAGATTCCGAACCAAACGCGGGCGTCTCATGATTTTGGTCCGCAATGTTTCGCAAAGCGTCGGCCACGACGGAATCAAATGAAAGATTTCAAAATATTCGCTGATCTTTTCGGCCTGTTTTCGATGTTGGTCTTTTCGGTCAAACAGTGCGAGCCAGACGCCCGTATCGATCAGGACATACTCCATTTTTAAATTTCAACGTCTTCCAAGACTTCCTCTTCGCCGACGGCGTATCCGGTCCAAGGAGCGGCTTTTCGGTTTCCGAAAATAAACCGGCCCTTCATTTTGCCGGTCGGGGCATCCCGCCAGATAACGTACATTCTTGTTTTTCGAGTCACTTCCACGGCCCGCTGAAGATCCTGCTGAAGGGCGGAAATCGGTTGGCCTGTGAATTCATCGTGGACCAGGGCCAGGCTGTCGCCGCATTCCAATGCGCCATGCTCGTCCAGCCAGGCGTACATCCCCTCGTAATCCCCCCGAACTCCCAAATCGTAGGATATCCAAATGGCCTGTTTCATGGGGCGTTCCGGTCCTTTCAACACGCTTTCAAAATCTTTGGGGGTCGAGGCCAAGGGTTGGCATTGGAAAATTTTTCTCTCCCCCAAACAAAAAGCTTCGGCCAAGTTTTTCCCCAGGGCCGAATCAACGACTTGAAACCTAATCCGTTTTTGGCGTTCAGCAAGGGGAAGGCGGGAAACCAACGCCAATGGCGAAACATTTTGGTGAAGATTCGTCGATTCTTTGCCCGCCTTCGTCAAAACCAATATGTTTCACCTCATATCTCATTTTTGTGGCGGTTTGCAACCGTCTTCGGCAATTTTTCAAGGGCAAACCGGGGGGAAAAGGTTTGCGAAAGGCGGGCGGGTCCGTTATGATTTCCCCTTTCCCCGTGTTCTTCCAAGGAGGTTTTCCCGTGCTGGCCAAGGTTTTGAGCAGCGCCGTGATCGGCATTGACGCGTATCTGGTGGAGGTGGAGGTGGACCTGTCGCCGGGCCTGCCCTATTTTACCACGGTGGGCCTGCCGGAGGCGGCGGTGAAGGAGAGCAAGGAACGGGTCAAGACCGCCATCGGCAATTCCGGCTTTCCTTTCCCCGACGACCGGATCACGGTGAACCTGGCCCCGGCGGACATAAAAAAAGAAGGTACCGGATTCGATCTTCCGATGGCGCTGGGCATTCTGGCGGCGTTGGGCATCGTGGAACGCAAGGCGCTGGACCGCCATCTGGTTCTGGGGGAGCTGTCTCTGGACGGTCGGGTGAAGCCGGTGCGCGGCGCGTTGCCCATGGCCCTGGCGGCCCGCAAGGCCGGATACGAGGGGATTCTGATTCCCGTGGAAAACAGCCGGGAAGCATCGGTGGTGGGGGGCGTTGACGTGTTGCCGGTGGAGACCCTGGTGCAGGCGGTGGATTTTTTCCGGGGGCTGGGCCGGATCGCGCCGGTGACGGCCGACATCGACGCGCTCTTCGCCGGGGAAGAAACGGATATCGCCGATTTCGCCGAAGTGATGGGGCAGGAGCACGTCAAACGGGCCCTGGAGGTGGCGGCGGCCGGAGGCCACAACCTGATTATGATCGGTCCGCCCGGCTCCGGCAAGACCATGCTGGCCCGGCGGATTCCCACTGTTCTGCCCCCGCTGACTTTCGACGAGGCCATCGAAACCACGAAGATTTTCAGCGTGGTCGGGTTGCTGGAAGCCAATCAGGCCCTGGTGACCCGCCGGCCGTTCCGGTCGCCCCACCATACCATTTCCGACGCCGGGCTGATCGGGGGCGGGCACATTCCCCGGCCGGGCGAGGTGAGCTTGGCCCACAACGGCGTGCTGTTTTTGGACGAGTTGCCGGAGTTCAAGAAAAACGTTCTGGAGGTGCTGCGGCAGCCGCTGGAGGATCAGCGGGTGACCATTTCCCGGGCCACCACGACGCTGACCTATCCCTCCAGCTTCATGCTCATCGCCGCCATGAACCCCTGCCCCTGCGGCTATTTCTCCGACCCCAAACACGAATGCCAATGCACCGCGCCCCAGATTCAACGATACCGATCCCGGATTTCCGGCCCGTTGCTGGATCGGATCGACATCCATGTGGAGGTGCCGGCCGTCCCCTACAAGGAGCTGATGGGCAAGACGGCCACGGAATCCTCCGCCGCGATTCGGGAACGGGTGGCGACGGCCCGGCGCGTCCAGACCCGTCGGTTCCGCAATGGCCGGATTCACTGCAACGCGCAGATGGGCAACCGTCACATCAAGGTCCACTGCGAGCTGGACGAGGCCGGGCTGAACCTGCTGGAGACGGCGGTGGACCGGCTGGGCCTTTCCGCCCGGGCCTACAACCGGATTCTCAAAATCGCCCGCACCATCGCCGATCTGGCGGGGTCGGAGCGGGTAGGGGTGGCCCATCTCTCCGAGGCGGTGCAGTACCGGAGTCTGGATCGGGGGCGGGGGCTGTTGTGACGCCGAAGGAGGCGATATGAAACGTTGGCGATTACTCATTTTCCCGGGAATTGGGCTGTTTCTGTTTTTTGGCGCATTTTCCGGGGCCGATCCCATGGAACGGCTGCGCGAACTGACCGGCGATCTTCATCAAAACGAACGCTATTTGGCGGAAATCCGCGCCGGGTTGAACGAGGCGGCCACGGCCGGGTTGTTCATCCTGGACGACGAGCAGCTCAACGCGACGCAACGGTCGGCCATTTTCGTGGACACGGCCCGCCTGATCTGTCGCCGCCAGCGGGAGTTGTTCGCGGTGACGCCCTACATCCGCGAGGACGCGCAATCGGATTTCTTCACCCTGCGCCACCGGGACCTGGAAGACGCCATCTTCGAATCCGAGGAGCTGGTCAAGGCGCTGAAACTCTACGCCCGGATGATCCGGCAGCCGGAAATCCAGGAGGTGGCCTTGGAAGGCGCGGGGGCCGTCTCCGCGAACATCCGGCTGTTTGAGATGATGCGGGATGGGGTTGAGCCCTTGACGAATCGATGATGGGGGGAAGGTGGGAGTCGGAAGCCGGGAGGTTGGGCGATTTGCGAGAATCAAAGCTCCATCCGGACAGCGCCCCGGAGGATAAAGCCTTCGGCTGACACCGAAAAAGCCCGCCAAAGCGGGCTCCCCATTTCTTTTCAATTCCATGGAGGCGAGCGCCCTTTGGGGCGCTTTTCAGGGATGAGCCTGGGGATTCATCTCTTGGCGTGGCAGCGAGAACGGTATCTTTTTCCACGCAAAACGCCTTGATTCCGGCTTCTGAATTCTGGCTTCTATCTTCTGAATTTTGATTTTGGGGGAATTGCAAATGGCAACGGCGTTGGAAGTTGAAAGAGTGAAAAGCGGAAACCGGGAAAGCGCCACGCCATTCCGGCCGCCGTGGTCTTCCCCGGCGGAATGGCGGGAGATCAACGCCGCGTTCGCCTATTTGAGGGATCGGTTGGGCCATGCGCTGGACCCGGCCCGGGAGGAAGCCCTGCGGATAGAGCGAGGGCTGAATTCGCTGTCTCCGCTGATGGACGACCTTTGCGCGCCGACCTGTCCGGACTGTTCCGATCCCTGTTGCCGGGTGGCCACGCTTTGGTACAATTTCGACGATCTGCTGTTTCTGCACCTGCGCGCCATTTCCCCGCCGGACGGCCAGCCCATGACGGGCATCGGGCAGACTTGCCGGTTTCTGGGGCCGGTGGGGTGTCGTCTGCACCGGCTGCAACGCCCCTGGATTTGCACCTGGTACATCTGCCCGCCCCAAACCCGCCTGCTGCGCCTCCGAGGGCGCGCCCTTCCGCGCCGCGTGGACGAGGTCGTCGCCGAAATCAAAGCCGCCCGCGCCGCCATGGAGGCGGCCTTTCTTCGGGCTGCGGACTGAAGGCGGCCGGAATTTACGCCGCTTTTGTCGAGGGGCTCAATTTCGATGCCGTTCATTTTGGCGCACGCGATGCGCCACATCCTTTTTTCGTCCAACGAACGGCGTTGCCGCTACTCTTCTTCCGGAATTGGAAAATGGCCCGTTTCCGCCATTTGCCAAAGGCCGACGCCGTAAACCAGTCCCAGAACGCTGTATGCCGCAAGGGTGACCGGCAGGCTCCAGCGGGCGCCGGAAAAGCCGATGGCCGTTCCGGAAAGGGCGCAGAAGATGGCGGAAATGGGGATGAAAATGAAGCTCCCCGGCCAGACCCGGCCGACCGTCGGCGTCTGTTTTTTGGCCCACCGGAGCAGGTTGCCGAATATCTGGACGAAAACGCCCGGAAACCGGTCGCCCAGCCATAGCCCCATGCCCAGAAGGAAACAGGCGGGCGGTGTGAGGGCGCTCAACGCGACGGCGAAACGGGTTTCGGGGGCCATGGCGCCGCCCATCCATCCCGCGAAGACCGCGCCGCCGATCAGCATTCCAAAAAAACCGAACGCCGGAATGAAGGGGTTTTGTTCGGCCAGGGCCGCGCGGGGGAGTTCTTCCATTTTCGCCAAGGGATATTCCGTTTCCTTCTGTTCGTCTTGTTCGTCTTCCATTTGCTCGTTGTCCATCGGGATTCCATCCAATTGAAGAAGAAGTGTACGGGTGGATGTTGCGATTCAAAAAGCCGCCCCGGTGGGAATTTTCGCGCATTTCCGGAGCGGAAAAATCAGTGCCTTTTTCTGTTTGGAATTGCCGCCGCGACGCCATGGTTGGAAAATTCGAGCAGGTCGTCCAAATGCACCTCGACGACCTCGATCATCCATTCGATATCCAATTCCTGGCATTGATGGACCAGGACATTCCGGAAGCCGACCATTTTTTCCGGACGCCCGGACGGGTCGCGGGGAAGGATGTCCTTTTCCGCCAGAAATTGAAAGCTTTCGCGGCTTTCCTTGGGAATTCCCGGTTTCCGAATTTTGATCCGGTGGTTGGCCAGGTCGATGCATTGTTGGCAGGCCCGTTGCCAATTCAGGGCGATGGCGTCCCGTCGGAGAAAATCGTGTTGAAGGGGCACATCCCCCGGCAGATTGCAGTAGGCGCGAATCTGCTGGACGCACCGTTCGATGCTTTCCTTTTTGTTCAGAACGACATCACTCACACGTCGTGAAACCTTACTTTTTTTCAGGCCGTCCGCGATGATTTCGGCTCGTTCCCGGTTGAGTCGCTGGTAGCAGGAAATCACCACCATTTCGAACCCCTCCGCTGGGTAGCGGTCGCCGGTGTGGATACGCCGGTCGGCCAGAATGACCTCTTTTTGGACAACGGCGTTGACCCGCCGGAGGTTGACGAGGTCGATTCGTTTTCCCGGCCGGTCTTCCAGCTCGCGGGGAGGTCGGTCAGGGCCAGATGGCCGACTTCCCATGCCTTCAACGGCGGCGGCAGGAGCGCGGTGTCCACGTCGCCGCCGGGCCATTGGCGCTCGGTTCCGAATCCCCCGAAGAGGTGGGCCGCCCGAACGTCGGGATGGTGGCGCCGGACGGTTTCCACGATGACGGCTTCGGCGGCGGCTTCGGCATCGGCGCCGGTCATGCCGTTTTCTCTTTTTTGGCGATGTTCGTCCACTTTTTTTGGGCTTTTTTGTAGAAGGCGGGGGAAAGGCGGACGTTGCGGAGGATTTCGTTGAACTGGCGGTTGGCCTCGTCGGGGTTGCCGGTGCGCTTGAGCAGAATACCGTACCGGGCCCGGGCTTCCTCGCCGGGGAATTTGTTCACGATGGCGCCGTAGGCTTCCAGGGCATCCTTCTCTCGGCCGAGTTCCTCCAGGCAGCGGGCGTGCAGCAGGTCGAATTCGTGGTCGTTGGGGGCGCCTTCCAGGTTCTGGAGTTTTTCGAGCTGCTCCATGGCTTTTTCGTGGTCGCCCTGGAAAAAGTGGGCGAGGGCAAGCCCTTTGACGAGGAACGGATCATCCATGCCGACTTCCGCCATGCACTCGTGGAAGAGGGCGATGGCCTCCTGAAACCGGCCCTGGTTGACGTATTCCTCGGCCAGGAGCTTTTTGTTTTTCACGCTGGGCGTCAGCTCGGCCTGCTGCTCCAGCTCCCGCATGCGCCCGACGGGGTTCAGGGCCTTGACGATGCCGGTTTTCATCTGGCGGGCCCTGTAGTTGCCCTGGAGATCGCCCATGTATTCGGCGAAAAAGTAGATCAGCGCGCCGATGCCGGGAAACAGGATGATGATCCAGAGCCAGAACCATGGCCGCCCGGTGCGGACGACGTGGACGGCGAAAAAGACCTGGGCGCAGAGGACGAGGAGGCTGAGGAGATTCATTCGATTTCGGTTCCAGTGGGTTGTCGGGACGCGGAAGTCGGTCGACGCCATGCCGGCTTTTCCCGCAAGTGGTTAGAACTTTCGACGCGGCGGAGCCATTCCCTGAAAATGGTCGCTCGACATTACTGTTAAATTGGCGAGATGTCCAAGTCCTTGCAAATTTTTTGGCCAGCTCGTCGTCGATCTCTTGATGGCGGGGGACCGCCGTCCGGCGATTTGTATCCGGGTTTTCCCACCATGAATGGCGTTTGCCTTCCCTTCGAAGTTGGCAACCGCGGTTTTTCAGGTGTTTTAGGAGCTGTTGGCGCTTCATGCCGAAATCAGGGCTTCTTCAAAATCTTCCCCGGCGTTCGCTTTGGCGTCTTCGTTTTCCCGAGAGATAGCGTTTCCCGGCGCCAGTCCCGCGCCTCTCGATAACGATTTCGGTCCTAGGCATGGGTCGCAAGCCTGAACGTAACCTCCGCGGCAATCTCCGCCTCTTCCCCCGCCAACGCCAACCGCCGAATCTCCAACCTCCGCTCTTCCGTCTTTCCCAGGCCATCCCACCAAAACGCCTTCAACGCCCGGGCCCCCCGCCCGTTGCGCTTCCGTCGCCTCCGCCTCGGTCAATTCCCCTTCCAGCATTTTCCCCGCCGGCGGCGAGGCAAAGTATTCCCCCGTCCCCCTCTCCCGCGGCGATCCGCTCCGCCAATCCCAAATTGGTCGGCCGCTCCGGGTGGCCGGGAAGGTCCGGATCATCCGTCAACGCCCGCACCGCTTCCACCGGCACGGGCAGCCGGCGCACCGCCAGCAGGGCCAATGTGCGAAGCACCGGCGCGCGAAGCGGTTCCAGCAGGGCTTCCGGCAGCACGTCCTCACGGAATTTTTCCGCCTCATTCTCCAGCCGGTCCAGAATGGATTCCGAATCGGTGTCCGAATCCCGCAGCACGGCGTCCAGCCATTTCAGCAGCCGGGGATTCCCGGTCGCCAGCTCCCTCGTCCCCAGTTCCGGCGCGACCGGTCCCTTCTCCGCGAAGCCGGGCGGGGCGTCGGTTTTTTTCCGCAAATCCGCGCCCTGGAAAGAATCCAGATTCAGCGGTTCCAGGTCGAATTTCACGCCGTACCGGCAGGCGACCATGGACAACCGATCTTCGACATCCGCCCCGCCGGCGACGGAAACCACCGGCTGGTGGTCTACACCGCCTTCGATTTCGAGCGGGGCGACGAAACACCGCCGGGCCGCGTTTTCCGGCGGCTGTTTCGGCCGCTCTTCCCGGAATACGCACACGATGCGGTTTGGAACCACGCGATGCGCCAAATCAAAGGCGACGTGGAATAGAACAGAGGGCTCCAGACCTTTGGAGGGTTGGACGTTCCATTTTGCCGGCGCCGCCGGGGGAGAATCCTTGCTTATCAGAAATTCTTGTGGATTTGCTTTTGGGTCAGAACGACAAGGATTCGGGATAAGCAAGGATCGCCCTTTTTGTTTGCCAACGCTGTCGAGGTCTTCCATTTTTTTCTCGTTCCCAGGCTCCGCCTGGGAAGGCTTTCCGCAAGGCTCTGCCTTGCGTGACGCGAGGCGGAGCGTCGCAACGAGATGGCAAAAAGCTCAGAAACCACGCCCCCCGCTCGCCAAGTGCGCCTCCGCATCTGTCAACACCCCCCGCATTTCCTCCCGAATCAACCCCAACGCCTCCTCATACCCGCAAATCCGCCGCTTGCGCCCGCTGGACTCCAGCCACTCGTCCCAAACCCGGAACACCGGCATCAGGTAGAAATCCACCGTGCAGGAAATGCCCTGCCGCTTCACGTAGGTGTATTGGGCCACCACCTCATGCCCGGGTTCGCCTTCCACGCCGGCCTCTTCCAGCCCCTCCAGCGCCGCCGATTCCCGGGCCGTCATGTCCGGCTCCAGCATTCCCTTGGGAAAAATCCAATCCCCGGCCATGCTGGTGATCAGCACGTACCGCCGCTCCCCGTTTTCCACCAGATACGGCGCCACCCCCGATTGCTTGATGATTCGCTCGGAAGATTCCATGAATCCCTTTCCAATGGGTCGGTTTGAAAACCAAAAGCGCCGCTCCGGAGCCTTGCTCCAAAACGGCGCTCTTTTTGGATTATTCGGAACCTTCCCGGCGTTCCGTATCCGCCGAAGGTTGCGCCTTCTTTGCCGATTTGGATTGTTTTCCCGTCACCTGACAGGAATTTCGCAGTCAGGTGGAAACGCCCATCTTGGGCAGAACGTAAAGCTGCAACGCCAGCCAGACGCCCACGACGCCCAGCACCAGCAGAAATTCCTTCATGGTTTCCCTCCTTCCCGCGCCGATCCGCAACCGTTGAGCATATAATCCACATGCCGAAACGCGCTTTGGACCGCCGCATGAACCGCCGGATCTTGCGGAAGCGTCTCCGCGATCCGTTCCAAATGGCCCCGCTCCCGGATCATCCGAAAGGCGGCCCGGAAATTCAGATCGAAGACCCAGCTCATTTGAAGCAGTTTGATGTCCGTAATCGTTCGCAGCCGTTCATAGGGCACCAGCGCGCCCGCCTGGATCGCCGCCAGCACCTCCGGCGTGGTTTCGTCGGAATCGGCCAGCCCCAGCTCGATGGTGGCGTTGGGGGCTCGGTCCCGGGTGGCGTAGTATTCCGCGAAAACCCGCCAGATGTCCAGCTTGTCCGCGTCCCGAACCAGCCGCAAAAACCGTTCGGTTCGATCGTCCAGCCCCGGCGGAACCCCCGCCGCGTTGTGCCAGACCACCGCCCGGGCCACCAGCCGTCGTTCCGCCGGGGTCAGATTCGCCAGCGCCCGGTTTACGGAAATCACCCGAACGGACAACCGCCCGTGGTGCTCCGAAAGCCGATCCACGAAGGTGCCGTATTTCTCGTATTGGGGAAACCGGCCGATGTCGTGGAACAGCCCCACCGTTTCCGCCAGGGCCCGATCCGACTCCGAAAAGCCCAGGGCCCGGGCGATCCGGCCGCAGTTGTCGCGCACTCGGTGGGTGTGAAACTCCTTGAGCTTGATGGCCCGATCGTATTCCGGATCGTCCTTGTAAAACCCCGCCACGTATGCGTCGAACCAGCGTCCCAGCCGGTCCAGCTCCGCCATGTCCATGGCTCAGCAACACTCCGCCAGCCGGGCCGGTCCCAGCGTTTTCTCCACGATGAACATCGCCAACAGATCGGCCTCGTCCAGCCCGAATTTGGGAACGGTGGCGTCCAGATCCGCGTCGGTGACCAGGGCGATGATGTCTTTGCGCACCCCGTCGTACAGCGGCGTCTTTTCCGAGGCGCGGCGGTAGACTTCGATTTTCGGCCGGTCGCCGCTTTTGTAGCCCTCGGTCACCACCAGATCCATGTCGCCGAAGTAGGGCAAAAACGCCTCGATGGCGTCGGATTCCACGTCCCGCACCATGGCGATTTGGTTGCGGGCCGCCACGATTACGCCGTCGGCCCCAGCGGCCTTGTGGCGGGCGCTGTCCTTCCCTTCCCGGTCCATGCTGAAGCCGTGGGACGTGTGCTTGATGGTGCCGACGCGAAGGCCCCGGCGCTTGAGTTCCGGCAGCAGCTTTTCCAGCAGGGTCGTCTTGCCCGAACCGGATTTTCCGACAATGGAGATCACGGGCGGCATGGCCAAGCCCCTTTCCAGCGGGCCGGAACCGGTCCCCGTCCGGGGACCCTCCGCCCGCCCGATGCGGTCAACGCCAACGCCGGGGGACATCGTCCCGCCCCGGCGCGGCGCGGTACTATTCTCATCTCGTTGCGAGGCTCCGCCTCCCGTCAAACAAGGCAGATCCTGAAAACATCGCTTCTTCTTCAAATCAGGTCTGCGCAAGGGCCGCCTTCGAAACCGCTTCTGCGGGCTTTCCCGGATCGAGCCGGGGCTCCGGTCCCTGGCGGCGACGGCGCTTCCGGCATTTTCACTCCTTCGCCGCCGCCCGCCGCTCCTCCCGCCGTCGCTCCTTGTGGATCATCCAGATCATGCAGGAGGGGCGGAATTTGCAGTACAGCTCCGGGTCCCGGCAGGCGAGGCATTCCTCGCACAGATGAACGCCGTGTTTCTGGCAGGTGTAGGGGGTTTCCCGGTCGGGATGGTTGACGCAGGTGTTCACGAACTTCCTCCATATCGTTCCTGGATTCGTTGGATCATGCCGGTGGTGGAGGCCCCTTCCACCACCCGAATGCGGGCCACGCGGCCGCCCCAGCCATGCACCTCCGGCGCGCCGATGATGTCCTTCTCCGCCCAGTCGGCCCCCTTCGCCAGCACGTCCGGCCGCAAGGCCAAAATCAGATTCAGCGGATCGGGCTCGTCGAACAGCGTCACCCGGTCCACGCATTCCAAGGCGGAAAGCACCTCTGCCCGCTGGTCTTCCGGCACGATGGGCCGAAGCGGCCCCTTGATGGTTCGAACCGAAGCGTCGGAATTGAGCCCCACCACCAGCCGGTCCCCTTCGGCTCGGGCGGCGGCGAGATAGCGGACATGCCCGACGTGGAGCAGGTCGAAGCAGCCGTTGGTGAAGACCACCCGAAGCCCGGATTCGCGCCAAAGGCGGGTTTGCGCCGCCACGGCGTCCCGGTCCATCCGCTTGTACGCCGTCATGAACGCCGCTCCAGGCGGACGGGGGAATCCATGTCCCGATTTTCGGAAACCGCCAAAACGGAAACACGGGCTCCAGGCGTTCGCCCATTTCCCGAACCCTTGGAATTTTCGCCGGGAATCCGGTACGCCGCCGGAACCCGTTCCTTCAGGCAGGGCATCCGTTCCCGAACGGCGGCCAATCGTTCCGGGTCCACCGCACCGGAAATGACCGCTGGTCCATCCTCCGCCCGATCCAGCACCGCGCCGGTGGGATCGACCAGGATGGAGCGGCCGCCAAAGGTGGTCCGGCCGTCCACCCCGCAGCGGTTGACGCCCAGCAGATAAAGCTGGTTTTCCATGGCCCGCACTTGGCAAAGCATGTCCCACCGGTCGATGCGCACGTCGGGCCACTGGGCCGGGACCAGCACCAGCTCGGCCCCCATCAGCGCCAAGGTCCGGCACAGTTCCGGAAAGCGAAGGTCGTAGCAGACCATCAGGCCGATCCGCCCCAGCGCCGTGTCGCAAACCACCGGCCGGTCTCCCGCGTGGAAAAAACGATCCTCCCCGGTCCTGGAAAAGAGGTGAACCTTCCGGTAGCTCCCGGCAATTTGGCCGTCGGCGTCGATCAAATAAAGAGTGTTGAAGATTCGTCCCGCCGGGTCCGCCTCGGGGCAGCTCCCGCCGATGACCATTCCATGGCGAATCGCCAGTTCGCCGACCTGCTCCAACACCCGGGGCGTTTCTTGGGCGTGATCGGCCAACCGGTCGTAGTCGAACCCGCCGGCCCACATTTCCGGCAGCAGGGCGAGGCGAATACCCTTTTCCGCCAGCTCGGCCAACGCCTCGGAGACAACGCCCAAATTTTCGGAGAGGCCGTTCCGCCGCACGTCGAACTGCACCCCCGCGACGCCAAAGGCGGACGGGGACGGAAGGCGGGATCGGGAATGGTTCCGGGAATCAGCCATCAATTTGATTTTCCATGGGATGGGGCGTGCGGCCCAGGGTGAGCACGTCAACATTGGCGGCGCCGGCGGATCGAAGCACCTCGGTGCAACCCCCGGCGGTCGCGCCGGTGGTCAACACGTCGTCCACCAGCACCACCCGTTGGCCCAGAACCGAAACGCCGTCGCCCAGGCGGAACGCGCCCCGCAGATTTTTTTCACGCTCCCGGGCGGAAAGTCCCGCCTGGGGACGGGTGGCCCGCACGCGTTTCAGAAGATGTTGGACAACGCGGACGCCGCCGGGCGGGTCGTTCTCCCAGGGTCGGATCAGCAGCCACGCCTGATTAAATCCTCGCTTGCGGATTTTGGCCGGATACAGCGGCACCGGGGCGACCACGTCCACCGGATCGCTCACGGCATCGGCCGGCCATCCGGCCTCGAAAACCGACCGCAACAATCGGCTCAACGACCCGGCCAGCTCGGCGCGACCGCCGTATTTGTATCGGCCGATCAGCCGGGCGAAAGGGGTTCCGCCCTCGTATCGCCCCGCCGCCCACGCCACGCCAAAAGGACGATGTTCCGGCATGAGGCTTCCCGGAACGCCCGGGCCCGCGGGGACGAATCGGCCCCGGCAGGCCGGGCAAAGAAACGGCGAAAGAAGACGGGCGAATTCGGCGGCGAAGCCGGCGGCCGCCTCCACGTTCCCCCGGTTCTCGTACACCGCCCCGCAGACGTGGCAACGGGGCGGAAACAGGAGGTCCCGCAGGGAGGAAAACAGCCCGCCGGGGATCAGCCTTCCATCTGTTTGACGATGGCCTCGGCGAACTCCGAACATTTCACCTCCGTGGCCCCTTCGATCTGCCGGGCCAGGTCGTAGGTGACTGTGCCCGCCTGCACGGCGGCGGCGATGCCCTGGCGGACCGCCTCGGCGGCCTCGTCCCAGCCCATGTGCTCCAGCATCATCGCGCCGGAGAGCATCAGCGAGCCGGGATTCACCTTGTCCATGCCGGCGTATTTGGGCGCGGTGCCGTGGGTCGCCTCGAACACGGCGCAGTCGTCGCCGATGTTGGCCCCGGGCGCCATGCCCAGCCCGCCGATCTGGGCGGCCAATGCGTCGGAGAGATAGTCGCCGTTGAGGTTGGGGGTGGCGATCACCTGGTATTCATCGGGCCGCAGCAGCATTTGCTGAAAAAGCGCGTCGGCGATGCGGTCCTTGATGACGATCTTGCCCTCGGGCCGTTGGCCGTCGTATTTGTCGTACAGCTCCGCTTCGGAGATGGTTTGATCGCCGAATTCCGCCTTGGCCGCCTCGTAGCCCCACCCGGCGAAGGCCCCTTCCGTAAACTTCATGATATTGCCCTTGTGCATCAGGGTGACGCTGGTCAGCCCGTGGTCCAGGGCGTAGCGGATGGCGCTGGAGACCAGCCGCTTGGTGTTGCCCGGGCTGATGGGCTTGATGCCCAGGCCCGCCTTTTCCGGCACGTTCGCGCCCATTTCATCCCGCAGAAAGGCGGCGAGCTTCTCGGCCCCTTCGCTGCCCGATTCCCACTCGATGCCGGCGTAGAGGTCCTCGGTGTTCTCCCGAAAGACCACCATATCCACCTTTTCCGGCTTTTTCACCGGGCTGGGCACGCCGGGAATGTAGCAAACCGGCCGGACGCAGGCGTAGAGGTCCAGCCGCTGGCGAATCGCCACGTTGAGGCTCCGGATGCCCTTGCCCACCGGCGTGGTCATGGGACCCTTGATGGCCACCACGTGCTCCCGAATGGTGTCCAGGGTCTTGTCCGGAAGCCATTCGCCGGTGCGTTCAAACCCCTTTTCGCCGGCGTCCACCTCCAGCCAGTCGATGGACTTCTTTCCGCCGAACGCCTTCTTCACGGCGGCGTCGATGACCCGCCGGGTGGCCCGCCAGATGTCCGGTCCGATGCCGTCGCCTTCGATAAACGGAACGATCGGGTTGTCGGGCACGTTCAGCTTTCCGTCGCCGGTTTTGGTAATCTTTTCGCCCATGTTCAGGTCCTTTCTCGGTTGAAGTTGACGGACGGCCGCCGGCGGCCGATCACCGGCTCCGGAAGATGCCTTACGCCGGAAAGGCGCTTGCGCTAAAAGGACAAAATACGGCCGGGAACGGCGGGAATCAAGGGGAAGGGGTTCGGCGCTGCCGGTAGGCTTCGTAGAGCGCCACGGCGCCGGCGACCGAAGCGTTGAGGGAATCCACGGGGCCGGCCTGGGGGATGGCCAGCCCGAAATCGCAACGGGACCGCACCAAGGGGCGGATGCCTTTTTCCTCGCCGCCCACCACCAAGGCCAGTGGGCCGGTCAGGTCGGCGTCGTAGAGGGAGATCGCCTCGGTCCGGGCCAGGCCGCCGATCCAGACGCCCTTCTCCTTCAGTTCGCGCAGGGCGTTGGCCAGGTTCGTCACCCGGGCCATGCGGACGTGCTCCATCGCCCCGGCGGAGGCCCGTGAGGCGGCCGGGGTCGGCGGGGCGGACCGGTCCTTGGGAACGATCACGCCGTCCACCCCCACGCAGACGCCGCTGCGCACCAGCGCGCCCAGGTTCTGGGGGTCCACCACGCCGTCCAGCGCCAGCAGAAAGGGGGCCTCCCCGGCGAGCAGATCCGGCAATTCCACCAGTGGATACGGCCCCACCTCGGCCGCGACCCCCTGGTGGCCGGGCGAACCGGCCATGGAGGCCAGCCGCTCCGGAGTCACTTCCCGGACGGAAATGTTGCGTTTCTTGGCCGCTTCCAGCGCCTCGGCCAGTCGGGGGGCGGGGCGTCCCCGGGCCATGAGAATTTCCACCACCTTTCGGCGTCCGGCCCTGAGCGTCTCGGTCACGGGATGGACGCCGTAGAGCACCTCGGTGCGCATGGTCAGCCTTCCCGGGCCGCCTGGACCACCGCGATCAGCGCCGCCAGCGCGGTTTCCAGCTTGTCGTTGACGATGACGTGGCGGTACCGATGGGCCTGATCCATCTCCTCCCGGGCGGCCTGGAGACGGCGCTCGATCACCGCCGGATCATCCTGGCCCCGTCCCGCCAGCCGCTCCCGCAAGGCGTCGAAAGAGGGCGGCATGACAAAAATGGTCACCGCCTCGGGAAAGCGTTCCACAATCTGGGCGCAGCCTTGCACGTCGATCTCCAGCAACAGGTCTTTTCCGGCGGACAGCGTCCGTTCCAGCGAAGCGGCGGAGGTGCCGTAGTGGTTGCCGTAAACGTCGGCCCACTCGGCCCAGCGGCCCTTCTCGATGCCTTCCTTGAATTCGGCTTCGGAGATGAAATGATAATCCACGCCGTCCCGTTCCCCCGGCCGGGGCGAGCGGGTGGTGAAGGAGACCGAGTAGGCGATGTCGCCGAAATGTTCGCGCAGGCCCCGGCACAGGGTCGTCTTCCCGGCCCCGGAGGGCGCGGAAACCACGAAGAGTCGGCCCCGCCGGGCGTCGTTAAACTCTGGAAACTCGGTTGATTCGGTCATCGGATTCTCCGCGCGGATGGACGCGTCCCCGGCAACCCCGGCGCGTCCCCGGTTCGCCGCGGGGCCGGCCGAGTCGGAATCGCGATTCGACGCTCCGGCCGATTCGGGCCCCGGGAACCGGTCATTCCGCGTCTTCTTCCTTGCGCTCGGCGTCCCTGGCGGCGGTGTACCGCTGGGAGATGGTTTCCGCCTGGATGGCCGAGAGCACGATGTGGTTGCTGTCCATGATGATGATGGAGCGGGTCCGACGGCCGTGGGTGGCGTCCACCAGCCGTTTCTCCTCCTTGGCGTCGTCCTTCAGCCGCTTCATGGGCGCCGAATTGGGCGACACGATGGCCACCACCCGGTCGGCCACCACGGTGCTGCCGAACCCGATGTTGAGCAACGTCTGCTCGGACCTGCCCGGATGTTTGCTTTGGCGTTTCACGTCTCTTTTTTCCTCACTCTACGTTCTGTACCTGTTCCCGGATTTTTTCCAGCTCGGATTTGAGTCGGACCACGATATGCGAGACGTCGGTGCTGCCGGTTTTGGAGCCCATGGTGTTGAATTCCCGGTTGAACTCCTGCAACAGGAAATTGAGTTTCCGGCCGGCCGGCTCCCCGTCCGAGAGCATGGCGCGAAATTGTTCCGCGTGGCTGCGGGCGCGGGTGATCTCTTCGGAGATATCGCTTCGGTCGGCCAGAAAGGCGGCCTCCTGGGCGATGCGGGCGGGGTCGATTTCCACCATGCCCTGGGTGAGGGCGCCGATGCGGTTGGACAGCCGGTCCCGGTAGTGCTCCAGCAATCCGTCGGACTGGGCGGCGATCCGGTCGATGTCGGCCTCGATGGCGGCGAGCCGGGCCGCAAAGTCCTCGGCCATGAAGGCCCCTTCCTTTTTCCGCATGGATTCCAGATCGTCCAGGGCGGCGGAAAGGGCCTCGGCCGTCACGGCCCAGACCGGCTCGGCGTCGGCTTCCGACTCCTTCAGCCGGATCATGCCGGGCGCCCCGGCCATCATCTCCAGGCTCACTTCTCCGGGCAGATCGAAGCGGGTCTGGAGGTCGCGAAGGGCGTCCCGATAGGCGGCGGCCTTGTCCTGGTCCACCTCGAAGGCGATGGCCGCCTCGGACCGGTCCTCGATCTGCACCCGAACTTCCACCCGACCCCGGGCGATCCGGTCGGAAATCATCGACTTCACCCGTTCCTCCAGCGGCTGCAACAGCGTCGGCAACCGAAGGGTCAGGTCCAGGTGGCGGCTGTTGACGGTCCGGATTTCCACGAAAGCGGCGGCCGCGTCGGAACTTCGCTCGGCGGCGGCGTAGGCGGTCATGCTTTTGATCATGGGCGAAGGGTCTCCGGGTTGGGGATCGGATTCGGACTCGGGTCGTCTTCCGGGTCGATGGCGTTTCCCGCCCGGAGTTGGGCCATATATCGGCCCCGGACCTGACGGAGAAAGGTCCGGAGCGGGTCGTCGGCGTAGTCGGGAAAGGTCCACGGCAGGGGCTGAAAGTCGCCACCCGTGTAAATCAGTGTCAGGTCGGCAAAAATGCCCCGTCCCAGATAAACCCGGTGGACGAAGTTCTTCCCGGTGGCCAGCACCAGCCGCTCCCGGGTCACGAAGCCGGGGTCCAGGTTGAATCGCCGCTTCCCATTCCGGGAAAAGCGGTCCTCCAAGGCGTTGGTGGCCTCTTTGATCTCCGGCAGACCGTCGTGGGCGGCCAGTTCCCGAAAGGCGAACATCCGCCGGCGCAGGGGGCCGCCCATCTCCGGTTGGTAATAATCGGTGTAGTGGAAGGGCAGCCATGGGCTCACCAGGTCCGGCGGACCAAACGCCTCGGCCAGGGGACCGGCGATGGCCGCCACGTCGTCCGATTCCCGCAGCACCACGCCCACCACCAGCTTGGCCGGGTCGGGAAGGCGCGGAACGCTCATCCCGGCGGATTCAGGGGACGGGCCTCCTCGGGCAGCATCACCGGGATGTCGTCCCGGATTTCATAAATCAGCCCGCACGGTTCGCAGATGAGCCCGTCTTCGGCCTCGGTCAGCTTCAAATCCCCCTTGCACTGGGGGCACACCAGAATTTCCAGCAGGTCGCCGGCAATGGCCATTGCAAATTTTCCCTTAGATTTCAAGATGCTCGGTTTTTTAGGGCGCGACTATAACAGAACAGAGCCCGCCATGCAAAAGAAATGATCCCGGTTCTAGGCCCCGCCTTGGGCGTCCAGTTGGGCCAGCTTTTCCTCGTAGGCTGCGCCCTCCCGCTCCAAGATTTCGGTCAGCCCCTCCAGCTTTTCGAAGTCGGCGTCGATGCGGGTCTGGGTTTCGTGGATTTCCTGGGACAGCTTCACGATCCGCTCCCCGTCGCCGGATTCCGAGGCGGCCTGCATCTGGTGGTTGAGCCGCTCCAGGGTCTGTTCGTCCTTCTCGATTTTGGACTCCAGCCCGGCGATCTGCTTTTCCACCGGCTTGAGCACCCGGGACCGCTCCGCCACGATCTCGGAACGGCGCTTCCGCAGCTCCTTCCGGCTGAGTGCCGGGGCGGGAACTTCTTCGACGGGAGTGGAACGCCGGGTTTTGGAAGGACCTCCGCCCTCCTCGTCGCCCCAGCCGCCCCGCTCCAAAAACTGCTCGTAGCCGCCGTCGAACACGGTGGCGCCGTCCTCGTCGAACACCACCAGCCGCTCGGCCAGGGCGTGCAGAAACATCTCGTTGTGGGTGACCAAAATCACCGCGCCGTCGAAATGGTCCAGCGCCGCCAACAGGGCGTCGCAGGAGGTCATGTCCAGATGGTTGGTGGGCTCGTCCAGGAGCAGCAGGTTGAGCGGCTTGGCCAGCAGCTTGCCCATCATCACCCGGCTGCGCTCCCCGCCGGAGAGGACGCTGATTTTTTTTAACGCGGCGTCGCCTTCGAACATCATGGCCCCGGCGATGTTCCGGGAGAGCTGCTGATCCACCCCGGCGTCGGAATAGAGGATCTCCTCGGCCACGGTCCGGCTTTCCACCAGGGTTTTCAGGTGGGACTGCTCGTAAATCCCAATTTCCACGTTGGGATTGTATTTGATCTCTCCCGAGGCGGGTTTCAGCGCGCCGGAAAGCACCTTGAGCAAGGTCGTCTTTCCCCGGCCGTTCTTCCCCACCACCCCGACCCGCTCCCCGGGGCCGACGGAAAAACTGAGATCCTTGAACAGCGGGGTCCCTCCGGGATAGGCGAAGCTGAGATTTTCCACGTTGAGCATCTGCCGGCCGGCGAAGGGGCGGTCACGGAAGGAAAAGTCGAGGTCCTTGAGCGTCTCCAGCTTCTCCTTGCGCTCCATCTTGGCCAGGGTTTTGACCCGGGACTGCACCAGATTGGCCAGCCGCGCCTTGGCCCGGAACCGAGTGATGAACTGCTCGATTTCCTTCCGCTTGCGCTCGTCGTTCTGGCGAGTCTTTTCGTAGATTTCCTCTTCCTGCGCGAGCTGGTCGTAGAACTTGCCCGTGTCGCCCTCCACCTTCCGCATTTTTCGCCGGTGAATGCCCACCACGTGGGTCACCACCCGGTCCATGAAGCCGCGATCGTGGGTGATCAGCAACAGCTCCCGGGGCCAGGCGTTCAAAAACCGCTCGATCCAGCGGATGGAGGTGATGTCCAGGTAGTTGGTGGGCTCGTCGAGCAGCAGCAGGTCCGGCTCGGAGACGAGCACCTTGGCCAGGCTCAGGCGGACCTGATAGCCGCCGGAAAACTCCCGGGGCGGCCGGTGCATGTCCTCGTCGGAAAAGCCAAGTCCCGCCAAGACCTTTTCCACCTTCCAGTGGTGGTCGGCCTCGGTGGCGGGCAGGCCGCGCATCCCCTCGGCCAGCACCGTGGGCTCGGAAAATTCGATATGCTGTTCTAAATGGCCCACGCGGTACTGCTTGGGAAGGACGAGCTTGCCGGAGTCGGGGGATTCCGCCCCCACCAGCATCCGAAACAGGGTGGATTTCCCGTGGCCGTTCCGGCCCACCAGGCCCACCCGCTCCCGGGAGTTGAGTCGAAAGGAGGCGTCTTCGAACAGGACCTGGCCCCCGAAACTTTTGGAAATATTTTCAACGCTGAGCATGAAAGATCACGAATCGAAAAAGGTGGAAACCAACGCGCCCGCAAATCGGGCGCAACCCTTCATAGAGCCTTCGGACGAGGTTTGTAAACCCCAAAGCGGAAGGGGGGTTTGGGGAAACGGAGCGAGGTTCCACGAAGGAGGGCGGGGAAAAAAGTCCGGCGGCGGAGCGGCAAGTGGCTTGAATTCGGACCGGAAACTGGGGTAGGGATCGGGGCGGGGAGGGTACGCCGCTTTCACGCGGCAACACCTTGGCGCGGGCTTGCCGCTCCCCCGTTTATGCCTTACGACCACTCCCCCGCGGGGCATTGGCCCCGGGCTGATATGTTGGTCGCCCTTTCAGGGCTTGGGATGGTTTGGAGGCGAACCGGGCAATCAAGCCCTGAAAGGGCGACCGCATTTGAGCCTGGAGTTAATACCCCAGGTCGGGGGCTTGATGGCGTTTCTGATGGGAATTTTCCAAATTTCATAAGCGGTGTTTTTGCATGTTCCAATCTCCTCCGCAGTCATCCATTCCAGGAGTCCATCCATGAAGCGGCTTCTCGTCACTGGCGGTTCCGGATTCATCGGGACCAATTTCATCCGCCATCTGCTGACCGAATGGGAATTCCCGGGAACGGTGGTCAACCTGGACGCCCTGACCTACGCGGGCAATCCGGACAGCCTGGCCGACATCGCCGAGGCCCATCCGGACCGTTACCATTTCGTCCACGCGGACCTGCGGGACCGGGCGGCGGTGGACCGGGCGTTCGACGAATTTGAAATCGACGCGGTCTGCCACTTCGCGGCGGAATCCCACGTGGATCGGTCCATCGTCTCGCCGGACGACTTCATTCAGACCAACGTGGTGGGAACCTTTCATCTGCTGGAGGCGGTCCGGGAACGGGCGGAGCGGATCGTGCGATTTCACCACGTCGGCACCGACGAGGTCTACGGCAGCCTGGGGGAAACGGGGCTGTTCGCCGAAACCACGGCCTACGATCCCAGCAGCCCCTATTCGGCGTCCAAGGCGGCCTCGGATCACCTGGTGCGGGCCTACCACCGCACCTACGATCTGCCGGTGAGCCTGTCCAACTGCTCCAACAACTACGGGCCGTACCAGTTCCCGGAAAAGCTAATTCCGCTGGTGATTTTAAACGCCCTGGAGGAAAAACCGCTGCCGGTCTACGGCAAAGGCGAGAACGTGCGGGACTGGCTTTACGTGACCGACCACTGCCGGGCGGTGTGGCGGGTGATGACGGGCGGTCCGGTGGGGCGGACCTACAACGTGGGCGGGCGGTGCGAGAAGAAGAACATCGACGTGGTGCGGACCATCTGCGACCTGGTGGACGAAATCGCCCCCCGACCCGGCGGCGCGTCCCGCCGGGACTTGATCACCTTCGTCCCGGATCGCCCCGGCCACGACCTGCGCTACGCCATCGACTGCGCGCGGATCGAAACCGAGCTGGACTGGATGCCGGCGGAATCCTTCGAAACCGGATTGCGGAAAACCGTGGAATGGTACCGGGACCACATGGAATGGGTGGAGCGGGTGCGGACGGGGGCGTATCGGGAGTGGATGCGGCGGCAGTATGGGGAGGGGTGAGGCGGCAAGAAGAAGTCGGCAAGCCGACTCACCATTTCACGGCCACGTCATACAGATGGAATTCGGAATCTCTGGACAATAAAATCAGGAATTCCGTCCGAGCTTGCGCAATGAGCATTCGGTCAAAGGGGTCGTTGTGATGGCGCGGAAGTTGACCGGCGTGAAATGCATGGATGTCGGTGATGGGCAAAGGTTGGACCCGATTCGATTCCAGTTCTTCGGACAGAAATCGTTCAGGGACATCCGGAAGCGGCAATCGCCCGAGTTTGTATTTGATTGCAACTTCCCAAGAACTTGCGGCGCTCCAGTAGAGATGATTTTGGCTGTCCCCAATAAGCGCCCGTGCAGGTTCCGATAATCGAGGATCGTCGGTAATCCACCAAAGGAAAGCATGAGTATCCACAAGAAGATTCACTTCTCGAATGCGTCCATAATTTCCTCCGGCAGGGGATCGAAAAACTCCGGCGGCACGGTGAATTTCCCTTTTGCGGAGCCGGGACGCCGAGGTCCGGAGATTTTCTGAAACGGCACCAGCCGCGCCACCGGCTCGCCGGAACGGGAGATGATAATTTCCTCACCCTTTTCCACGGCCTCGATTAGATTGGAAAACCGCTCCTTGGCTTCCTGGACATTGACGGGTTCCATGAAATTACTCCAAGCGTGACGGGAAAGAATTGGAACCATTTTCGGGCAATCCCATGCGTTTGTCAAATCGCAATTGCCGCAACAAGGGGCAGGCAAAATAAAAGGTTTCACTCCCGCCAATACTCGGGCCGGTCGAGCGCGTCGGCGCAAATCACCGATCCCTTTACATTTCCAAGCACGCCCGGCCAAAGTGCCCGAACCATCCAGGCGTCGGCGTTTTTTTCGAGAATCGGGTAGGGGGCGTCCAGACCGTGGACCCCGGCGGGCTGGAATCCGTAGCACGGATAATATCCGGGATTCCCGAGAACGAAAACCAAATCGACGCCCGACTCCCACAACCGCCGCGAGCCATCCTGGATCAACCGGCCGCCGATGCCTTGGGACTGGAATTCGGGAATCACCGCCAGCGGCGCGAGAATGGCGGCGGAGGGCGCTTCGTCCGATGTGGAAATCCGGGCATGGGTGAAGAGAATATGGCCGACGGGCCGGTCGTTTTTGTGCGCGAGGAGGGAAAGCCGGGGTTCGGCGGTGGGGTCGTTGAGCAACGCCTCCACGAGGGCGACGATTTCCGGCGCCTGTTCGGGACCGAAGGCGAGCCGTTCCACTTCACGGACGGCCGGGAGATCGGTTGAAGGAGCGATTTGGATGCTCATGGGTTCACCAGATACCCCTTAACGCCATGCAAACTGTCCAACCGCGCCACCACATCCATCCATCAAATGAAGGGCGCGTTTGGGGATAAGCTATCATCCATTTTTTTGGAATGCCCGTTTGATCCCTTCCCAAGCAATTCGCACTTTTCGTAAACAAATTCAGGGTCCAAATCAATGCCGCATGACCATTCAATGGTATCGAAGGACACCCGAACCTCCCGAAAAGCGTCCACGCTTTTCAGGCGTTGAAAAACCCCAAAATCCAGATAATTTTTCATATCCAAACGACCATGGTCGCCGTTTTCAAAGGAAATGGACAATACAAAATCCGATAGGGTAACGACCTTTGTCACTGCTGGGGCCATCTGAATTTTTCCCGACTCATTGCCAGTTCATGAAGTCATTTTGTCATGCTTTTGCCACTTTTGACAGACCGAATCTAAAAATCAGAAAACTTTTTTCTTGCGGTCAATCCAGTACATTGGCTTTTTGCGCCCATTGGCGATGGCGAGAATCCACAATTGGTTCTCATGGACCAAGTAGGCGATGTAGTACGGGAAAACCTTGAGATTCACCCGCCTGTAGCCGCCTGCCCGCGTCCTGGGCACATCCGGGTTTCCGATGATCCAATGGACATGCCGATCAACCTCTTCCTTCAACTTCCGGCCAAGCCCCGGTTCCCGTCCTTCGTAGTAGGCAATCGCTTCCGCCAGTTCTTGAAAAGCCTCTCCGAGAACAATGGTTTTCAAAAGCCAAAACGGCTTTCTATCCTGGCCATGGCTTCGCCGTAATCCATCCCAACCGCCCGGCCGTCTTCCACCGCTTTCACTCTTTCGGTGATTTCATCATCCCAGCTTGCGGCGACCTCCGGGTCTACCCCGTCATCCAAGCAAAGAAGAAACCGGGCGATTTCCAGCCGGTCTTTCCGCGATAGACGGCTCAATTCGGCCGTGATGTCTTCCATTGTTTTTTTCATGGCGAAGCGCCTCCGATTTCATCGGGACGGTCCCCAGCCTTTGCGGGACCGGAAACATCCTTGCCGTTTTACCATTGGCGGCGGCTGCCGCTTCAATACCTGCAAAGATTTTTAATGGAATAGCTCCATTTGGGCGGAATCCCGGCATTCACTCCACCCCCACCGTACTCCCCTCCTCGATCGTTTCGCCCCGGGTCGGCTCCACCACGGCGCGGCCCACGTAGACTTCGGTCACCTGGACCTTTCCGGCGGGGATGCCGGGAATGCGGAATCGCTGGCCGTCCCGGCCTTCGATGGTTTCGCCCGGGGAGAACAGCGTCAACTCCTCGCCCGATTCCAGATTGGCCTCTCGGCCGGAGGATAGAATTCCCCGCCCTTCTTCCACCGAAACCACGAAACCCCGCCAGGGCTGGTCGCGGATTGCGTCGCAGGCCGCTTCGGCGGCCACCCGGGAAAGGGAGGTCATCAGCTCCGGCAGTTCCAGCAACCGCCCGGCGTTGCGGTTCTGGACGGCGTCATGCTCCTCCCAGTCCACCTTCTCCCGCCGGACCAGCGGTTCGTCCACCAGCTTGGCGCCCGTGGTCATGCTGTAGACCTCCAGGCGGACCCGGACGGAAACGTAGTAGGCCGGGCCGCGAAACATCAGCATTCCCGCCGGCCGTTCCTCGCTTTCCACCGAAAGGTCTCGCAGAAAGATGGCGGCGTGAACGCCGTACTTTCGCCCGATTTCCGCCAGCGCCAGATTGTCGACCCGGCCGGAAAGCTGGCGGGGCGGTCGCAACAGCTCCGCCGGCGAGCCTTCCTGGGCGGGAACCGTCAGGGACAGGTTGGGACAGAAGGCGTCCAGCGCCTCCAGAAACGGATTCTGGAAGCGCTCCACCACCTGGGCGTCGCCCAAAAAGGTGCCGTTTTGCAGCGAAAGCAGCGCCACCCGCTGGACGTAGGACGGAGAAAAGGCGATGGCGTCGGCCACCCGCCGGGTTCCCTGCTGGACCGCCGTCACCCCGCCGCACCCCGTCAGAAACGCCAGCAGGAGCGCAAGAAATCCGAAGAGAAAACGACGGTTCCCTTTCACCGTTTCCGGGGGGGGCCAATTCCATCTCATTGGGGCGCCCCGTCGAACGCGGCCGTCACCCGGGTGGAAATGCCGCCCCGCGCGGTGAAATCGCCGATCACCTCCATGCGCTTGGGGGCCAGCACGCCCACCAGGTCGTCCAGGATGCGGTTGACCACGTGCTCGTAGAAGATGCCGACGTTCCGGTACTGAAGCAGATAGTATTTCAGGGATTTGAGTTCGACGATTTTCCGGTCCGGCACGTACCGAATGATGATGGCGCCGAAATCGGGCAGCCCGGTCATGGGACAAACGGAGGTGAATTCGGGTTGGCGAATCTCCACGTCCACGTCCCGTCGCTCGCGCCAGGCATAGTCGATGGGGTCCAGCGGGTCGGTGGTGATTCGATCCGGGGAATCGATG
>JBKHDD010000011.1:0-61172 GCA_046541515.1 Desulfococcaceae bacterium
TCGCCGCCTCGGTGGAGGAGCAGACGGCCACGGCCGGGGAAATTTCCAAATCGGTGGCCGCCACGGCCGGCAAGGTGCGGGAGATGGCCGAGGACGCCGGCGAGTCGGCCGCCCTGGTGCGGGACATCGCCCGCTCCACCGAAGAGGCGGCCCGGGCCGCGCGGGAAATCGCCCGGAACATGGAGGAGCAGCTCTCCGCCGTGCAGGAGGTGGCCCGATCCGCCGACGGCGCCTCCCAGGGGGTGCGCGACATTTCCCGCAACATCGAGGACATCGGAAAGGCCAGCCGCCAGACCGCCGTGGGCGCGGCCCAGACCCAGGAATCCTCCAAGGAGCTGGCCCGCATGGCGGCCACCCTCAACGAAATCATCAAGCAGTTTCGGGTGTGAGGATTCAGCGATGCTCCGCCGCCGGGAAATGGAATCCCCGACGGCGGAAAAAGGATAAAAAGGTTCCGGGCGGGGCCGGTTTGTCCTTCAGGGTTCCCCGTTTTCTTTACCTCCAAAGCGATTGGAACGACGCGCTTTCCAATCGAAACTTTTCTCGGGAGAAACCATGTTCAAAAACTGGAAAATCGGATGGAAAATCGGGGGCGGATACGGGCTGATCCTGATCGTCGGCGCGATCTTGGGCGCCTGGGGATTTGGCGTATTGTCGGGCATCGAAAAACGTTCCGAAGCCATTGTCCAGGAATATCTTCCCGAAGTGGCCGCCGCCAACGAATTGGAGCGGAACACCTTTCTGCTGATGTACAATCTCCGGGGGTACGGCTACACCCGGGAGGACACATACCTTGTGGAAGGGCGGGCGCTTTTGGCCCGAGTTCGGGAAAACATCGCTCAATGCCGGGAAATAGACGGCCGCTTCACCGACGAAGCCAACATGGAGGAATTCGTCCGGATCGCCGAAGCCCGCCTGAACGAGTACGAAGCCCTGGTGGAGGAAACGGCGACGGCCAACCACGCCTTTTTCGAAATCCAGGACACCCTGGATCGAACCGCGGAGAGCTTCGTCGAAAATCTTGATCGGTTGATGGACAACCAACACCGGCGAACGGCCATCGATATCCGGGGGGGGCTCGATCCGGAAGGCCTGCTGCGCCGCCTCGAAACCATCCGGAACCTCCAACGAATCCTCGACGCCGGAGACCGGCTCGAAATCAAGAACTTCAAGGCCCAGGTCCGGCGGGAACCGGAAAGCCTGCGGGAAGCCCTGGGCGATTTCGAAACCATTTTCGACCTGATGGACCGGACGGCGCCCATCGTCGCCCGGGGCGGCGACCGCGAAATTCTCGATGCGGCGCGTCTGGCCTCGGTTCAATATCGGGAAGCCATGGAAGCGGGCCTGGAAAACTGGCTTCGGCTGGAATCCCTGAGCGAACGGAGAATGGCCACGGGCGACGAGGCTCTGGAAGCGGCCCGGGAAATTTCCGCGGAAAGCATGAACCAAATGGAGGCGATCAGCGACGAAATCGAAACCGAACTGGCGCAGGCCGCCACCACTTTGATATACGGCCTCGCGTTCGCCGTCCTGGCGGCGGCGGCTTTGGCCTTCCTGATCGCTTCGGGCATCACCCGGCCCATCCGCCGCATCGGCGAGTTCATCGCGCAGTTCGGCGCCGGAGATTTGAGCGGACAGGTGGAAATCGACTCCCGGGACGAAGTGGGGCGGATGGCCGAATATCTCAACACGGCGGTGGCCAGCCTCCGCGTGATCATGCGGGAGCTGGCCGACAACGCCAACGGCCTGTCCAGCTCGTCGGAGGAACTCTCCTCCATCTCCACCCAGATGGCCGCCTCGGCGGAGGAGATGAACGTCCAGGCCGAAGGGGTGGCCTCGGCCTCCGGCAAGGTCAACGCGTCGGTGGAAACCGTGGCCGGCGCGGCGGAACAGGCGGCCGCCTCGGTGAACAACGTCTCCGCCATGACCGAGGAGATGTCCGCCACCTTCGACAACGTGGCCGAAGCCGGCCGGAAGACCGCCGCCGGCGTGGACCGGATCGCCGCCTCCAGCGAAGAAGTTTCCCATCAGGTCAACGCCGCGGCGTCGTCTTCGGAAGAGATGACCGCCTCCCTCAACGAGGTGGCCAAAAACACGGCCAACGCCAGCCGCATTTCCCGGGGCGCGCGGGAGCGCGCCGAGGAAATCGACAACCGGATGCGGGCTCTGGCCGGGGCCTCCAAACAGATCGGCAAGGTGGTGGGCGTCATCAAGGACATCGCCGACCAGACCAATATGCTGGCCCTGAACGCCACCATCGAGGCGGCCGGGGCGGGGGACGTCGGCAAGGGCTTCGCCGTGGTGGCCGGGGAGGTGAAGGAGCTGGCCCGCCAGTCGGCCGAGGCCACAGACGAGATCGCCGGCCAGATCGAGGAGATTCAGTCCACCACCGAAGCGGCGGTGGGCGCCATCGACGAGATCAACGCCGTGATCAACGAAATCGCGGGAATCAACGAGATGATCGCCGCCTCGGTGGAGGAGCAGACGGCCACGGCCGGGGAAATTTCCAAATCGGTTGCGTCCACGGCCGGCACGGTTCGGGAGATGGCCGAGGACGCCGGCGAGTCGGCCACGCTGGTGCGGGACATCGCCCGCTCCACCGAAGAGGCGGCCCAGGCCGCGCGGGAAATCGCCCGGAACATGGAGGAGCAGCTTTCCGCCGTGCAGGAGGTGGCCCGATCCGCCGACGGCGCCTCCCAGGGGGTCCGCGACATTTCCCGCAACATCGAGGACATCGGAAAGGCCAGCCGGCAGACCGCCGTGGGCGCGGCCCAGACCCAGGAATCCTCCAAGGAGCTGGCCCGCATGGCCGCCACCCTCAATGAAATCATCAAGCAGTTTCAAACCGGATGAAGGCTCGGCGACCCGATCCGTGGGCGGATCGGGCGACGGAGGATTGATCCGAGCGCGAAAAATCCCATCGTCCAAACACCGGCGACGACAAATAAATCCGGCGGGAAAAACGAATGGTTCCACGGGGAGGCCGCGGGGGCCCGCGGGAAAAGGGTTCGGCCGACAACGGGGGCCCGAGCGCGCGGCGCCTGGGCGAAAAAACGGGGGAAAACGCATTGCCCGACCTAAAAATACTGATCGTCGACGACGCCGTGATCTACCGGCAGATATTGACGCGGATCGTTTCCGAATTCGACGGGGTGGAACTGACGGGCACGGCCCCCAACGGCCGAATCGCCCTCGGCAAGGTGGCGCTCAACCCGCCGGACCTGGTGTTGCTGGACGCCTTCATGCCCGAGCTGGACGGGCTGGAGACCCTCAAGGCGCTCAAGGCCGACTATCCCCAGGTGGACGTGGTGATGCTCAGCGGCCTGGACCACGAAACCGCCGATCTCACCGTCAAGGCGCTGGAGGCCGGGGCTCTGGATTTCATCCCCAAGCCCCGGAAAAGCGAAGCGGCGGAAAACGCGGCCGAACTGCGCGGGGCCCTTGCCCGACTGATTCCCGTGGCCCGAAGCCACAAATACGCCCGTCAGGTCCAAAGTCTTTCCAAATCGTCCCCGAACCTTCCGCTCACCCCCGCCGCCCGATCCGCCCCGAAACCCGTCCCGCCGGCGTCCCCGCCCCCCCCGCCTCGGTCGCGGTTCGGGCGCATCGACGTGGTGGCCATCGGCGTATCCACCGGCGGCCCCAACGCGCTCCAGGAGGTCGTTCCGCGTCTGACGGCCGATTTTCCGCTGCCGATTCTGGCGGTCCAGCACATGCCGCCCATGTTCACCGCCTCCCTGGCGGAACGGCTGAACGCGGTTTCGGCCATCCAGGTGCGGGAAGGGGAGAACGGGGAATTCGTGCGCCCCGGCGTGATGTATATTGCCCGGGGCGGCCGACACATGGTGGCCCGGCGCACGCCGGACGGCAAGGTGGCGCTGGGCCTGACCGACACGCCGCCGGTCAACTCCTGCCGGCCCTCCGTGGACGTTCTGCTCCGTTCCCTGGGCATGGTCTACGACGGCCGGGTGCTTTCGGTGATCCTCACCGGCATGGGCAACGACGGACTGGCGGGCGTCGCCGCCCTGGCGCGAAGGGGCGGATACGCCCTGGCTCAGGACCGGGCCACCAGCGTGGTCTGGGGAATGCCCGGCGCGGTGGTGGAGGCCGGGAAGGCCGACGAAGTGGTCCCCCTGGGCCTCATTGCGGAACGCATCTCTCGGCTCGTCTCCCGAAGGCGAAATGATTCGGATTAGCGAGGCCGAATTCGCCCTGATGGCCCGCTACATCGAAAATGTCTGCGGCATCCATCTCCGGGGCGACAAGGCCTATCTCATCGAATCCCGCCTCTCGGACCTGGTGGCGGCCAGCGGCTGCCGTTCGTTTCAGTCCTTTCTGCACATGGCCCGGGACGACGTCGCCGGCGGGCTTCGGGATCGGATCGTGGACGCCATCACCACCAACGAGACCTCCTGGTTCCGGGACGCCAGCGCCTGGACCTACCTTGCCGAGGCGGGGCTTCCGGCGGTTTTGGACCGGGCCGTGGCGGGAAAGCCGGCCCGGGTCTGGTCCGCGGCGGTGTCCACCGGACAGGAGGTCTATTCCCTGCTGATGCTCATGGACGAGATCCTTCATGCCCGAGGGCTGCCGTCCTTTCTCGGCCGCGTGGAGGTGATGGCCACCGACATTTCCTCCACCGCCCTGGCCGCGGCCCAGGCCGGCGTTTACGATTCCCTTTCCATGGCGCGAGGACTGTCGGCCGAGCGAAAATTCCGCTATTTCACGCCGACGCCCAAGGGCTGGGCCTTCGAGCCTCGATTGCGGGACCGGGTTCGCTTTCGGCGGTACAATCTTCAGGACAATTTCACTTTTTTCGGGACCTTCGACCTGGTGCTGTGCCGCTACGTGAGCATCTATTTTTCGGACGACTTCAAGCGGGAGCTGTTCCGGCGCATGGCCCGGGTGGTCCGCCCCGGCGGGGTGCTGCTGCTGGGCGCCACGGAATCCCTGCGGGAGTTTTCCGACGACTTCGAAATCCACTATTTCAAAAACGCCGTGATCAACGTGCGGAAACGGGACGGGACATGACCCATTCTTCAGAAAACCGGACGGTGGTGGTAATTCCGGCCCGATACGGTTCCACCCGGTTTCCGGGAAAGCCGCTGGCCGACATCGCCGGCAAGCCGATGATCCGGCGGGTCTACGAGGCCGCGGCCCGGGCCGCGAACATCCAAGAAGTGGCGGTGGCCACCGACGACGACCGGATCGCCCGCGCGGTGCGGGAGTTCGGCGGAAAGGCGGTGATGACCTCCCCGAATCACCGGTCCGGCTCCGATCGGGTGTTCGAAGCGGTTCAAACCATGGATCTGGCTCCGGAGGCGGTGGTGGTCAACGTCCAGGGCGACCAGCCGCTGCTGGACCCGGCCTCCCTGGACGCCCTGGTTGCGCCTTTTCGCGAAGACCCCGGCGTGGAGATGGCGACCCTGGCCGTGCCCATGTCGAACCCGGCGGAAATCGCCAACCCCGCCAACGTGAAGGTGGTGTTGGACGTCCGGGGGGACGCCCTCTATTTTTCCCGGTCGCCGATTCCGTTTGATCGGGACGGAACCGGAACGGAACCGGTTCTCCGCCATCTGGGCCTGTACGCCTACACCCGCCGGTTTCTGGAAATCTTCGCCGGGCTGCCGGAAGGGCGGCTGGAGGCGGCGGAAAAACTGGAACAGCTTCGGGCGCTGGAACACGGCCATCGCATCCGCGTGGCGACGGTGGAGGCCATGGGCCCCGACGTGGACCTGCCGGAAGACGTGGCGGCGGTGGAGCGGATTTTGCGTAAGCCATTCTAATCGGAGTCGGCCGTTTCCTCGACGGAAAAGACGCCCGCATGAAAGAGGTCAATCAGATGACCCATCATCGATCTGGAAGCGACGACGCCCCTTTCCGATTCGCCGTAATGCTTTTTTTGCTATGTTGCGGGTGGATATTACCCGGTTCTCCCGGGGCGGAAGAATCGGCGGTTTCCGGCAAGGAGGTTGCCATCTCGCAGGCCGCCGATGCGGAAACCCTTCACCTCGGCTATGGCACCGGCTGGAATGATGTGGGGCTTGCCCTCGCCCGAAAAGTTTATTCCGTCGCCTTTGGCCGGGCCGGGAAACGGGTGAAAATTTCGCCCATGCCAAGCGAACGCGCCTTGATCGAGGCCAACGCGGGCCGTCTGGACGGAGACGCCACCCGATTTGGAAACGCACGGGTGGAAAATCAGTATACCAATTTAATTCGGGTTCAAGAGCCGCTGCTGGTTTCGAACACATCGGCCTTTTCCATTCGATTTTCCGCCGAAATCCGCAACTGGTCCGACGTCGCGGAACTGTCGCCCGGAATCGTTTACGTCCGGGGCTACAAATTGATCGAGTCCCGTCTTTCCGCCATGGAGCTCCAAGCACGGGCGTTCCGCGTGGCGGACCACGCCAAGGCGCTTCGTTTTTTGATGGCGGGACGGGCGGACATCCTCATCTCCACGGAATCCGCCGTTCGAACCTTTTTGGGCGAACCGGAATTCCGGAATGCGGGAATCCGACGAATTGGCGTGTTGGAGAGAGACTCCCCCTACCTGTACCTTCATAAACGCCACGCCGAATTGGCCGATCGGCTGGCGAGCGTTCTTCGCCAATTAAAGGCCGATGGAACTTACCGTGTGATGTTTCAGGAATTTGCCCGGAACCTGAAACCGGAACAAAGGGAAGGGTTCTGGCTTCTGGAAGAAGGCGTCAAACCGGGAAACCCGGACTGATTTCCGGTGCCGGCCGAAAGAAACGAGGCGTTTCCCCAACCGATGAAGCCTGTATCGAGCGCTCTGCCCGGCCGATCCCTCGCGTTTCGGCTCTTTTTGGCCACCGTCATGGCCAGTTTGCTGGTTTCCTTGCTCGCGACGGGAATCCATGTCTTTTATCAATACCGGACGGAGGTGGCCCAACTCGAATCCACGCTGGAACTCATCGAGAAGGTTCATGTGCCCGCGATCGCCGGCAGTCTTTTTGCGGTAAACGACGAGCAGATCGTCCTTCACCTGCGGGGCCTGCTGAACTTTCCCGACATTGTTTTCGCGGAAGTTCGCGAGGAAAAAGAGAATTATCGCTACCAAAGAGCGCTGGGCCGGCCGATGGATTCCGGGGCCATCCGCCGAACATTCGAACTGTTTCCCCCGACCGATCCCGGCGCCTCTCTCTTTTTGGGCGTTCTTTCGATACACGCCGATTACCAAGACCTCCACGACCGGATTCAATCGAGCGCGAGCCTCATTGCCCTGACCACGTTTTCCCAAATTTTCATTACGGCACTCCTCATTTTTCTGCTGGCGCAACGGTACGTCACGCGGCGCCTGGTGGGGCTGGCGGATTACGCCAACCGGCTGGATCCCGACAACCTGGAGGAGCCGCCGCGCCTGAGGCGCCGGCGCGGAAGAAGTCGCAACCCGGACGAAATCGACCGAGTTGCCGCCGCCTTTGACAATTTGCGGCTCCGGATTCGGGAGCACATCCGCAAACGGGAATCCATGAACCGTCGGCTTCGGGAAAGCGAGGCGCGGTTCCGAAGCCTGACCGACAATTTGCCCGTCGGCGTGTTTCGCGTTTCCCCGGACGATCGTATCGTCTTCGTGAATCCGGCCATTGCCCGCATGCTCGCCTTTGATTCGGCCCGGGAGATGGAAGGCCGAAACCCCCAAGATTTTTACTTGAATCCCGAGGACCGCCTGCGTTTGCGACCGCTGTGGAACGGCCTGCCCTCCATTGGTCCCTTGGAGATGGAGTGTCTCCGAAACGACGGGTCGGTGTTCTGGGGCTCGCTTCGGGCCACCCGATTCCAGGACGAGGCCGGAAACCTGATCGCCATTGATGGCACCTTGGAAGACGTCACGCCGCGTCGGAAGGCCGAAACCGCCGCCCGAAGGCGAACCCGCGAGCTGGAAACCCTCTACCAAATGGGGCGGGAGGCGGCCGAAGGACTTTCCCTGGAGCGGACCCTGGGCGCCGCCGCGGAAAGGCTTAGGACCCTCTTGCCCGCAGACCTGGTCGTCATTTTTTTAACCCGCGGGGACGAACTGAAGCTGGAGGCCCGCACCGCCTTCGCCAGTTCAACCCCCTGGGTTCCGGCCGAAAGCCACGCCGTCGGCCAGTGCCTTTGCGGGCTGGCGGCCGAAACCGCCGAGTCTGCCTTCTCCTGCGACATCCTGTCCGACCCCCGCTGCACGCTTTCGGAATGCAAGGCCGCGGGGCTTCGATCTTTCGCGGCCATTCCACTGGGAACCCGCGGGGAAACCATCGGCGTGCTGGGACTGGCCGCCCAAAAGGAAACCGACTTCCGCGTCCATCAGTCCTTTCTGGAAACCGTGGCCGGGGCCCTGACCCACAGCATTCACAATCTTCGTTTGTACGAATCCTTGGAAAAAAACGCCCAACAGTTGAAAAGAAGATTAAAAGACCTGGAAATTTCCAGAAAAATGATCAAAATTACGGAAAATCGGTTTCGATCCTTTTTCGATTCCAATCCCGAGGGCGTTTTTTTGCTGGACTTTTTCGGCATGATCCAAGACGCCAACCGGGCGGCGCGGGAAATCACCGGATATGAAAAGGATCAGCTTCAGGGAAGGGCCTTCCGAGATTTGGTCTCTCCGGATTTCCGGAACGACGTAAACGGGCTCGTGGAGACCATTTCCACAGGACGAATAGTGAACATCTCCATGGAAATCCCCTGCCGGCGTGCCGACGGCCCCGAATTTCCAGCGGCGATTCGCACTTGGCGCGTGCAGGACGAAAAGGAAAATGTCCTGGCGGTGGGACTGTTTCTTCGGGACCTGTCGGAAGAAAAGGCCCTGGTGGCGCAGAAGGCGACCCTGGAGCGCCAACTTCAGCACGCGCAGAAAATGGAGGCCATCGGCACCCTGGCCGGCGGCATCGCCCACGATTTCAACAACATCTTGGGCGGCGTCATCGGATTCGCGGAACTGGCCATCGAACACGAAACCCGAAACCCCGACCGCCTGCCCCATTTTCATCGTCGTTTGCTGGAGGCCTGCATCCGCGCCCGGGAACTGGTGGAGCAGATTTTGAAATTCAACCGCCGGGAACTGTCCGAATTGAAGGCGGTGCGCCTTTCGGCGGTGGCCAAGGAGGTCGTTCAGTTTCTGGGTTCCAGTCTGCCGGCCACCATAAAAATTTCCCAGCGGCTGGAGGCCGAGAACGACTGGGTGCTGGGCGACCCGTCCCAGCTTCACCAGGTGCTGGTCAACTTGTGCACCAATGCCTACCACGCCATGCGACCGGGGCCGGGGCGGCTGACCCTGGCCCTGCGCGAAGTTCAATTGGAAACGGCTCTGCGTTGCTATGGGCGGGAAATCAAGCCCGGCAAATACGCCGTTCTGGAAGTGAGGGATACCGGAACCGGAATCCCGTCCCATTGCCAGGACCGCATTTTCGAGCCCTATTTCACCACCAAAGACATGCAGGACGGAACCGGACTCGGTCTTTCGGTCAGCTTCGCCATTGTAAAAAGTCACGGCGGCCTGATCGATTTTGAAACTCGGGAAGGGGAGGGGACCACCTTTCGGGTGTATCTCCCCGTTTCGGAGCCCCGAAGCGCCGATCCGCCCGCCGTTGCAGCGGTCCCGACGGGCCGGGGCGAACGGATCATGGTGGTGGACGACGAACTGTTCTTCCTGGACGTCCTGCGGGAGCACCTGGAAACGCTGGAATACGACCCGGTGGGTTTTCAGAACAGCCCCCAGGCATGGAAGAGCTTTCAGGCCCATCCGGATTATTTTGACCTGGTGATCACCGACCAGACCATGCCAGAGATGACCGGCTTCCGGCTCATCGAGGAAATTCGGACGATACGCTCCGACACCCCGATCATTCTGTGCACCGGCTTCAGCGAAACCGTGACCGAGGCATCGGTGAAACAATTCGGCCTCACTCGATTTCTGATGAAGCCGGTTCACCGCGCCAGCCTTGCCCAGACCGTCTTTGAACTGCTTGGCGAAAGGAGAAACCGTGGGCCAGATCCTGATCATTGACGACGATCCACTGATCCGCGAAATCCTGACGGAGAACGTTCTGGGGCTGGGCCATGCGCCCCATGCCGCCGGCACCATCGCCCAGGGGATGGAGCTGCTCTCCCGGGAGTCCATCGAGCTGGTGTTTCTGGACATCCGGCTGCCGGACGGAGACGGCCTGGAACAGCTGGGTCTGATCCGCAGACATCCTCCGGAACCGGAGGTCATCATCATCACCGGCGTGGGCGACGCGGAAAGCGCCGAAATCGCCATCCGCACCGGGGCCTGGGATTATCTGCAAAAGCCGCTTTCCCGACAAAAAATCCATCTTCAGATCGAGCGGGTTCTCGACTTCCGCCGCAAAACCACCGACGCCAAACGAATCGTTGCCCTGAAGCGGGACAAGATCGTCGGAAACGGTTCCGTCCTCAAGGATTGTCTCGACCAGGTGGCCCAGTGCGCCGACACGCGGACCAACGTGCTGATTTCCGGAGAAACGGGCACCGGCAAGGAGCTGTTCGCCCGGGCGATTCACGAAAACAGCGCGCGGAAGGACAACGAATTCGTGGTGGTGGATTGCGCCTCCCTCACGGAAAGTCTGGCGGAGAGCCTTCTTTTCGGTCACGAAAAGGGCGCCTTTACCGGCGCCGACCGGAAATGGTCGGGGCTTCTGGCCGAAGCCCACGGCGGCACTCTGTTCCTGGACGAGGTGGGGGAATTGCCGCTTTCGGTGCAGAAAATCTTCCTTCGGGTTTTGCAGGAACGCCGGTTCCGGCCGGTGGGCGCCACCCGGGAACGAAAAATCGATTTCCGCCTCGTCAGCGCCACCAACCGGGACCTGGACGAAATGGCCGCGTCCGGAGATTTCCGGCTGGACCTGCTGTTCCGCCTCCGGACTTTTGAAATCCATCTGCCGCCCCTTCGTCGCCGAATCGAGGATCTGGAACCGCTCGTCCTTCACCATATCGTGCGCCTTTGCAAACGCCACGGCCTGAAGGTGAAAGGGCTGTTGCCCGAGCTGATGGAAAACCTGGAAGCCTGGAGCTGGCCCGGGAACGTGCGGGAGCTGGTCAACGTGCTGGAGGCGGCGGTACTGGCCGACCCGGACAATCCCATGCTGTTCCCGCCGCACCTGCCTCCGTCCATTCGCGCCCATTTTTTGCGGAATCGGTTTTGCCGAACCGAAGAATCCGGCCCGCCGCCTTCTTCGGCGTCGGCCCCCTCCGGGGATCGGGAGGTCGACCCGCTTTCCGATTTCCAATTTCCCGACCCGCTTCCCGATTTTAAATCCTGGCGGGCCGATTTTTTGGAATTGGGCGAAAAAGCCTATCTGAAACGGCTGATGCAGTCGGTTCAATGGGACATTCCCGCCGCCCTGAACCTCTCGGGCCTAAGCCAGTCTCGTCTGTATTACTACTTGAAAAAATATCAAATTCCGAAAAGCGCTCCGAATTCCTGAAGATCGGGAATCGGGATTCTTCCTTTGAAAAATTCCAATTCGATACAATTTCAGAATCTTGGACTCCGTAGCGGAGCGACGATTGATCCGTCGGATCGACTTTCCCGAAAAACGGGAAATTTTGGCTTTTCCGTCCAACACTGCCCCCGCTTTTCCGCTCGTTTTTTCACGGGTTCCGCGGCAATGATGCCGATTCCATCCCGGCGCCAAACTTGCTCGCGACCGAGAGTGTCTGCGGTTGGATACCTCCCCGCGACAAAATCATCCCCAATCGACTCCCGAGGCCATTTGCATAATTCTCCATACCGTGCCCGGGACCGCGAATATTTCCAAATCGCCATGGACGGCGAAACGCATGTTTCGAACCCGGCGGTGGAGGGCAACGTCCCGACCCGGGCCGCCGAAACCGCCCAAAAGGAACAGATGGCCATTTTTTCACCAACCCAAGCGGGACGGGTGCGCCGTTCCAACCAACCACAAAGAGGGACGAACCATGAAAAAACGGACCCTGGCAATCGGCGTTGAAGGATTGGCATTCCTGGTCTTGACGGCGGCCTTGCTCTTTGCCCCCCAGGCCGGAGCGACCGAAAAGAAAAAGGTATTTTTCATCGATTCGTACCACGAGGGCTACGAATGGAGCGACGGCATCGTCCGGGGCGTTCGATCCGTCCTCGGAGACGCGGTGGAATTGAAAATCCACCGCATGGACACCAAGAACCATCCCTCGGAGGATTTCGCCCGGAACGCCGGGGAGGAAGCCCGGCAAGCCATCGAGGCGTGGCGGCCGGACGTGGTCATCGCGGCCGACGACAACGCCTCCCGGCACGTCGTCATGCCGTTTTACGCCAACACGGACCTGCCCGTGGTCTTCTGCGGCGTCAACTGGGACGCCTCCATCTACGGATTTCCCACGAAGAACGTCTGCGGCATGGAAGAGGTGGCCTTGATCGAACCGCTGTTTCGGCAGTTGAAAACCTACGCCAAAGGCGAGCGGATCGGCTTCCTCTCCGTGGACAACGAAACCTCTCGAAAGGAAGCCGAATACATCAAGAAAATGTTTGGATTGTCTTTCGAAAGGGAAATCCATGTTCGAACCTATGCCGACTGGGAAGAGCAATTCAGGGCGCTTCAAAGTGCGGTGGATATGCTCGTCATCGAAAATAACGCCGGAATCGCCGATTGGTCCCACGAGGACGCTTTGAAATTCGTTCGCGCCGAAACCCGGATTCCGTCGGGTTGCATCCACGATTTCATGGCCCCTTACTCCTTGGTCGGCTACACGAAAGTGGGCGAAGAACAAGGGGAATGGGCCGCCGCCGCGGCCCTTCGCATCCTCAACGGCGAGAGCCCCGAATCCATCGGCGTGGTCCAAAACAAAAGAGGGACGCTTTACGTCAACCTTCCCCTCGCGACGGAACTGGGGATCACGATTCCTCTCAATATTCTAAAGAACGCCGAAGTCATCCGGAACTGAATCGACACGGACGCGGTCGTCCAACGCGGCCGCGTCCGAACCAATTCCCAGCCCCGACAAACGAGAGTTGCGGCCCCCTCATTGCGAGGCGGCGAACCGCGACTCGGGAGAAGACATGAAAACGCAATCCATCCACGCCAAACTTCGGACGATGACCGTGGCGGCTTTCCTGGTGACCGCCGTGGGAATCTCGCTCATCGCGTACCGGCAGTCCTCCCGCATGGATTCGATGGCCCGGGCCCAGTCCGCGTCGTTGCGGGAGGCGGTGGCCGACATCGTGAGGGAACGGGAAAACGCCATCTACGCGCTTCGCATCGACGCGATCCTGAAGCCGCTGCAAACCGCGCATCGGGAGCTTTCGGCCACCCTGAACGATCTCGGCTTGGCCGGAACCGAAATGGCCAAGCGATACGAAGACGAAACCAAGGCGACGATTCTCGACGGCATCCAAAAGGAGTATTACGCAGATTCGGCGAATTTGATGGTATATCCGTTCATCTTGGATGGCCGGGGCGTCGTGATTCTGCATCCCGTGCTGAAAACCGGCGACGAGAGCTTGCTGTCCCTTCCGTTCACGCCCCGGATCGTCGAAGCCGCCGAGCCGTTTTTCCCGTACGAATATCAAAACAAGCGAAAATACATGTTCGTCCGCAAAATGCCGGAATGGGACTGGCGAATCGGCTTTGCCGTTCCCGAAAGGATATTGCTCGAACCCGTCGCCCGGGTCGAGCAATCCTTCGGCGCGTTCGAGGACGATGTCCGGGACGCCATCGCCTCGCTTCCGAAACAGATGGTCACGTTCGTGATCGGGATGGCTATGGCGTCCCTCTTCGGGTTGGGCTGGCTGATCCACCGCTCCGTCGCCCGCCCCATCCATCGGATCGTGGGGAATCTCGAAGACGGCGCCGGGCAAGTGGCCTCGGCCTCGGCGCAGGTCTCTTCGGCGGCCGGGTCCCTGGCCGAAGGCGCCGCCGAACAGGCCGCGTCTCTGGAGGAAACCTCCGCCTCGATGGAAGAGATGGCCGCCATGACCAAACGCAACGCGGCCAACGCCAAACGGGCCGATGCGCTGATGGGGGAAACGAAGCGGGTCGCGGCCGAAGCCAACGAGGAAATGGCGCGGTTGACGCAATCCATAAGCGAAATCACGCGGGCCAACGCGGAAACCGCCAAAATCATCAAAACCGTCGATGAAATTGCCTTTCAGACCAATTTGCTGGCCCTGAACGCGGCGGTGGAAGCGGCACGGGCGGGGGATGCCGGCGCCGGTTTCGCGGTGGTCGCCGACGAGGTGCGCAATTTGGCCATGCGCGCCGCCGAAGCGGTTCGAAACACGACGGCGCTGATCGAAGGCGCCGCCGGAAAAGTGCGGGAAGGATCCGAGCTGGCGACGCGAAGCCACGAAGCGTTCGGGCGGGTATGCCAAGGCGCCGCCGATGCCTCCGACCGGGTGGCCGAAATCGCTTCGGCTTCGGACGAGCAGGCCCGGGGAATCGACGAAATCAACCGGGCGATCTCCGAAATGGACCGGATCACGCAGCGGAACGCGGCCAGCGCCCAGGAATCGGCCTCGGCTTCCGAGGAACTGACGTCCCGGGCCGAAGAGACGCGCGCCGTTGTGGCCGATTTGAAGGGCCTTGTTGGCGGCGACGGAAAGCAAGTCCGGACCCATGCCGACGCCGCCCCGGAGTCGAGACGCCCCCTCCTTGTTTCCAACCCGGTTCGGCTTTTGACAAAATAAAAAAAACAATTGGCCGACCTACAAAGTCGTGGTGGAGTCCATCCCTTCGAAAGGGGGAACCGACGGAACGGCGCGTGCTCTTGGCGCCCGAAACGATCCCGTGCGGTCGTCGGCCGATCTGACGGAAAGGCGGTTGCGAATACGCCGGGACGCCCGCGCCCGCCTGCCGCCGCTACGGCTCTTCGAAAGGCGTCGAGGGTAAAGAGAGCCGATGGGAGAGCAACCCCGGGAGTTTCTTAATCCCGCCCATCGGTCAATTTCCCGAATTCCCGAAAAAGGAAAAAATTTTTCTCGTTTTTCAGGAATGGCGTTATCCAATCCACCGAAGGTCGGCAAGCCCGCCCGCCCACTCCCCCGATTCGGACGGAAGCGTTGCGTCCGTTCTTCCGTTTTTCCAATGAGATTTCGTCCAGTTTCCCCGTTTTCCCGCCCTTCCGCTTGGCCGAGGTTTTTTACGTTTTTCTCTTTTCTTGGCACACCCATTGCTTCATCCCCTTCAAAGCCAAACGGAGGCGTCCGGCGTTCAGCCCTTCCGGAGATTTTCCCGGACGTTTCCATCCACCCCTTCCCAAGGAGCCCTTCCATGCGGGATTACAAACCCCGACTGACCATTTTCCAAAAAATCCTTTTGAGCGTGTCCGCCCTGATTCTCGGCTACGGGTTGTCCATGGCGCAGAACCACCGTTCGGGAAAAATGATTCAGGAGGAGTTCGCGCGGATTTCGAGGGCGCTCTTTCCCGCTTCGCTCAAAACCCGAGAGGCCCTGAGCGCCTTTCAAACCCAGGTGCGGTTTTACGAGGACGCCGTGCTGGTGGGCTCTCCGGAATTCGTGGAGCGGGGCGAGGTTGCGGCAAAACGGGGGCTGTCTCTTCTGCAAGAGATCGTGGAAATGGAGAGGCTCGGTTCGGACAGCCGGCGGGATGCCCGGGAAATCGAGGCGTTGCTTCGGCAATACACCGGAAACGCTTCCGCGGTTTACGGCCGGATCGCCGGCGCCGTCGGGGAGCAAATGGACGAACTCGACATGACCGACGCCGCGAAACTGGCCCATGACAAGAAGGCGATCGGCGCACGGTTTTCCGGGCTGATGGAACGGCTTTCGCTGGAATTGTCCGAGAATATCTCGGCCAGCCTCCAGGAATTCGACCGGCGTGAAAAGCGAAACCGGATGTCGTTCGTCGGCGTGCTGATCATCTCTTTCTGGCTGCTGCGCCGCGTTTCCCGAAAAACCATTATCCAACCCATCGGACGGGCCGTGAAAGCGTTGCGAAAAACCAGCGAGTCCCTGGCGCTTTCCTCCGCGGGCGTTTCCACCGCCAGCCGCGCGCTGGCCGAAGGCGCCTCGGAACAGGCGGCCGGCATCGAGGAGACCTCCGCCTCCCTTGAAGAAATCCTGTCCATGACCCGCCAGAACCAGGACCACGCCCGGACGGCCCGTTCCATTTCCGAAATGGCGCTGGAAATCACCGAGGGGGTGGACCGCCACATGCGGGAGATGAAAACCGCCATCGGTGACATTTCGGCGTCCAACCAGGAAACCCGGGAAATTATCAACCTGATCAACGACATCGCCTTTCAGACCAACCTGCTGGCCTTGAACGCGGCCATTGAGGCCGCCCGCGCCGGGGAGGCCGGACGGGGCTTCGGCGTCGTGGCGGAGGAAGTCCGCTCGCTGGCCACCCGCTCCGCCAAGGCCGCCGAAAAAACCCACGCCCTGATCGAACGGACCACCCGCTCGGTGGAAACCGGGGACGGGCTGGTCCAATCCACCCTGTCGGAATTCCGGAAAAACGTCGAAATCTCCCGCGAACTCAGCGAAATCTCCGAGGCGCTGTTTGCCAGTTCCCAGGAACAGGCCAACGGCATTCAGGAAATCAGCCGTTCCATGCACGAGGTGGAACGTATCGCCCAGTCATCGGCCTTCCGGAACGAGGAATCTTCCAGCGCCGCTCAGGAATTGGCGGCCCAGGCGGTGAACATGAGCGAAATCGTTGAAAATCTCTCGGGTTTTTTTAGCGTGAGCGGCCGAAAAAAGAAAAAAATGCTGGAATTCGGGAAAAAACGATCTCTCCTGGCCATCGGATACGGAAGTCTTTTCAAACAGGGCGGTTTTTTTTAAAGGCAATTTCAGAATTTTTACTCAAAATTTAATTTTTCGGGAGACCGTTCATGAAAGCCAAGCGTTTCGCATGTTGTTTCATTTTATTCTTCGCCTTCCTGGACCCATCCATCGCGGCCGATCTGGCGGGAATCGACATTCACGGGTTTATTTCCCAAGGATTCCTTTGGAGCGATGAAAACAATAATCTGGGCGATTCCGAGGAAGGTTCGTTTCAGTTCAACGAACTCGGAATCAATTTCGCCAAGGACCTTTCCGACGATCTTCGAATCGGGCTGCAACTGTTTTCCCGGGATCTCGGCGCGGTGGGCAACAACGAAGTGGAACTGGACTGGGCCTACGGCGATTGCCGCTGGCGGGACTGGCTGAGCCTTCGGGTCGGCCTGATGAAAATGGCCCATGGGCTTTGCAACGAAACGCGCGACGTGGACATGCTGCGCACCTGGGTGCCGTTGCCCCAGGCCGTCTATGAAGAAACCACCCGGGATTATTACACCCGGATGTGGGGCGGCGAACTTTACGGAACAATTCCCATCGGCGCCGCGGGAGGTCTGAAATACCGCGCTCTGATTGGCAGCTACACTCCGGATGCCGACAACAGCGGATTGACCCGTTTCGTAAAGAACGAGGCATTTCCCCTGGAGGTGGACGATTTTGAAAACGGGTTTCAATACAACGGAAGCCTTCAATGGCATACCCCGCTGCCCGGGCTTCGGATTGGGACAACCCATTGGAATCAAAAAAATTTTTCCGTGGATATTCGAACCAATGTCCCGCTGGGTCCGGCGACGCCGGCCGGGACGCCCCTGGAAGTCGACCTGAAAAACGAAACGACGGTTTTCTCCGTGGAATATGTTTGGAACAACTTGACCCTGGTGGGGGAGTACAACCATGAAGACATTCGATATTCCATTCCCGGCGCCCCGATTCCGCCCGTGAGGCAGGTCGGCGAGGCCTGGTATGTCGGGGCGTCGCATCGATTCGCAGACTGGTTCGAATTGGGCGGCCATTATTCCGAAAATTATCCGGACAGGGACGACAAGGACGGAGATCGCTTCACCGCGGAGGGTTAACCGGATTTTCTGGCCTGGCGGAAAGGGTTCGCGCTGACGACGAGGTTCGACTTGAGCGACTCCTGGGTGGTGAAGCTGGAAGGACATCGGATCGACGGGGCCGCCGGTTTATTCCGAGAAGACCATCCCGACGGGTTCGAAGAGGACTGGTACCTTTTCACGACCAAAGTCACCTTTAGCTTTTAGAATCCTCCATTTCCACGTCCATCCGTGGCGCAATCATCTGGAGATTTTCCATGTTGAAGAGAAAATCACGCACCACCCAGCAATGGCCCTGGGGCCTCCTTTTAATCCTGCTTTTGGTTTCCGTCGGCAAGGCGGCGGCCAATGCGCCGATTCTGATCGCCCACCCGGACGCGCCCGTGGACTCCCTGGAGCGGCGGGAAGTCCGGGACATTTTTCTGGGCGAAATGAGCCTTTGGCCCAACCAAGAACGAATCGCCTTCGCGACGCTGAAAGCCCGGCAGGTTCACGAGACCTTTTTAGGCGAATATGTGGGAAGAACCTCGTCCCAGTACGATATTTTCTGGAAAAAGAAGGTATTTTCCGGCCAGGGACGCATGCCGAAGTCCATGGATTCCCCGGAAGCGGTGATAGAATTCGTTGCCAACACCCCGGGGGCGATCGGCTACCTGCCTTCCGGAACTTCGCCGGGAAACGCCAAAGTCATCCCGGTAAAATAGGTTGCCGGCGGCAAGGAAGGGGAAGGAAATGAAGAAATTCAAGAAAAGGAACCGGCATGAAAATCCCGTCTTCCAGCCGGAAAATCTTAGTCATCGACGACGAAGAAATTATCCGCGAGGTGCTCGGCGAATTCCTGAAACTGTTGGACTTCGAAATTGAAAATGCACGGGATGGCGTGGCGGGACTGGCCGCGCTGGAAAAAAATGAATACCGGGCCGCCTTCGCCGACGTCCAGATGCCCAAACTGGACGGCATCGGCTTTCTGCGGAAAAGCCGGCGCCTCCGCCCCGACCTGCCGGTGGTCATCATGACGGGCCAAGCCGGCGAAGAAATCAAAAAGGAGGCCCTGGAGGCCGGGGCCTTCGCCTATCTTCGCAAACCGTTTCATTATCATGAAATCCGGGCGCTTTTGAGGCGACTCGTGGGGCGAGCGAAGGTTTCCTTGTCGGCCGAATTGTGATATTCCAACTTCCGATCCCCCGAAAACAAACCAAGAGAGGTTTCCATGTCGCCCGTTTCGCCGCGCCGGCCGATTGCCGGGATTCTGTTCGCCGGCCTTCTCGCGTTTTCCACCGCTTGGGCGGCAGCCCCCGAGGCCATTCACATCATCACGCCGGAATGGGAGGGACAGACCAACAAGGACGGGACCGGCCTGTTTTTTGAAATTGTCCGAGGGGCGTGCGAACCGGCCGGCATTCAAGTCGTCTACCGCTTCGCCCCCTGGAAGCGCTGCCAGGAAACCGTTAAAAAGGGAAAAGCCGACGCCATGCTCTGCGTATGGGAGGAACATGCGCGAGAAGAAGGGCAGCTCATCCCTCGATACCCCATGTTCGTGGAATACACAGTGGCGGTGCGAAAAGGCGGCCGAATGTCGGACTGGAAGGGCGTCGCCACACTGGACGGCAAAAAAGCGGTTTGGCTTCGGGGCTACGACTATCACACCTTTTCCCATTTTTCGGACATCGCCTTTTCCCACCGGGCAGAGGTGGACAATTACGACTTGGCCTGGCGGATGCTGGATCACGATCGGGCGGACGTCTATATCGACGCCCTGATTGACGTTAAAAAATACATCGCCGGCCACGACCTGGACATGACCCCCTACCGTCTGGAAATTCTCTGGGGCGAAAACGCATACGTGGCGTTTGGCGACACCGAAAAATCCCGCCGATTGATTCCCGTTTTCAACCGGAACATGAAAACCTTGTATGAATCTGGCCGATTGAAAGCCATCTTCGAACGGTGGGACGCCGCCTTTGACCCTTCGATTTGGGAGCCGCTCATCCACGCCGAGACCTTGGATCCGTAGCGAAAGATCCAACCCCGGCGCAAGGGGCGGAACCGGAGGCCCCGGTGGCGAGGCTTCCGGAAAGGATGCATCTCTTCGTTTACCGCCAGACGGTTCCGCCTTTCCGACTTGAAAGCCGGGGAAATCCGTAGTAATTTGTGCAATATTTATCATCACTTAATTCCCCGCAAAAAATCCCACCAAAGGAGTCGTCGTGAAAAACGCCTGTTTTTACATCGCGCTCGTACTTTTATGGACGAGCCTGGGAAGCGCCGCCGCAACGGCCGAGGAGGCTTCCGCGGGCGGCGTCAAAACCGCGGAGGCCCCCGCCTGGATCATTCGCGGGTCGGAGAAAACCCCGGCCGAACCCGGAGACCGCCTCATGCCCGGCGACACCCTGCGCACCGGGCCGGAAGGATCGCTGGGCATCGTGCTGCGGGACAACACGCTTTTTTCCATGGGACCGGAGAGCGAACTGGTCCTCGACGAATTCGTGTTTCAACCCCGGGAAAACAAATTCGCCCTGGTCGCCAACATGGTCAAGGGCACCTTTTCCTTCCTGTCGGGCCTGATCGGAAAGCTCTCTCCCGAATCGGCGAAAATCCTGACGCCGGTGGGAACCGTGGGCATTCGCGGCACCCGGTTTTACGCCAAGGTGGAGGCGGCCCGATGACGCCCGAGCCGCATCGCCGCACACGGCGAATTTTCCCGTTGATGGTTCTTGCGTTGCTGGGCCTCTCGGCCTGCGCCCCGCGAAACGTGTTCGTGCTCATGCCGGACAAAGAGGGCCGGGTGGGCGCAATTACCGTGGAGAATGAAAAGGGCCGCCAGACGCTGGACAGGGAAGGGCAGGGAGTGACCGTCGCCGGTCCCGGCCGGGCGCCCGAAGCCCCCAAGGGGGTCGCGCCGGAACGGCTGAAAGAATGGTTCGGCGCCGCCATGGCGGCCGAGCCGGAACCACCCCGGGTGTTCACGCTTCTTTTTTTCACGGGAACGGCCGACCTGACGCCGGAAAGCCAGGCGAAGCTGCCGGACATCCTGGCCGCCATCCGGGAGCGGGATTCCAAGGATATTTCGGTGGTCGGCCATTCCGACCGGCAAGGATCCGAGGAGATGAACTGGAAGCTCTCCCTGGAACGGGCCCGGACGGTTAATCGGATTCTGGTGGAACGGGGCGTGCCCGAAACCCTGATTGAAACCACCTCCCACGGAGAGGGAAACCCTCGGATCCCCACTGCGGACGAGGTTTCGGAGCCTCGCAATCGGCGCGTTGAAGTCACCGTCCGATAGCGAATCGTACCGGAGGAATGCGGTTCCCGCCGTTGCGGAGCGCGAATCGGCGGGCCGCCCCCGGACGGTTTTTCAGCGAAGGCTCCGTACCCGATGGGCCCTTTTGGCCGCCGGTCTGGCTTCCACGCTGTTCTGGGCCCTGTTCTGCCTTTCGCCGCCGCCGCTGTTCCAACTGGTCGATCACAAAATTTATGACGTGATGCACCGTCGGTTGCCGGCGATTTCCGATCCGGACGGGCCGGTCATCGTCGACATCGACGAAAAAAGCCTGGCGGAAATCGGCCAGTGGCCTTGGCCCCGGTACCTCGTTGCCCGACTGCTGACGCGAATTCAAGACATGGAGGCCCGGGCGGTGGGGGTGGACATCGTCTTCGCCGAACCAGATCGGACCTCCGTTCACCGCGTGGAGGCGGATCTTTCCCGGGAAGTGGGCGCCCGGGTACGCATTATCGGCGCGCCGGACAACTACCGAAACAACGACGCCATATTCGCGGACACCCTCCGGGCCGGCCCCTTCGTCCTGGGATATCCGTTTTTTTACGCGCCCAAGGCCATTCCCGACACCGGCGGCTGCGATCTCCATTCCCTTCCGCTGGCCGTGGCCGCCTCCCACGGAACCGACCCCGACGCGCTGGACCTGCCCCACGCCTTGGACGTCACCCCCAATCTGACGCCATTCTGCGAAGCCGCGCCGGCTTCGGGCTTTATCAACGCCTCCCCGGACCAGGACGGGGTCCTGCGCAAAATCGGCATGATCACCCGTTTTCGCGAAAGGTTTTATCCCAGCCTGGCCCTGGCCACCTTCATCGAGGCCACCGGCGCCCGCCATCCCGTTCTGGAAACCACCCGCCGGTTGCCGGAAAGCCTTCGCATGACGGTAAACGGCAAAGCGTTGCGGATTCCCCTGAACCGGGAAGGCTATCTCCAGATTCGCTATTATTCGGGGCCGGGGGCCTTTGAATCGATTCCGGCGTCGGACCTCCTTCTGGGCCGCGTTTCGATGGATGCGCTCCGGGACCGGATCGTCTTCGTGGGCTCCTCCGCGCCGGCCCTGTCCGACGCCCATCCAACGCCCCTGCATCCGCTGGTGCCGGGCATCGAGCTTCACGCCACCGTGGCCCGGAACATGTTGGACCGGGACTTCATCGAAAGACCTTGGTGGGCGGTCTGGGCGGAATCGGCCGGCGTGGTCTTGGCGGGGCTGTTCTCCATTCTGCTGCTGCTGTGGCGCAGGGCGTTGCGGGGATTTCTGTCCATCGGATTGATGGGGATTCTGCTGACGTTCGGCGGCCAATTCCTTCTTTCCCGGACGGGCCTGTTTTTGTCGCCCCAGTTTCCCGGCATCGTCATGATCAGCAATTTCTCCATTCTGACTCTGATCAAGTTTCTTCGGGAAGAGCTGAAAAACCGGGAACAGACCGAAATGCTGCTCCAGGCCCAGGAGCTGACCCTCCACAGCCTGGCCTCCCTGGCGGAAACCCGGGACAACGAAACCGGCAACCATCTGATCCGCACCCAGGAATACGTGCGCATTCTGGCCGAATATCTGGGGCGGAACAGTTCCCGGTTCGGGGAGCTGGACGAGGAACGAATCGGCTATCTCTACAAAAGCGCGCCCCTTCACGACATCGGCAAGGTGGGCATCCCGGACCGGATTCTGCTGAAACCGGCCCGGCTGACCGACGAGGAATTCGAGGTGATGAAACGGCACACCCGATACGGCCGCGACGCCCTGCTTCGGGCCGAGGAACGGCTGGGGTCCGGGCTCGCCTCTCCATACTTCCGCTACGCCCGGGACGTGGTCTACGCCCACCACGAAAAATGGGCGGGCGGCGGCTATCCCCTGGGGCTGGCGGGGGAGGACATCCCGCTGGCGGGCCGCATCATGGCCCTCGCCGACGTCTACGACGCCCTTCGGGGCAAGCGGGTCTACAAACCCGCCTATTCCCACGAGAAGGCGAAGGGCATCATCGTCGCCGGTCGGGGCAGCCAGTTCGACCCCGACGTCGTGGACGCCTTTCTGGCCCTGGAAGGCCAATTCGTCGAGATCGCCGAAAAATTCGCGGATCCCGAACACGAGGCGATGGGGCCGAATGGGAAAGCCCGTGAAGCCGGATAGGGAAGAAGAACCGGCTTTACGGTTCGGTCGCCGAATCCATTTGCCCGCGGGGAAGAATTCCATTATCGTTTTCATGGGTTTGCGCAAACCGACGTTGCGACCAAAGAGCCCCCAGTAAACCGCCCCCCCAAGGAGCCCGCCATGAAGTTCCCCTATGGAATCAGCGATTTCAACGCCCTGATTCGGGAAGGCTATTTCTACGCCGACCGGACGGACCGGATTCCCACTTTGGAAGAGACGGGGAAATACCTATTGTTCATCCGCCCGCGACGGTTTGGGAAAAGCCTGCTGCTTTCCATGCTCTCCAATTATTACGACGTGGCGAGAAAAGCCGATTTTGAGACCCTCTTTGGCCATCTGGCAGTCGCCGAAACCCCCACCGAATTGCGGAATCAATACCTCGTCTTGGAATGGGATTTTTCCTGCGTCGATCCGCTTGGCGACCCCAGGGATATTCGACGCTCGCTTCACAATCACGTCAACGCAAGCATTTATTACTTCTACCAATACTATCGGAATATCCTTCCCGGCGAACCCAAGATCGACCCCGAGGACGCCCTCGCTTCCTTGACATATCTGCTGGCGGACATTCTGACCACCGAACGCCAGATTTATCTCTTCATTGACGAATACGACAACTTTGCCAACGAAATCATGACGCGGGAAGGGAACCGAACGGAAACCTACGATGGGTTGGTCCGCAAAGAAGGCGCACTCAAAACGCTGTTCAAGGCGGTCAAATCCGCAGCCGGGAAGGGGGGCATCGGCCGCATTTTCATCACCGGGGTTTCGCCCATCGTGCTAAGCGACATGACCAGCGGCTTCAACATCGCGGAGGACATTTACCTGAAGCCAAAATTCAACGATCTCTGCGGCTTCTCTTCCAGCGAGGTTGAAGCTCTTGCCACGCAAGCGGCGGCGGAGGGCGAGGAATTAGGGGCGAACGCGGACGAGGCCCTGTCGCTCATGCGGACCTTCTACAACGGCTATACCTTTTCCCCTCGTTCGAAGGCGCGGGTGTACAATCCGACGTTGGCTCTTTTTTTTCTCAAAGAATTCCAGCGGGAAGGACGCTATCCCCAAAACATGGTGGACGCCAATCTGGCGATGGATTTGGCCAAGCTGGAATACGCCGCCGCGCTGCCCAACGGCCGGCAAATGCTCCTGGACATCGCCCGGGAAACCGGGGTCCCGGTGGTCCCGGACATTTCCGGCCGCTTCGGCCTTCGGGACATGCTGGACGACGCGGCAAAAGGCCAAAATTTCTTGGCTTCTTTTTTATATTATTTCGGTGTGTTGACCATTGCGGAGGAAACGGAGGAAGCGGAATTGAAGCTCCGCGTTCCCAACCTCGTTGCCAGGGGCCTTTACGTGGAACAAATCGCCGAAATGCTGCTGCCAGAGGCGATGGAACGGGACGACGGCCGCGACGCCGCCAAAAAAGTGTACCAAAAAGGCGACATGGCCCCCTTGGCCGAGTTCGTGGAAACCCGCTATTTCCAGGTCTTCCGCAACCGGGACTACCGGTGGGCCAACGAGCTGACCGTTAAGACCGCCTTTTTGACGCTGCTGTACAACGACATCCTCTACATCATGGATTCCGAGCGGGAGACCGGGCGCGGCTATCCGGACCTGACCATGATCATCCGGCCGGACATGCGGCGCTTCCAAATTCTGGACGTGCTGATCGAGTTCAAGTTCGTGACGCTGAAAAATGCCGGGATTGCCGGAGAGGCGGCGCGGGAACTTGCGCCGGAGGAATTGCAAAAGATTCCCGCCATGGTTTCGGAGATGGAAACCGCCCGGGGCCAACTGAAGCGATACGGCGACGCGCTCGAGGAAAAATACGGCAACCTCCGCCTGCGGCGCTTCGCGGTGGTTTCGTTGGGGTTCGAGCGGATTTGGTGGGAGGAAGTCTGACGAGGGGCGTTTTGAAGGAAGGGGGCGATCGGCGAGAAGACCCGTCCGACGCGATCAAGAGAATCAATTCAAATCCTGCTCCAACACCCCGCCGCGCGGCGGCGTTCCCAGCGGCCGCCGCTGCTGGCGGGCCAGGGATTCCACACGGCGCTGGAGCGCGTCCAAATCCCGGCGGAGGCTTCGGGTGCGGGCGTCGTTGGCGTTGATTTCGCGGTTCAGGGTGGTCGCGGTGCGATCCATCTCCCGCTTCTGCGCGGCAATGGCCTCGTCCACGTTGCCCCGGTCCTGGGCGGTGTTTTCCACCACCTTCAGCGCCGCGATCACCTGCTCGGCCAATTGATCCAACTCGGCCCTGAGTGTTTCCGACGTCCGGACGGTCTCGTCCAGCCGGTTGGAAAGGGCCATCTGGGTTTCGGCCAGACCGGCGGTCTGCTCCGCGATTTGGGTGTTCACCTGCTCTTCCAGGCCGGAAACCGTGGTCTGGAGATTCTCTACGGAAGTGCCCAGCGCGGCCAGATTTTCCTGAAGCGGCGTCAAGTTTTCCACCACCGCCGAATACCGGTCGGACAGGGTCTGAATCCGCTCCTCCAACGCCTTGCGGGCGGTTTCCAGGTCGGCGATTTCCGCCTTTCCGGTCTTGAGCTGATCAATTCGAATGCCCAGCGTCCGAAGGTCTTCCTGAACCGAGGCCGTGGTCCGCTCGAAAACCAGAAACGCCTCGTTCATCGGGTCTTCCTTGTCCTGAGCGGTCTGTTCCAGCGCGGTCAACTGTTCCTGAAGCGCGGCCACTTGTTCCCCGGTGGCGTAATCCGCCTCCGGATCGCCGCCGTCCATCCGGTTCCGCAAATCGACATAGGCCATCCCCACGGCCACCGCCACCAGCAGGGGCAGCAACACGGCCAGCCAGGTGAGCCGGCGGTTCAACTTTTGCAATTTCCGCCGGTCGGTTCCCGCCGAGGGCATGGCGGAACTCGCCCGCCGCCGATAGGCTTCTTCCTCCGGCCCGATCCGAAAGCCGCTGTTACGATTCGCCATACGGAATCATTCCCATTCGATGGTGGAGGGCGGTTTGGAGCTGATGTCGTAGACGACGCGATTGACGCCCTTGACCTCGTTGATGATCCGGTTGGAAATCCGGCCCAGCAGATCGTGGGGCAGGCGGGCCCAGTCGGCGGTCATGGCGTCCCGGCTGGTCACGGCGCGGATGGCCAAGATGTCTTCGTAGGTCCGCCGATCGCCCATCACCCCAACGCTCTTGATGGGCAACAAAACGGCGAAGGACTGCCAGAGCTGACGGTACCATCCGGCGGCGCGAATTTCCTCCAGCAGGATGGCGTCGGCGTTTCGCAACACTTCCAGCCGCTCGGCGCTGACCGGACCGAGAATGCGGATGGCCAGACCCGGGCCGGGGAAAGGCTGCCGCCAGACCAGCTCCTCGTGCAGCCCCAGCTCGGCGCCCAGCTCCCGCACTTCGTCCTTGAAGAGAAACTTGAGCGGTTCCACCAGCTTAAGCTTCATCCGTTCCGGCAAACCGCCCACGTTGTGGTGGGATTTGATTACCGAAGTGGGACCGCCGAAAGCCGAGACCGATTCGATGATGTCCGGGTAAAGCGTTCCTTGGCCGAGGAACTCCGCGTCCGGAATTTTGGCGGCTTCGGCTTCGAACACTTCCATGAACACCCGGCCGATGATCTTCCGCTTTTGCTCGGGATCGGGCACGCCGGCCAGCTCCGAAAGAAATGCCTCGGCGGCGTCCACGAAGACGATGTTCAGACGAAGGTGCCGCTCGAAAATGGTCCGGAGCCGCGCGGCCTCGTCCTTTCGCAACAGCCCGTTGTCCACCATGATGCAGGTCAGCCCGTCGCCGATGGCCCGGTGGATCAGCAGCGCCGCCACGGAGGAATCCACGCCGCCGGAGAGGCCCAGGATCACCTTCTTGTCGCCCACCGCCTTTCGGATGGCGTCGACCGATTCCTCGGCGAAGGATTGCATGGTCCAGTCGGCCTTGGCGCCGCAAACGCGGAACAGAAAATTTTCCAGCATTCGGCGGCCGGCCGGGGTGTGCTCCACCTCGGGATGAAACTGCAATCCGTAAAAATTCCGTTCGGAATTCCGCACCGCCGCGATTTCGGTGTTTTCCGTGGACGCCGTGGCCACAAAACCCGGCGGGAGCCGGTGGGCCGAATCCCCGTGGCTCATCCAGCAGTCGGTTTCCGTCTCGTCGATGCCGGAGAACAACACGTCCTTGTCGATGATCCGCAGTTTGGCGAAGCCGTATTCCCGCTTCCCCGCCCCTTCCACCTCGCCGCCCAGGGCGTCGATCATGAACTGCATTCCGTAGCAGATGCCCAGCACCGGCACGCCCAGGTCGAAAATTCCGGCGTCCATCTTGGGGCTGTCCGGGGCGTAAATGCTGGAAGGGCCGCCGGAAAGGATGACCCCCTCCGGCTTCATTTCCCGGATTTCCGAAAGCGAAAGCGTGGGCGCCACGATCTGGCAGTAGACCTTGCATTCCCGCACCCGCCGGGCGATGAGCTGATTGTACTGCGAACCAAAATCGACGATGACGATCATAAAAAAAGGTCCCGGGGCGATCCGGAAAACCCGCGCGGCGGCGGCTCTCAAACGCCCGAAGCGTAAGGGTTGTGCCGGGGCCGGCGATCCAACCGTCCGGTTCCCCAAGCATTTGCGCAAGCAAGCCGAATATGGTAAAGACCGCTTGAAAAGTCAATATGATAATGGACAGGTGAGATTGGGCAATGCATGGATCGTTGGGAAGCCCCGATCCACGACGCCCGGAAGTCTCATTGTCGATGATCCACTATCCCTTGTCCATTTCAGAGATGGGATTGCGGCGGTGATCGTTCAGATTTATGAAATCCAGACCCTGGTCGAGGCGGAAGCCATGCTGGCCCTGGGCGTGGACCATGTGGGGACGGTGTTGACAGACGAAGACCGCTGGCGGGACATCGACGCGCGGGAGACCATCCGGTTCGTGGCGGAATCCGGGGCGCGATCCAGTCTGATTCCGCTTTTCAACACGCCGGAGGTCGTCTTCCGGACCCTGGATTACCATCGGCCCCACATCGTCCATTTCTGCGAAACGCTGGCTGGTCCCCGGGAAGGGGAGGTGGATCGGCTGGTCGCCCTGCAGGAGGCGGTGAAGGCCCGTTTTCCGGAAATCGTGATCATGCGCTCGGTTCCCATCGCGGAAACCGGATTCGGCGATCGGGTCCCCAGCCTGGAACTGGCCCGGCGCTTCGAGCCGGTCAGCGACTACTTTCTGACCGATACGCTGCTCATGGCGGAGGGAGAGGCGCCCGGCGCGGAAGAACAGCCGGTGTGCGGTTTCGTGGGCATCACCGGCCGCACCTGCGACTGGGACGTGGCTGCGGAACTGGTTCGAACCAGCGGCATTCCGGTGATCCTGGCCGGCGGCCTGGGACCGGACAATGTGGCGGAATCCATTCGCCAAACCCGGCCCGCCGGGGTGGACAGTTGCACGTTGACCAACGCGGTGGGACGGGACCGTCGCCCCGTGCGCTTTCAAAAAGACCTGGATCGGGTCCGTCGTTTCGTGGAGGCGGCCCGGTCCGTTCCATCCTAACCATCTTGCCTAACCATCTGGCTTGCGTAACCATCTGGCGGGGAAATTCCCCCGCCGTTCGCGCGAACAATTTTTCAGGCCGGGCCAACCGGCCGCGCCGCCGGTGATCCGGCGGTTTCTTTTTTGTATGAAACCATTTTGGGATTCCCCCTCCGCGGGGACCCATCATTCCGAATAATCGAGAAGGAGAAACAACCGATGTACGAAAGCAGTGACCTGAAGAAAGGTTTGAAGCTGGAGATCGACGGCGATCCCTACGTGGTGGTGCAGTTCCAGTTCGTCAAGCCCGGCAAGGGGCAGGCCCTCTACAAGTGCAAGCTGAAGAACATGGTGACCGGGGCCCAGTTCGACAAAACCTACCGCTCCGGCGAGAAGTTCAACGAGGCAAACCTGGAAGAGCAGGAAATGGAATACCTGTACCAGGACGGAAACGAGTATTGCTTCATGAACACCTCGACCTATGTCCAGGAATTTCTTTCCGCCGAGCAGGTGGAGGAGGTGAAGGACCTGCTGAAGGAAAACACCGTATGCAACGTCCTGCTTTTCGAGGGGCGGCCCATCGGCGTGACCCTGCCCAATTTCGTGGACGTCCGGGTGGCGGAGACCGAGCCTTGGGCCAAGGGCGACACCGCGTCCGGGGGAACCAAGCCGGCCACGGTGGAAACCGGCTACGTTCTCCAGGTGCCTCCGTTCATCAATGTCGGCGAACTGATCCGGGTGGACACCCGGACGGGCCAATATGTGGAACGGGTGAAGGGATAGCGGGTCGCGCGCCGCATTTTGGCCGAGAAAGCCCGGAATTTGGGGCGTTCCGGGAGAGAAGCCGGGCGGTCGCCGAGGCCGCCCCTCCCGTCCGGGAAGATCGATTCAGGCGGGCGAAACGGATGACGCCGGTCGCCGACTTCCGGAAAAAGGGTTGCGCGGCCGACCCCTAGAATCGGCCCCCGACGTTGCACTCGCTCGGAAGGGAAATCCGGACTAGGGCTCCCAGCGGATGACCTGCCGGTCGTAGTCGATCCGGTAGTGGAGACCCTGGAGGAAATTCATGCCCAGCAAGCCGCTGTGCCCCGGCCGGTCCCCGCTGAAATCCAGGAATGACGCCCGGATGTCTCTCCGCTCGAAGGGCCCGACCCGGATATGGTCCAAGGTGGCCAAATCCACGTCGATGATCTGCCCGCCCGCCACCTGGGCTCGGGCTTTCTGAAAATTCCGCACCGCCAGCCGATCGGCCACCTCGCGGTGGAGCGCCGTGATGGAGGCCCCGGTGTCCAGCACCAGTTCGGCGGTCACTTCTCTTCTTCCATAGCCGAGCTGAACCGGCAGCAACACCTGCCCGGCGGAAAACCGAATGGGCGTTTCCAGCCGCTGGGCCTCGCGTTCGGAAAGGTGTTCCAGGGTTTTCTGGCGGAGGCTGTTGATGTGCTCCTCCATCCAATCGCCCCGCCGCTGTTCCAGGGCCCGATCCCTCGTCTCCCGCTCCTCCGCCGACAACCCGTCGTCGTGGCTCCGATGGGTCTCGACCTGGTCCAGGTATTCTTCCGGCACCCGGCCCAGATCGTCCACGAAATGGCGGCGGCCCTGGTCGTCCCGGTATTGATAAAACTCGGCCGCCCCGGCCGTCGGCCAGGCCGCCAGCAGCCAGAAAATCGTGGCCAGAATTTGGGGAATGGAAAGGGATCGTCCCATGGGTCGCCCCCATCACCAAAATTGCCAGTTCCCGGTGGTCACCACGTAAATCCCGAGGCAGAAATTGGTGACGCCGTGGGCCAGGACCGGGTAAAACAAATGGCGGGTCCGATACAGCAATAAATTGTAAAAAAGGGCCGCCATGATTCCCGCCAGCCAGAGAAAATGGGCGGACCCGAACAGCGCTGCGGAAATCAAAAACGACGGCCAGGTAAACGCGCCGATGGCCACCTTGGTAAAATCGGGATTAATGACATAACGGAGAATGAAGGAACGCCAGAACAGCTCCTCGAAAATCGCCACGACCACGGAAGCCCCAAAAATGCGCACCGCGATGAAAGCCCAATATCCGGCCGACGGCAACTGCCGGGGATCGTAGGCTTCGCCGCCGCCCATGGTCGCCCATCCCCAGTCCATCTGAATCCACAAAACGAAAACCAGCACGCCCACGCCCACCGCCTCCAGCATGGGACGCAACACCGGCCCGCCGCCTTTTTCCCATCGCAATTCGTCGTATTCTTTCCGGAACCACCACAAGGCCCCCAGAACGACCACCGTTCGAAGGGGATAGGTGATCGTGATCAGATGTTGGGAAAGCGCCGAGTCGGCGGGGAGCAGCTTCTGAAACAGATCGTGGATCAAAATGAACAGCATGTAGAGCGCGAAGGGAACGACGCGGCTGAACCAGGGCGCTTGGGTCACGGAAGCCTCCGGGGAGGGAAAGGTTGTTTTTCCCTCGTCTTGTCACAATTAAAGAGGGGAATCAAGAGATGGGAAACCGGAGATTCCTTCGGGGGGGAACCGAATCCGTCCCGGGCCTCGCCGCGGCCCAAATGCAAATGGTTCCTTCCAAGCCCTCGGAGCAAGGCCCGTAACGCTCCCGGACCCCGAACGGCCATCCTCCGGCTGGAAAACCGCCGGTAAAGTGTCTATATTGAAAAGGCTTGGCGGGCGGAAAAAATCGCGAGCGAACCGGGGACCCAAAAACTTCGTTGCCTTTCGTCGGAGAGGAGATTTTCATGCCAACCTACGAATACGAACATCTGGACGATCCCTGTGAACGGGGAAAAATTTTCGAAGTCCGGCAGTCCATCCAAGACCCGCCGCTGGCCGTCTGTCCCCGATGCAAGGGGATGGTTCGGAAGCTGGTCTCCCGGGTGGCGATTTCCACGCCGAAATCCGACACCCAGCTCAAGGACATGGGCTTTACCAAGCTGGTTCGCCGGGACGACGGCGTGTACGAAAACGTCACCCAAAGGGAAGGGGAAAGCCGCTACATGCTTCGGGACAAACCCGAAACCATCCCGAACATCAAAAAAATCATCCGGGATTAATTCGATGGAAAGCGGATTTCGGCCGGGGCGTTTTTTCCCGGTTCATGCGGAAAACCGCCGGCCGACAAATTTTCCGCGAAAAGGAACCCGAACCCTGGAAAGCGATTCATGAAATATGGCATGTTAACGTTAGCGATGAACCGGGAACGCCGGACCGCGCTGCTGACCGCCATTTTGACAACGCTTTGGATCGGATGCGGCGCGGCCGCCGGCGATGGTCCCGGCAAAGGAGGAACCGCCATGCGCGAACCCGCAACCCATGGAGAATCCGTCACATTGCCCGCCATCGACCAGAATCGGCCTTCGGAATGGGAAACCGCCACCTTCGCCATGGGCTGATTCTGGGGTCCGGACTCCCGGTTCGGGAGTCTTTCCGGCGTCATTCGAACCCGGGTGGGATACGCGGGCGGAAAAACGCCCGATCCAACGTATCGCAGAATAGGGGACCATTCGGAGACCATTCAGATCGATTACGATCCTTCGGTCCTTTCCTATCGGGAACTGCTGAAGGAATTCTGGTCCGGCCACGATCCCACCCGTCCATCCGGTTCCCGGCAGTACATGTCGGCGGTTTTCGTCCATGACGATTCCCAGCGGGCGCAGGCCGAGGAAACCAAGGCCGAAGCCGAAAAGGCGGCGGGGGAGGAGATCCACACCCAAATTCTTCCCTTTGCCGACTTTACCCGCGCCGAAGACTACCATCAGAAATATATGCTTCGGGGAACCCGGGACGTCATGCGGGATTTCCACCAGATGTACGCCGACGCCGACGATTTCACCGACTCCACCGCCGCCGCGCGGGCCAACGGGGTCCTCGGCGGCCACGGCGACGCCGCTTTTCTGGAATCCCTGCGAGGCAAGCTCGGCCTCTCCCAAGCCGCTTGGAAGCGGTTGGAAGGAGCGGTGCGGCGGGAATAAGGTTTCAATCGGCAGGGGGTTTCGAATCCGGCAATCGTCCATGGAAGGGAAGCCATCACGGTTCCGCGAGGCGGGCGAGGGTATTCCTTTGGCCGCAATCTTTCTGGCCAAACGGGCGGTCCAGGCTTCGGCCATCGGCCCAGCCATGCCAACCCCACCAACCCATCCCCAAAGGCAAAAAAAGTCGGGGCCTCCCGGACGAATCGCCCGAGAAGCCCCTTTGCGCCCCCCCCTGCTCCAGGACCGGCGGGTCTGCGGAATCGAGTTCCCGCCTCCTCGCATCGACCGCCGGTCCCAAGCCCGCGTTTTCAGGTTTCGGAATTCTCGCGCCGAATTCGACCGAGCGCGTCCGTCAGCAACCCTTTGAACCGATCCAGGGAAACCGGATAGGGCTGGATGGGAATGCCCATCCAATCCGAATATTCCAGAAATTCTTCAGGTTTTTCGGCCATGTATTTGTCCATGAAGCCGACGCCGTCCAAAACCACCGCGCCGCCGTCGTGGCGCGGAAAATTCTCGTTGGCCTGGGCCTTGTCCCAATCTTTGAACACTTTGCTTCGAAATCGAATCCATCCCGGCGTCATCCACCAGACCATGGCCCCGCCGGCCACTTCCCGGGCGATGCGGTCGCGCTCCGCCGCGTCGGCCAGCATGTCCATGCAGTGGGTTGCGTGGACGCGCCCGACCCGGGGGCCCTGTTCCCGGACGATGGTCTCCATGGTCCGGGTGGGCTGATCCACGTTGACATAACAAAACTTCCCGCCATACACCACCAGCACATAGGCCGCCCGCTCCAGGGATTTCCCGATTTCCGCCGTCAATTGGCGTTCAAGCTCGGCAACGTCCTCGTGGAGCCCCGGGGTTGTGAAGGCGATGTGGGCGGCGTTCAGGAATCCTTCCTTCTGGAGATGTTTTATTTCCAGACTCAGGGTTCCGCAGGAAACGATCGCCACGTCGAAAAAATCAGCAGATTCCATCTTTCCTCCCCTGCGCGGGGAACCGGGCCGACCACCCCGCCTCCCGCGCCACGATTCGCAGGTCCGCCACGGTGGATTCCCGGTGGGGGCCTTGGATTTTTATGCTTCGCCGGCTAAACATCCACATTTCCGGCAAGATTTCCGCCGCCAAAACGCCATGGTTAAACACCCGGACCATGCCGCTCTGAGAGACGACCAGCGCCACCGCGTCCGTATCCCGGCTGATGGAGGCCCCGGCCATGTGGCGGCTTCCCAGGCCCAGCGGGAGTTCGACGCCGTCCGCCGAGGCGTTGAGGTGGCGTGCGGCGGAACGCACCACGCCGTCCCCCCCGACCACGAAGGCCCCGTCCAGTTGGGCCAACTCTTTGATGGTCTCCCGGAGATTGGGATCGCAAATACGGCGCGCCTCTCTGGGATGGCCGGCCAAGGGGTCCAGGATGAGGGGACGGGACCGACGAAGCACTTCGGCTTCGTCGGCCACCACGAAAATCGTGCCGATTCGCCTGCCTTCCCGACCCTCCCGGGCGATTTCCACCGCAAGCTCCAGGGTATATTCCAGCGCGCGATTATGGCAATTCTTCTTTTCGCCGCAAATCTGGTCGATGGAAATCATGGCGGCCCTCCACTTGAATAGCGGAAGATTGTCTTCAGCAAACCAGCTTCCGAACCCGTTCCCGCAGGCGAGCCAGGTCGTTGGCGTCGGGATGGCCTTCGGCGTCGGGCGCGGCGTCCACCCACGGCGGGCGGGGGTCCTTGGCCTGGACCTTTTTCAGGAACGACGGCTCGACTTCCCCCCGGCAATGGAACATTCCTACGATTTCGGCCTCCGGCGCGAGGGATCGGGCATGTTCCATGCCGTTTCGGGCGTGTTCGGAATCCGGGTCGGCCCCATGGGTGGCAAACAGGAACAGCTTGCAGTCCCCGACGCGGGCCAAATATTCGGCAGAAGCCGGATCCGGTTTTCCGGCCTTGAGCCAGAACCCCACCGCGACGAGATCAAATCCGTTGGGATCCGGCGCGGCATCCGTTCGGAACTTGGCGGCTTCCTCGCCAAGGGTTTCCCGAACCGTATGCGCAAGGGTTTCGGTGTTTCCGGTTTGGCTTGAATAGACCACGATCGCTTTCATGGGCGCAAACCCTCCTCCCGGCAAAAGGTGTCGGCCGCCAACATTCCTCGGCACTTGTGAAAATCGTATATTTCAAGATTAATGCCAAAACAAAATGGACAGGTCGTCGTGCCGACGAATTTGAAGCGGCGCCTGGACAAGCGCCTCGGGAACGGCCGGGAAAATCGCGCCTCCGGCCAAAGAAAACGGATTCGGGAAAAAGGGATCGACGGCGGGACGAACTTCCTCGGAAGGGAAGGCGAAGCGTGGCGGGATAAATCCTGAAGCAGAGGAACCTGTTTAGTTTTTAGCGGATGATAAAATGGAAAATTTAACCGGTGTTGAACCGTCAACGGGAGCCCCATGGGCGGGAAAACGCCGCTGGGTCAATGAAAGGGCCGGGCCGGTCAGCCCGGTCCCCTCATCCATGCAACGGCCCCCATCAGCGTCCCCATCACGATCACAGCCCCTCCCAGCAGCTTCCAGTCTTCCCGCGTCGGCCGCAGGCGGGCCGGGCGCCGCAGGGCGGTCACCAGCAGAAACACGAGCACGACCACGGGCAACGCCGGGACGAACCGGTCGATGGTCCAGGCCAGGAAGAGGGCGGCAAGGAGACCGGCCGAGGCCGCGGGCAAAAAGAAATCCACGGGTCTGCCTTCCCGGGGTTCGGGGCCGACGAGATTGTCCCGAACGCCAAAGCGGAAGGCCGCCGCCGAGAGAAACGCCGCCGCGATCCAATCCGACACCCCAAAAACCGGCATGAGGCGCTCCGCTCCGGGGACCGGAATCCGTAAAATAATGAAGTCCACCAGCGGCGCGGGGCCTTCCATGCCGGATTTATAAAATTTCTCCAGCGTCTCGGCGATTTCCTTTGAAGGCCCCCGGAACACGCTGAACAAATCCGCCATCAGCAACACCGCGCCCAGCGGAATCAGCTCCGACATCCGGCGCAGGGGCGAAACCAGCCATCCGCCGAGCACGTTGCCCATGACCAAGAGGTGGGCGGTGTTGAGCAGGTAAATGGCCGGACGAATGGTTTCCTGGGTTCGACCAATGGCGTAGAGCCCGGCCCAAACCAGCAGCCCGCCCAACAGCAGGCGGCGGCGCAGGGCATGTCGATCTTTCAGCAACGGTTCCACTTCGGCAAGATGGCGGGAGAGTGCGCAGCCGGCCGCCAGCAAAAAGAAGATCAGCCAGATCGGCGCGAAAATCCGGGCCCAATTCCCATTTTGAGGCATGTAATCCGAAAGGACCATGGATGCGGCGCAGGGGATCAGCCAGACGAGGTAACCCCGCGCGAGGGCGGGTCCCAGCCGGGATCTGAGGGAAACCGGTTCGGGAAGAGTTTCCACCGTACCGCCTACAGCCCCAAATCCGCGTTGATCAGGACGATCCGAATGGGGCCTGGCGGGAAGGATTTTTCCATGTTGGACCAGGCGTTGCCGCCGCGCCGGGGGCTGTTGCAGTCGGCGCGGCGGCCGGCGTGGGCGCAGGGGGTGTCGAAACCATGGCGGATGGCGTCGCGCGGGGCGGCGCACTCCCGGATTCGGGTCGTGGCGGCGGGGAGGTCCGGAACGATCTTGCCCCCGCCGACGAAGAGCGCCCCATGGCGCGGCCCGAAGGCGATGCCGCCGGCGCGATTGCCCATCATGTCCAGATTGGCCGGCTTCCGTCGCCGCGTCGACCCCGGAGACGAACAGATCCACCAGCAGGGCACGCCGGGCTCGAAGGTCCGGACGATCTCCCCGCCCGACCGGCTTTCCATTTCGTCCAGCGGACCGGCGGCCTTCATGGTCATGGAGTCGCCCCGGAAAAGGATCGGGGGCGGGATTTGCGGCAAAAACCGTTCCCGAAAAAGGGCGCCCGCCTCGTCGGCCAGGACGACTTCAAACCGGTCGCGGGTCCGTCGCTTCGCCGCTGCTTCCAGAAGAGGCCGCCAGTGTCGGGCGTGACATTCGGTCATGGATTGTTCCAGGGATTTTATCGGCAAGGAAAACGCTTGATCGGGGTTGTCCGGCCCGCGCCTTGGGACGGGGAAAAAGAATGGCGCGGGGGGAGAGGACCGGCCGCGCGGCGGCGTGAAGGGCCGCGCGGCGGGAGGACACCCGTCCTGAAATCAGTCCTGAAACTTGATCGTGAGGCTCTTGCCGCCTTCCTTGCTCTTGATTTTGACCTTCAGCGGAACGCTATCGTTTCGCACGCCCAATGAAAGCGGCATCTTCACCTTGTCGCCGTCCATGTGAGTGATCGCGCCCATGGTCTCGAAAATTTTCCCGGCCACGTCCCCGCCCGGATTGGGCAATTCCGTTTTTCGGTACTTGGCGGTCACGGTAACCTCGCCGCCGGCGGACTGGTGAATGGTAATCTTCTCCGCGTTCTGGTTCACGCCGTGCAGGGCGGCGAGGGCCAGCCACTTGATGGCCCCTTCTTCCTTGTTCTCTTCCTTCTCGATGATGGACATTTCCCGAAGCGGATCGGACGTGGCATAGCAGTCGGCCATTTCCTGGACCTTCAATTGCAGATTGCCGGTGTCTTGCATGGTCGCCTCCTTTGCTGGGATGGATTGCGGATGGATCGCTCGATCGCATGGAAGAGACGGTAACCATTTCCGCCGACTTTGCAAGCGCTCCCCAAACCGCTTACCCGCTGATTTCCTCAAACATCCGAGCGGGCGCGCCGCAAACGGGGCACTGATGGGGCGGCTTTTCTCCCTCGTGGATGTAGCCGCAAAGAACGCAACGCCATTTCTTCATGTCAAAAAATTCCTTTTTGCCGGCTCGCCCCGCCCTCGGCCCGAAAACGGGCCTTTTGGTCGGAATGCATCTCCAACCGGACCTTTTTGAAACATTTCGCGACGCAATCCACACGGCCATCCCCGCGGCGGAAGCGGAATCGGATGGCCTCCGTGTTCCCCGGCGGACGGCTCCCCGGCGCCTTGGGCGGGCCGGAAGTCCGCCAGGGGAACCGGTCCTGTCGGGGGCGGAAAACTACCCCTGGGCGGCCTTCTTGGCCACGCCGGCGTTGAATTTCTCCGCCTGAATCACGAACCGCTCGTGGGTTCCCTTGGAAATGGTATCCACGCCGTCGTGGGCTTCCACGGAGAAGGTCAGCTTTTTGCCCTCCATCGCCTCCAGGGCGACCCGCACCGTCACGGTAAACCCCGGCGGGGTGGCGGCGGTGTGATTCAGATGGAATCCGATCCCCACCGTTTGCTCGGCGGGCCAATCCAGGTGCGGATTGATGGCCTTGATGCAGGCAAACTCGACGAGCCCCACCATGAATCCGGAAGCCAGAACCACCGGCATTTCCGCGCCCTCGGGAATGTCCGGAAACAGGTGGGGGACGGTTTTGTTTTCGGGAACGACGTAGGAAAATTTGTGGGTGATGCCCGGTTTCAGGGTCTCCTTCATGTCGTCTCTCCTTGGCCAGGGTTGGGGGGTTGAAGAATTTCCACGATCTCGTCGGTTTCCTCCCGCAGGCAAACGCCGTCCTGGAATCGGCGGCCGTTTCGGCTTTCGCAGAGATGCTCGGTGAAGGAGGGCGCGTCGGCGGGCGCGGCCCATTCCGGATGACGCTCGAATTCGTCCAGCATTTTTTCCAGGGCGCGGATCGGAACGGCGTAACTGATGGGGGTGGGCAGGGCATGGGTGTCGCCTCGGGCGGTTCGGCCGGCGCCCACCAGGGCCGCGTAGAGCACACCGACCACCGCGCCGGTGTCCGGCAGAAAAATGGGCGAACCGCTGGCCCCGCCGTGGGCCATGATCTGAATGCTGAAGGCCGCCGGCGGCGCGGCGGGGTGGGGAAGGATGGCGCTGACGATGCCGCGCTGAAGAGTGGGACCCCGCTGCCGCAGCGCGCCCGGGGCATCCAGCGCGCCGGGGCCGGATGGAAACCCGGCGGTGGCCACGGGGGTTCCCTCGGCGATGGGTTCCGATCCGGCCAGGGTCAGCGGGGGCAAATTCCGGGCATGGACCCGGACCAGCCCCAAATCCGCGCCCCGGGGCAGCCCGGATCGCAACCCCGAAGCGGCCACGCCCACCACCGGCAGCCGAACGGCGGTCCACCCGTCCGGGTCCGGATGAAAAAGAACCGCGACCACCGGCCAGGATTCATCGGCGGCGGGTTCCAGCTCGGAAAACGCCTGAATCACGTGCCGATTGGTGGCCACCAGACCGTCGGAGCGCACCACGAAGCCGGAACCCAGAATTCCGTGTTCCCGGTCGTTGCGCGGCACAAAGGCCACCACGGCCCTTCGGATGGGGGGATAAACGACGGGAAGATTCATTTTCCGCCGCCGGCCGCGCCTCCGCCGATGGGCTGGTTGCATTTGGGGCAACGGGCCACGTGCCGGCTGACCTTTCCCCGCCACCCGCAGGAGGCGCAGCGGACGGTCTGATGGTGGGGGCTGTCTTCTTCCGTTTTGAAAAATTTCCGGATGAAGCCGATCAGCCAGAGGGCGGCCGCGAAGATGGCGATGTAAATCAGCAGATCCTGGACGGTGGTGTTGCCGAAAACGACGTCGCCGAGTTCCATGAATCGCTCCCGGCCGATCCGGCGGCGTGGAAAGGTTCTGGCCGGCCGTCGATTCGGAAGGGCCGGGGCGCGCCGGGGATCGGGCTGAAAAAGGTGGGGTGGCGGAAACGGAAAAGGGTTTACCACGGCGGTCCGACGATTGCAATCGATAGAAGACCCCGCCCTTTACCCTGACCCCCTTTCCGGTTTATACAACCGTTCGGGTTCGCCCTCCACAACCCAAACAGCGCCCGGAATCGCCGGGAAGGTCGCCCGCCATTCCACACGCCGGTCACGGAGAAACGCCATGAAAATCATATTTCACCCCGACTTTTATTCCGTTTACACCGCCGACCCGGCGGCGGCCAGAGGCCGAATCGAAGCCGTCATGAGGGCCATCGAGGGCCGCTATCCCATGGTCGCCGCCCGTCCCGCGTCGGACGAAGACATCGCCCTGGCCCACGTGGAAAGCCACATGGAAACCGTTCGAAAAAAGGGGCTGCACGAAATCGCCGCGCTGGCCGCCGGCGGGTCCATCCAGGCGGCGGAAATCGGCTTGAAAGAGCCCGCCTTCGCCCTGGTCCGTCCGCCCGGCCATCACGCCTCCGCCCAGAGTTCCTGGGGCTTCTGTTACTACTGCAACATGGCCGTGGCGCTGCTCTCGCTTCACAACCGGGGCCGGATTCAATCCGCCTTCGTGCTGGACTTCGACCTTCACTACGGCGACGGCAACGTCAACATTTTGGGCCATCGGGACTGGGTGACCCTCCACAATCCCAAAGAGCAAAACCGGCGGGCCTACATCCAAACCGTGGCGCAGCTTCTTTCGGACCGGGACTTCGACATCATCGGCATTTCCGCCGGCTTCGACCATCACGTGGACGACTGGGGCGGCCTGCTGGAAACCGAGGACTACACGACCATGGGCGCCCTGGTTCGCGCCGCCGCCGACCGTTCCGGGGGCGGCTGTTTCGCCGTGCTGGAGGGCGGCTACAACCACGACGTCCTGGGAAAAAACGTGGCCGCGCTGCTGAAGGGCATGGCCGGCTGACCCGGCGCGCCCAAACGGGTTTCCCCCGAATGGCCTTTCCGGGTCCCCCTGCCGAAACCGGGTCTGGGCCAAGCCGCACCGGCCTCGCCCTCGCGTCGCCGGATCGACCCATGCTCCGCTTTTCAACGCCTCCCAGCTCCCCGCCGTTTACAGGAACCAACCCGGCCCTTATTTTCTCTTCAAAGCCTTCCTGAAACACGTTCAACGAACCGGGAATCATTCATGCCCATTTTGGAAGTCCGACAAATCAGCAAAACCTACCGGGTCGGCAATCGGCCCATCCGAGTCCTGGACGACGTGTCCCTCTTGGCGCCATCGGGGGAATTTCTCGTGATTCAGGGCAGCAGCGGCAGCGGAAAAACCACCCTCCTGTCCATTCTTTCCGGCCTGGACCGGCCCGACGCCGGCAGCGTCCGGGTCGGGGACGCGGAACTGACCGAAATGGACGAGGAAGCCCTGGCCCCGCTCCGCAACCGGCGCTTCGGCTTCGTGTTTCAATCCTTCCATCTGGTCCCGTCGCTTTCGGCGCTGGAAAACGTGGCCTTCCCGGCGGAATTGAAAGGGGATCGGGACGCCCTGGAACGGGCCGGGAAGCTGCTGGCCCGAGTGGGGGTGAACGGACGAAGTGAAAACTTCCCCCACCAGCTTTCCGGCGGGGAGAAGCAGCGGGTGGCCCTTTGCCGGGCGCTCATCAACGACCCGGCCATTCTGTTCGCCGACGAGCCCACGGGAAATCTCGATTCCGAAAACAGCGCGGCCATCCTGGCGCTGCTGGCCGAAATTCGTCGGGAGCGGGAGATCACCCTGGTGCTGGTGACCCACAGCCAGGAGGTGGCGGCCGCCGCCGACCGGGTGGTCACCCTGCGGGACGGCCGGGTGGTGTCCGAGGAACGGCGTGCTGCATAGCCGCTTCATCCGGCGGGAGCTGACCCGCTCGGGACGACAGGCCGGGGTGCTGGTGCTGTGCGTGGCGCTTTCGGTGGTGACCCTGGTGGCCGTGGACGGCCTGGGTCGGAACATCCACCGCGCCCTGCTGCGGGACGCCCGAAGCCTGCACGCCGCCGACGTCGTCATCAAGTCCAATTATCCCTTCTCTCCGGAGCTTTTGGCGGCGGCGGAGAGGCTGGAAGGGGAGGGGAAAGCCCGGGCCGCGCGGTACTGGCGATTCTATTCCATGGTCCGGCCCGCCGGGGCGGACGAAAGCCTGCTGTCCGAACTCAAGGTGGTGGAACCGGGATATCCGTTTTACGGAACGGTGGAGCTGGCGTCCGGGGAACCCTTCGAAAAGACGCTGCGGCCGGGAACCGCCATCGCCGAGCAGCGGCTGCTGGATCGGCTCGGCCTATCCGTGGGCGACCGGATCCGGGTGGGAGAGGCCATCTTGATCCTCGCCGACGTGGTGACCCGAGAGCCGGACCGGCCGGTATCCTTTCTGTCCTTTGGTCCGCGGCTGTTTGTCTCCCACGCGGACCGGGACGCCATCGAGCTGATCGAAACGGGCAGCCGGGTGCGCCACCGTCTGCTGCTGAAGGCGTTGCCCGGAACCGCGGCGGAAGCCCTGGCCGAGGAACTGGGGGCCCACGTCATCGTGGGGCAGGAGCGGGTGGAAACCTATCGGACCGCCGGCTCCCGGGTCGGCCGGTTTTTCGACAATTTCCTCTTTTTTCTGGCGCTGATCGGCGCGTTCACCCTGCTGTTGGCCGGAGTCGGCATTCACAGCGCCCTCACCGCCCTGTTGCGGGAGAAGGTGGAGACGGTGGCCGTCATCCGGACCCTGGGCGCCTCGGGCGGCTTCGTCACCGGAAATCTGCTGGTCGTGGTGGCGCTGCTGGGGCTGGCGGGGACGGTCCTCGGACTGGCCCTGGGACTGGCGTTTCAGTTTCTCCTGCCGGTCCTGTTTGGTCCGCTGCTGCCCCCGGAAATGACCCTGACCGTTTCGCCGCTCTCCGTGCTGGAAGGCCTGCTCCTGGGCATTGTGGCGGCCGGGCTTTTCGCGTTCCTGCCGCTATATCGCCTGCGGGAGATCAAGCCGGCCGCCGTGTTTCGGAAGGAAATGCCGGCCCACGCAAGAGGCGTCCCCTTTTATCTGGCCGTCGCGGCGATCCTGCTTCTCTTCGCGGGCGCGGTGATCTGGCAGCTTCGGGACGTCGGCATTGGACTCTGGTTCGTGCTGGGGACGGTGGTTCTGGCGCTGGTCACCGCCGGCCTCGCGGCCCTGGCCCTGGCCGGCCTGCGAAGACTGCGGCCCCGGAACCTCCGGCTTCGCCAGGCGGTTCGCGGACTCTTTCGGCCGGGCAACGCCACCTTGGCCGTGACCGTGACCCTGGCCGCCGCCACGGCGGTGCTCTTCGCCCTGTATTTGACGGAGCAGAATTTGAACGCCGCCTTTACCCGGTCCTACCCCAAGGACGCCCCGAATCTGTTTTTCATCGACCTTCAGCCCGACCAGCTAGATCCCTTCGCGGAACTGCTGGGCCACCGGCCCCGGTTTTACCCGGCCATTCGGGCCCATTTGAAAGCGATCAACGACGAACCCATCGACCCGGAAGTGGAACGCCAACGCCGGGGCGACGATCTGGCCCGTCCCTTTAACCTGACCTACCGGGACGAGCCGTTGCCCGACGAGGAGATCATTCGGGGCGAGACCATGTATCGACCCGAGGCGGAAGGGTTGCAGGTGTCGGTTCTGCAGGACGTGGTGGATATCCGGCCGCTGGAAATCGGCGACCGGCTGACCTTCCGCGTCCAAGGCGTCCCGGTGACGGCCACCATTTCCAGCATCCGGAAACGAATGCGGGACACCATTCGGCCCTATTTTTACTTCGTCTTCCCGGCGGATTCCCTGCTGGCGGACGCGCCCCAAACCGCCTTCTCCGCCATCCGGGTCCCGCCGGAGCGGATCGGCCCCCTGCAGAACGAGGTGGTCCGGACCTTTCCCAACGTCACGGTCATCGACGTGACCCAGACCATCCGGACCCTTTCGGAGCTGCTGGGGAAACTGTCCGCCATCGTCCAGTTTTTCACCCTGTTCAGCCTGGCCGCCGGTCTGCTCATCGTGGTCAGCTCCATTCTGGCCACCCGCTTCGCCCGAATTCAAGAGGCGGTCTACTTCCGGATTTTGGGGGCGAAAAGCCGGTTCGTGCTGACGGTGTTCGCCCTGGAAAACGCGGTGCTCGGTCTGCTTTCCGGCCTGCTGGGGCTGGGGATCGCCCAGATCGCGGCCTGGATCGTCTGCGTTCGCCTTTTCGAAATCGAATACGCCCCGCGTCCGCTCTCCAGCCTGCTGATGGTTCTGGCCGCCGCGGTTTTGGTGATGGGGGTGGGCGGCGCGGCCACCCGGCCGGTTCTCCGCAAAAAGCCGGTGGTTTTCCTCCGCGAACAAACGGCGGAATAGGTATGGAGGGGACCATGCACGTCGAAGAACATCCCTTCCGCCCGGTTCGTCGCTTCGGGGAACTCGTGTTGGCGGCCGGCGTGGCGGACATCGGCGCGGCCGTCCTGGTCTGGGTTGACGCCGCGCCCGTGCCGCCTTCCGCGAAGTGGATTCTTCTGGCGCTGTTGACCCTGGGGCTGGTTCACTTGCTGGTGGGGGTGGGCGTGCTACGCCGGGCGCGCTGGGGCTACCCGTTGCTGGTTTGGGACCTGCGCCTCCTTTCCATGGGCTTCCCGCTCGGTTTCCGCTTTCCCCGGGCCATGCTTCGTTATCTTCGGGAACAGCGGATCGAGCGATTTTTTCGGCGGCGGGGAAATCGGGAGGACTGAGCCGTTTCTGCGGCGCGATCCAAACCGTCCCAAAAGTCCCGTTTCCCCGAACAGTATTTTTTTCTCGTTCTCGACGCCGCTGGGAGTGCATTCCGGCGGGCTCCGCCTCCCGTTTCGCGCGGAGCCCGCCGAGGCGGAAACCCGAAATTCATGGAAAACCACCCTTCAGATCGAGAGGCGGAATGACACGCCAATACAACCGATTTGCTTTTTTTCTGCTACTTTTTCTGGGAATCATCGTCGGTTGCCAAAAGACCGACGCCCCAGAAGCGCCGGCCGCGCCGGCCGATTCCACCACCGCCCAACCTCCAACCGTCACCGATTCAACGGCGACCGAAGGCGCCGCAGAAGGCACGATCGTTGCCGTGGGCGACAGCTTGACCGAAGGCTTCGGCCTTCCGGAGGGGGAGGCCTATCCGGCGGTGCTGGAGGCGCGACTTCGGGAGGCGGGATACGACTTCCAGGTGGTCAACGCGGGCATCAGCGGGGAAACCAGCAGCGGGGCGAAGTCCCGGGCGGAGTGGGTCCTCAAGCTGGAACCGGACATCGTGATTCTGGGAACCGGAGCCAACGACGGATTGCGGGGCGTCGATCCCGCGGTTACCCGGAAGAACATCGCCGAAACGGTGGAGATTTTCCAAAATCGAGGCGTGGTGGTGATCCTGACCGGCCTGCAAATGGTCCGAAACATGGGCGAGGAATTCACCCGGGAATTCGCGGCGGTCTACCCGGACGTGGCCCGGGAAAAAGAGGCGATCCTGGTTCCCTTCTTCCTGGAAGGCGTCGCCATGGAGCCCTCCCTCAACCAGGACGACGGCATTCATCCCAACGCCGAAGGCTACCGCCGGATCGTGGACGGCCTTTTTCCCTACGTGGTCCAAGCCATCGAAAAATGGCGCGCCGGTTAAGCGTGTTCATCCCCCCTTTCCAAAGGCGGGCCGGGGAGATTTTCCCCCCGAAGCGCGGTCTTCAATTTTGCAACGCCGGTGTTCATGGCTTCGCCTCGGCGTTTGAAGCCCCAAAAACCCTCCCAGATCGCCCTCCAAAAAAGGGCGATTTTCTTCGCGCCCCCCCGACAACCCCTCAGCTCAATTTCGCGATGTACCCCTCGATTTCCTCCCGGTGGGTCAACCCGTCAATCCAGGCCGGGGGAATGGCCTGAACCCCCAAGTGCGCGCCCAGAAGGGTCCCCACCATCATGCCTCGGGAGGCGCTGTCTCCGCCGGCCATCACCGATTGAATCAGGGCTTCCTTCAGGTCTTCGGGATAGCGGGCGATAAGCTGCACCGCCCCGGGAAACGCCATGACCGTATCACAGGCCCGACCGAAATGGCCGATGGCGGAAACGCTTTCCTGGCCGGCGGCGGCGATGCCCGCCTCCACCCAGTCCGGAAACCGGGTCGGCTGAAACTCGTCGCTTTCCGCCGTCTCCCGAAGGGCCGAAACCGGGTCGGTCCCTTGCAGGAGCCGGTAGACGGTCCAGGCCAGAAAACTGGCGGAGATGACCGCCTCCCTGCCGCCATGGGTCAGGGCGGTCTGTTCCCGGGCGGCCTGGGCCATGGCCTCGGGATCGTCCGGATAGCGCAGCGCCAGCGGGGCCATGCGGGCCGGACCGCCCAGATCGGTGGAGCCGGAGGCCGCATCCCTTCCCGTTTTTCCCTCGGAAAGATTCGCCAAGGTGGTTTTGGTGGCCTTGTCCATGTAGCCGTCGTAGTCGGACATGGTTTCCCGCCACCGCCGGCCGAAATCTTCCGAGTCGAATCCCCCGGTTTCGGCCACCGAGGCCAGCAGAATGCGCATCTGATCCCCGTAGTGGGTAAATTCGCCGGCCTTTCGTTGGGTATGAAAAGACCCCGACGCGGGGGACACAAACTGTTCCACCCGGCCGTGGGTGGATTGAATCTGATCGGGTTCGTATATCCAGTGGGCGCCCAAGGCCAAAGCGTCCGCCGCGAACGCCGCCCAGACCGCCGCAAACCGGTTTTCCTTCATGGCCATCTCCTTTCCGTGTTTCGATAGAAAGAATGAAGAGATAGAAGCAAGGATAAAGAATATAGAAGTCAGAAAAAAGAATTTGGGAATCAGTCAGAATGAAGAATGTGGACGCCAGACTTCTTTTGACTTTGCGGTCCTTGATTTTGCTCCCGACTTCCGGCTCCTTCACGCCATCAAGGACCATAGGCACTGACGGAAGCCTTGTACAGAAAAATCTTTTTTAATAATAACTTGCATGGTAAAGGGTAAACTTGTCCCCCTACCGCCGTTCGCGGCGTTTCCGTTGAAACGTTCACCAAGGAGCCTTGGGTATGGAAGACCACCGCAACGTGTACCGGGAAGAGGCTTTTGAACTGCTCGCCGAGCTGGAGGCGGCCTTGCTGGAGCTGGAAAACACCCCCGAAGACGCGGAACTGGTGGGCCAGGTGTTTCGTTCCATGCATACCATCAAGGGGTCCGGCGCCATGTTCGGATTCGACGACATCGCCGCCTTCACCCACGAAATTGAAACCGTTTTCGACCTGGTGCGAGACGGGCGGGTGGCGGTCACCCCGGAACTCGTTCAAACCACCCTCCAGGCCTGCGACCTGATCCGCCAAATGGTCAACGGCGACCCCGTGGACGAAGCCGAGGAGCGCCGGATCGTCCAGGCCTTTATCGAAACCCTTCCCGGCGGCGCCGCCGCGCCCCAATCGCCGTCCCTCCACCTGGAAAAGCCCTTGGACGCCGAGGAACGCCTCTTCCGGGTTCGCTTCCGTCCCGGCCCCGATCTTTTCCGCGGCGGAACCAACCCGATTCTCCTATTGGACGAACTCCGGGGCATGGGGCAATGCGAAATCGCCGCCATTCAGCGGAAAGTCCCGCCGCTGTCTTCCCTGGACCCCGAAAGTTGCTACCTCACCTGGGACATTTTGATTCAAACCGGCGCCGACGTGAACGCCCTCAAAGACGTCTTCATTTTCGTGGAGGACCAGTGCGAACTGGATATCCATCCGCTGAAGCTGGGGGAGGAGGGGGAAACTCGCCGCATCGGCGACATTCTGGTGGAGCGGGGCGACATCCGGTCGGAGGATTTGGAGCGGTTCCTGCGGGGAAAGAAACGGGTGGGCGAAATCTTGATGGAAGCCCAGGCCGTGGACCGGGACACCCTGGCCTCTGCGCTGATGGAGCAACAGCGGCTGCAAGAGGCCCAACGCCGCCGACAGACCGACATGACCACGTCCAGCATTCGGGTGGCCGCCGAAAAGCTGGACGCGCTGGTGGACCGGGTGGGGGAGCTGGTCACGGTCCAGGCTCGGCTCACCCGAAAGGCCTCCATCGCCGAAGACGCGGAGTTGACCGCCATCGCCGAGGAGGTGGAACGGCTGTCGGCCGACCTTCGGGACAACACCATGAACATCCGAATGCTTCCGGTGGGCAACACCTTCCGTCGCTTCCGTCGGCTGGTCCACGATCTTGCCCTGGAGCTGGGCAAGGAGGTCACGGTGGTCACCGAAGGGGAGGAGACCGAACTGGACAAAACGGTGATTGAACAGCTCAACGATCCGCTGGTCCACATCATCCGCAACGCGGTGGACCACGACATTGAAACGCCGGACGTTCGCGAGGCCGCCGGAAAGCCCCGGCAGGGAACGCTGCATTTGGCGGCCGAACATTCCGGACCCGAGGTGGTCATCCGAGTTTCCGGGGACGGGGCGGGGATCGATCTGGCGGCCGTGCGGGCCCGGGCCATCGAAAAGGGGCTGATTCCCGAGGACGCCGATCTGGACCGAAAAGAACTGTGCAATCTGATTTTCAACCCGGGTTTTTCCACGGCCAAGGCGGTTTCCGGCGTATCGGGGCGCGGCGTGGGCATGGACGTGGTCAAACGCCGGGTGGAAAGCCTTCGGGGCTCGGTGGAGGTGGACAGCCGCGCCGGCCGGGGAACCACCGTCACCCTTCGGCTGCCGCTGACCCTGGCCATCTCCGACGGCCTGCTGGTGCGGGTGGGGGAGGACTATTACATCCTTCCGTTGCTGGCCGTGGAAGAATGTCTGGAACTGAAGCGAGAGGCGGCCGACCGGGCCCAGGAACGCAACATTCTGGAAGTCCGCGGGGAATTCATTTCCTACCTGTCCCTCCGCGAACGCTTCGGCCATGAGGGCGACACGCCGAACATTCAAAAAGTGGTGGTGATGAGAGCCGGCGGCCAGTTGATCGCCCTCGGCGTGGATCACGTGGTGGGGCAGCACCAAACGGTCATCAAAAGCCTGGGAAAGATGTATCGGGACGTGAAAAGCATGTCCGGCGCGACGATTTTGGGGGACGGAACCGTGGCGCTGATTCTGGACGTGGACCGGATGGTGGAGGCCGCCCAGAAGCAGGGAGCGGGGGCTCATTAGCCTTTTTGGCGATTTGCAATCAATAAAAAACCATGCCTCCGGGAGCGAAGATTTGCGCTCGTCGAATCGGAACATGGCCGGAATCAAGCGACGAGCGCAACTCGTCGCTCCCGAGCACCGCATGGAGAATTCCGCAAACGTCCCCGCCCTCGACGGAAACGTCGAGGAGAGCCTAGACCCGCCAACAAAAACCAGAGGGAGCGGCCGAACGGCGGAAACAGCGAAAATTTAAGCCCGGCCCCGGGCCGGCGCGCAAGCGGAAGTCGAACTTGCGCGGGAAAGGGGGTTGTCCATGAAACGGTTGAAAGATGTTTCCATGAAACCGAAACTGATCGCCCTGTTTCTGGCCGTCGGTCTGCTGCCCATCGCCCTGGTGGGATTCTGGAGCAGCCGGCTCGCCACGGATTCGCTGATGCGCACGGCCTTCGGTCAGCTCGAAGCCGTACGGGAGATCAAAAAGCGACAGATCGAGCGATTTTTTCAGGAGCGGGAAGGCGACCTTTCCGTTCTGCTGGAAACCGTGACGGGTCTCCAGAACGAAGCCTTTAAACGGCTGTCCGCGATCCAGGAACTCAAACGGTCCCAGGTCAGCGACTTCTTCCAGGAACGGATCTCCGACGCATCGGTTCTGGCGGACAACCCCACCACGCGCCAGGCTTTCTCCGATCTGACGGCCGCCTTTCACTACGAAGAAAAACGGGTGGGCGGTCCCGCCTGGACACAGGCCCGGACCAGCTACGGGCCGTGGCTGCGTGCCTACCGGGAGGCCTACGGCTACCACGACCTCTTTCTCGTGGATCGCGGCGGCAACGTGGTCTTTTCCGCCGCCGAGGAATCCGACCTGGGCCAGAACCTGCGCACCGGCCCCCTTCGCGACAGTCCGCTGGCCCATTGTTTCACCGCCGCCCTGGACGGAGTGGCGATTCAGGATTTCGCCCCCTACGCGCCCTCCGACAATCGGCAGGCCGCCTTCATCGGCGCGCCGCTGGAAATCGACGGGGAGACCGCCGGAGTGGTGGCCGCGCAAATTTCCCCGGAACCCATCAACGCCATCGTCCAGCGACGGAACGGGATGGGCGAAACCGGGGAAACCTACCTGGTGGGCCGTCGGGACGACGTCGCCGCCTTTCGCAGCGACATGCTGACCATGCAAAAAGGAACTTACGTCATCGGCCATCCCATTTCCACCCCCTACATCCAGGAGGCGCTGGAGGGGAACGCGGGCCGGGGCGTCTTCACCGACTCCTCCGGCGATCTGGTGATGGTCAGCTACGATCCGCTGGACATTCCCGGTCTGAACTGGGCCTGCGTGTCCAAAATCAACCTGGCGGAAGCCATCGATCCCCAACGGGGAGAAGACCGAATCGATTTCTTCGCGAAATTCATCCAGACCTACCACTATTACGACCTTTTTCTAATCCACCCCCAGGGCCGGATATTTTACACCGTCCTTCACGAGGACGACTACCAGACCAACATCCTCTCCGGGAAATACGCCGACACCAACCTGGGAGAACTGATCGCCCGGGTCAAACAAAGCGGCCGCTTTGGATTCGCCGACTACCGGCTCTACCCGCCCAGCAACAACGAACCCGCCGCCTTTCTGGCGGAACCGGTGATGTATCGCGGCGAGGTGGAGCTGATCGTCGCCCTTCAGCTCAACCTGGACGCGGTGGACGCCATCATGCAGGAGCGGTCCGGGATGGGCGAATCGGGAGAAACCTACCTGGTGGGATCGGACCATCTGATGCGGTCCGACAGCTACCTGGACCCGGTCCATCACTCCGTGGCCGCCTCCTTCGCCGATCCCACCCGGGGCAGCGTCAAGACCGAAGCGGCGAAAGCGGCCCTGAACGGCGCCGCCGACAAAAAGGAAATTCTCGACTACAACGGCAACCCCGTCCTTTCCGCCTTTACGCCGATTCAATTGTGGGACGCCCGGTGGGCCCTGCTGGCGGAAATCGACGTGGCGGAGGTGCAAGCCCCCATCCGCAAGTTGGTCTTCACGGTGGCCGGCATCGGTCTGGCCATCGGCCTCCTGGTGATCGTCTTCGCCGTCTTTTTCGCCGGCACCGTCACGCGACCGCTCGACAAGGGCGTAAGTTTCGCCCGTCAAGTGGCCGGCGGAGACCTGACCGCGGCCATCGACGTGGACCAGGGCGACGAGGTGGGTCGGCTGGCCGACGCCCTGCGGGACATGCTGGAACGGCTGAGACGGATCGTGAGCGAAGTGCAGCGGGCGGCGGACGGCGTGCTGGAGGGCAGCCGGGAGATGAGCGCCACCTCCCAATCCATGAGCGCCACGTCCGAGGAGATGTCCCAGGGCGCGTCGGAGCAGGCCGCCTCCGCCGAGGAGGCATCCGCCTCCATGGAACAAATGGCCTCCAACATCCGACAGAACGCCGACAACGCCCAGGAGACCGAGCGAATCGCCCTGAAATCGGCCCAAGACGCCCGGGGCGGGGGCGAGGCGGTGAAAGAAACCGTGACGGCCATGAAAAAGATCGCCCAAAAGATCGGCATCATCGAGGAAATTTCTCGCCAGACCGACCTGCTGGCCTTGAACGCGGCGATCGAGGCGGCCCGGGCCGGGGAATACGGCAAGGGTTTCGCCGTGGTGGCCTCCGAGGTCCGCAAGCTGGCCGAGCGCAGCCAGAAGGCGGCCGCGGAGATCAACGATCTGTCCGGCTCCAGCGTGGACGTGGCCGAGCGGGCCGGCCACATGCTGGACCAGCTCGTGCCCGACATCGAAAAAACCGCCGAACTGGTCCAGGAGATCAGCGCCGCCTGCAACGAGCAGGACAGCGGGGCGGAGCAGATCAACAAGGCCATCCAGCAGCTCGATCAGGTGATCCAGCAAAACGCCTCGGCCTCCGAGGAAATGGCCTCCACGTCGGAGGAGCTGTCCACCACCTCCGACGGGCTCGCCGACCAGGCGGAACATCTACGGGAGGTCATGGCCTTCTTTCGGGTGGAAACGGCCGGCGGCCCCCGGGAGGGCGGCAACGGAAAACGCAGGGATCGCTCCGCACCCCGGAAGCCGGAATCCCGATCCCGAATCACCGGAAAGGCGTCCGGCCAGGCGCACCCCGGGAGGTCCGAGATGAAGGGCGGCGGTCCGGCCGCCGCGCCTCCGGCCATCCGACTCCGGGAAGATTCCGACCTTGCGGATGACCCGGAATTTGAACGCTATTAAAACCCGGCCCGCCCTTCCCTGGCGGGCCCTCTGGGAGGGGAGGCAAAATGAGACGCTGGAAGCATGTCACCATCGCGAAGCGGCTGTACGGCGGGTTCGGGCTGGTTCTGGTCCTCCTCGCCCTGGTTGCCGGTTTTGCCGCCACCGGTTTCGTGGCCATTGGAAATCGGGTGGGCGCCGCGGACCGGCTGAACGCGCTGGCCGCCGACATCCGGGCCGCCCGTCAACAGGAGAAGAATTTCATCCTCCGGACGGACGAAGCCTCGGCGAACGCCGTCGGGGAAATTCTGGACCGGCTGGGCGGGACCATCGAGTCGGCCCGGGCGGCCCTGCCCGAGGCCCGGGAACGGGAACGGCTGACGGCCGTGTCGGAGGCGGCGGCCGCCTACGGCGCCGCCTTTCGCGAGTACCGGTCGCTCCAACGCCGGCGGGAGGAACGGATGGCCGAAATGCGGGCCCTTGCCGAGGCGGCCCTGGCCCAGACCGGCGGGCTCCGGAACGACCAGGAAGAACGGATTCAAACGATCCGGGCCGAAGGGCGGGCCTTTTTGCGGGACAAACTGGAAAAGGCCGACGACGCCGCCCGGCTGGTGCGATTGGCGCTGGCCGCCAAGGCGTTGCGCACCTGGCTGATGTACGATTTCGACACCGAAATTTTTCAGGAATGGCAAGCCATCGTCCAGGAAATCATCGACCTGACCATGGACCTCCGGCGGCGCTTCACCCTGGAACGAAACGTGGAACAGGCCGACATGATTTTGGAAAGCATGCAGGCCTATATGGAATCCTTCCTTCAATATCTGGCCACCGACGGCGCCGTCCAATCCCAGGCGCTGGTGCGGACGGCCGGACGCGCCGTCGAGGAGATGGAGGCCATCCAGGCCGACCAGCGGACCCAGTTGGCGGAGAGCCAGCGGCAGGTGGACCGCTGGATGGCCGACCGGCTGAACAATCTCTCCGACGCCGAAACCGTCATCCAGACCCTTCTGAACGCTCGGAAAAACGAAAAAGAGGTCATTCTCGCCAGGGAAACCGGATTTGAGGAAGCGTGGGCCTCGGATATGGCCCAAATTCGCCGGACCGTCGAAGAACTGCGGAGCCGGCTGCCGGCGGAAGAACGCGGTCCCCTGGACCGGGCCGCGTCGGCCATCGAGGCCTACGGAGCCGCCTTTTCCGGCTACCGGGACCTGATGGCCGTCCAGACCGAGGCGGAGACCCGCATGGTGGAAGCGGCGCGCGCCGTGCAGGAAATGGCCGAGGCCGCTCGAACGGCCCAGGTGGCGGCGGTCCACGATCGGATTCGAGGGGCCATCGGCTGGATGGTTGGCATTTCCTTGCCGGCCGTCCTGGCCGGGGCGTTTCTGTCCTTTTTTCTGGGCCGGGGCATTCGGGAGTCCATTACCAGGGCGCAAACCATCACCGAAACCGTGGCCATGGGCGACCTGACCGGACACATCCAGGTGGATCGGGAGGACGAAATGGGCCGGCTTCTCCAAGCCCTGGAGATGATGGTTCAACAACTCCGATCGGCCATCGCCGAAGTGCGGTCCGGCGCCACCGGCGTCGCCGCCGCCGGCCGGGCCCTGAACGACGGCGCCGCCCAGATGTCCCAGGGCGCCGGCGAGCAGGCGGCCGCCGCCCAGGAAGCCTCCGCCTCCATGGAGGAGATGGCCGCCAACATCCGCCAGAACGCGGAACACGCGGCCCAGACGGAAAAAATGGCCACCGGCGCGGCCCGAAAGGCGACGGAAGGCGGCGAGGCGGTTTCCCAAGCGGTGTCCGCCATGGGCGATATCGCCGAAAAAATCGCGGTGGTGGAAGAGATCGCCCGCCAGACCGATCTGCTGGCCCTGAACGCGGCCATCGAGGCGGCCCGGGCGGGAGACCACGGCAAAGGATTCGCGGTGGTGGCGTCCGAAGTGCGCAAACTGGCCGAACGCAGCCAGGCGGCGGCTCGGGAAATCAACGGGCTTTCCCGTTCCTCCATGGAGGTGGCCGAAACCGCCGGCGCGCGCCTGGCGGAACTGGTGCCGGAAATCCGGCGAACGGCGGAGCTGATTCAGGAGATCAGCGCGGCCTGCGCCGAGCAGGATTCCGGGGCGGTCCAGGTCAACAGGGCCATCCAGCAACTCGACATGGTCATCCAGAACAACGCCTCCGCCGCCGAGGAGATGACATCCACCGCCGAGGAAATGGCGGGCCAGGCCGAAAAGCTGCTGGAAGCCGTCTCCTTTTTTCAGGTGGGACGGGAAGCCGAAACCGAGGGCTGGGCCGACTGGGCAAGGCCCGAATCGCCGTCCCGGCGAGAAGCGGAACTTCCGTCGCCCGACGAGGAGGAGGACCGGCCCCTGCGAATTCCGTTGCAGTGACGGGAGAGCGGACGGACCGCGCCGGGGCCCAAAAGGACCTTCCGCCGTCGCGCCCCAGCGGAAGCCGCCGCGGGAAACGGCCGGCGAATCCGATTTTGCGCCCGACATGGACGGAAAACCCAAGCGGCCCGACCGGGAAAAAGGTGGCGCTTTTTCGCGGGTTGGGCCATAATGACGCCAAAAAAACCACGGTGGACGCCGGAAACACCCGACGTCGGAACCAGGGAGGAATTTCATGAACGAGACGGCGACGAACACCGCACAATATTTGACTTTTCGACTGGGGGAGGAATTTTTCGCCCTGGACGTGGTCCAGGTGCGGGAGGTGCTGGACATGTGCCCCATCACCAAGGTGCCGGGAACCCCCGATTTCATGCGCGGCGTGATCAACGTTCGCGGCGGCGTGGTGCCGGTCATGGACCTGCGCCGCAAATTCGGTCTGCCCCAAAGCGAGCAGACCCTGGACACCCGAATCATCGTGATGGAGATCGCCATCGACGGCGAGGTGACGGTGCTGGGCACCTTGGCCGACTCGGTGAACGAAGTGCTGGACCTGGAGTCCAGCCAGATCGAGCCGCCGCCCAAAATCGGCGCCCGCTGGCGCACCGAGTTTATCCACGGAATTGGAAAACGGGACGACAATTTCTTGATCCTGCTGGACATTGATCGGGTGTTTTCCAGCGACGAACTGGCCTTGGCCGAGGCCGCCGCGGACGAAGCCGCGCCGGCCGCCGCCGAGGCCTGATCCATCGACCGGCGGGTGGGCGCGCCTTCCGCGTCGGGACGTCCCGCGACGTTTGGTCCGCTGTCGGACCGGCTTTTTCTCCGCTTCAGCCGGTACATCCAGGAGGAGCTGGGGATCAAAATGCCCCCGGCCAAGCGGACCATGCTTCAGGCCCGGCTCCAGAAACGGCTGCGGAAGCTGGGCATGCGGGATTTCGAGCAGTACCATGAATTCGTTTTCAGCCCGGAGGGGCGGCGGACCGAACTGCCCAACCTGATTGACGCGGTCACCACCAACAAGACCGATTTTTTTCGGGAGGCCCAGCACTTCACCTATTTGACGACGCGGGTATTGCCGGAGCTGATTCGGGAGCATGGGGCGGGGCTGGAACGGCCGGCCCATTTCTGGAGCGCCGGCTGCTCCACCGGAGAGGAGCCCTACACCCTGGCCATGGTCCTGAGCGACTACCGGATGCAGCATCCCCGATTCGCCTTTTCCATTCTGGGCACCGACATCTCCGGCGAGGTGCTCCGGACCGCCGCCGCCGGGATTTACGCCCACGAGAAGGTGGCCCCGGTCCCCATGCCGCTGAGAAAGCGGTACCTGCTGAAAAGCCGGGACAGCAAAAAAGACCTGGTGCGGGTGGTTTCGGAGCTTCGGGGCCGGGTGGAATTCCGGCGGGTCAATTTCATGTCCCGGGACCTGGGCGTTCGCCGGACCATGGACGTGGTGTTTTGCCGAAACGTGCTGATCTATTTCGACCGGGACAACCAGGAGGCGGTGCTGGGCCGCATTTGTCGCCACCTGCGGACCGGCGGATACCTGTTCACCGGCCACTCCGAAACCCTGAACGGCCTCGACGTGCCGCTGGTGCAGATGGCCTCCACGGTGTATCGGAAACGGGGATGACCATGCTCCGGCCCCCGATGGAACCGAATTGGGCGGGACGAAACGTTTTTCTGAAGCCGTCGGAGGTGTTCATCGGCGGAATCGGGCCGGAGGCCGGGCGGGTGACCACAATTTTGGGCTCCTGCGTGTCGGTCACTTTTTTCAGCCCGCGACGCCGAATCGGGGCCATCTGTCATGCCCTGCTGGCGCGCTGCCCCGAGCCGGCCGCCTGTCGGACCCGATGCGCCGAACACGGCCGCTACGTGGCCTGCGTGCTTCCCTCGCTTCTCCAGCGGCTTCGCACCCGGGGCGTCCCCCCGGACGATCTGGCGTGCGGCCTCTTCGGCGGGAGCGATTTGTACGGCGTAAACGGCGTCGCCGCGGTCGGCCGAATCAACGCGGAGACGGCGGCGGCCTTTCTCGCCTCCGCCGGTCTCCGGGTACGACATCGGGACGTGGGGGGGAAAGCCGGCCGAAAGCTGATATTCAACACCGAAACGGGAGAGATCTGGCTCAAGCGGTTGCGGGAAGCCGGCCAGGCGGAGACGGATGCGCCATGGAAAAAATTCTGATCGTCGACGATGAAACCGAAATTCTCAATTTCATCCAGCGGCTGCTGTCCAAATACATGCCGGAAATCAAAGTGATCGCCGTCAACTCGGGATTGACGGGGATCGAGCGGGCCCACGCGGACCAGCCGGACACCATCCTGCTGGACATCAACATGCCGGACCTGAGCGGATTCGACGTGTGCCGACGGCTGAAGGCCGACGACCGGACCCGCCACATCCCCATCATTATTTTCACCGGCATGCACACCGATTCCCGCAGTCGAATCAAGGGTCTGGATCTGGGGGCCGACGCCTTTCTCACCAAGCCCATCGGCGGGGCCGAGCTGGTCAGCCAGGTCAAGGTCATGCTCCGAATTAAACGGTCGGAGGATCTGCTGCGCCAGGAAAAGGACCTGCTGGAGGCGGCGGTGGAGGAGCGCACCCGGGAACTGGCCTGGCAGGCGTCGGTCAACGAGGCGGTGGCGGAGCTGTCCGGCGCGCTGATTTCGTCTTCCACGTTGGACGTCATGTCTTCGCTGGTGATGGAAAAGGCCACTCGCCTCACCCGCAGCGTTCTGGGCTTTGTGGGCTACATCGATCCAGGAACCGGCGGGCTGGTGGCGCCCATTTTCAGCCGGGACGTCTGGCCGGAATGTCAGGTCCCGGAAAAGGACGCCCACCATTTCGAACATTTCAACGGTCTGTGGGGGTGGGTGCTGAACAACCGCAAACCGTTGTTCACCAACGAACCCGACACCGACCCTCGCTCCGCGGGCGTGCCGGAAGGCCATGTGCCGATCCGGCGATTTCTTTCGGTCCCCGCGGTCATCGACGGTCGGCTGGTGGGGCAAATCGCGCTGGCCAACGCCGACCGGGACTATACCGAACGGGACATGAACCTGATCTCCCGCTTGGCCCAGCTCTACGCCGTGGCGGTTCAGCGGCGGCGGGCCGAGGACGAGCTGATCCAGGCCCGGGAGGCGGCCGAGGTGGCCAGCCAGGCCAAAAGCGAGTTTTTGGCCAACATGAGCCACGAAGTTCGCACCCCCATGAACGGCATCATCGGCATGGTGGGGCTGGCCCTGGACACCGAATTGACCCAAAACCAGCGGGAATACCTGGAGATGGTGCGGGAATCGGCCGACGCCCTGCTCTCGCTGCTCAACGACATTCTCGACTTCACCCGCGTCGAGGCCGGCAAGCTGGACACCGTGTCCGTACCCTTCGACATGAACGCGCTCCTGGCCTCGGCCGTCACGCCGGTTCGGGTCCAGGCCGAGGAAAAACGGCTGGAACTGGAACGGTTTGTCGATCCCGCCGCGGCCGGACGCCGGCTGGGCGACCCCAACCGCATTCGGCAGGTGCTGATCAACCTGCTTCGGAACGCGGTCAAATTCACGGCCCAGGGCCGGATTTCGCTGCGGGTTTCCCCCGGGGAGGGAGATCTCGTTCGATTTGAAGTGGCCGACACCGGAATCGGAATTCCCGAGGACAAGCGGGAGGCGGTTTTCGACAGTTTTTATCAGGTGGACGGCTCCATGAGCCGTTCTTTTGGCGGGGTGGGGCTGGGCCTTTCCATTTCCCGAAACCTGGTTTCCCTCATGGGCGGGAAACTGGCGCTGGAGAGCCGTCTGGGCGAGGGGAGCCGTTTCTGGTTCGACATTCCATTGCCCGCCACCTCCGACCCGGGAACCGAGCGGGCACGGCCCGCCACCCCAAAACCCGATGTCGCCGATGGCGTCCAAAGTCTGGCCCGAAAAGGCCGACGGCCCAAAATTCTGCTGGTCGAGGACGACGAAACCAATCGTCAGGTGTTCATGCACATTCTGGAGGCGGCGGAGTGCGACATTCGAATGGCCTCCGACGGGCGGGAGGCGGTGGCCGCTTGCGCCGAAGACGCCTTCGATCTTGTGCTGATGGACCTCCAAATGCCCGGCATGGACGGCATCGCCGCCGCCCGCGCCATCCGGGAAACCGATCCCAAAACGCCGGTTCTGGCCCTGACGGCCCACGCCTATCCCAGGGACCGGGAGCGTTGTTTCGCCGCGGGCATGGACGACTACCTCGCCAAACCGGTGTCTCCCGAACGGCTGATCCGTTACGTGGAACGGCATCTGGGCGGCCGAGTAAAACGCTCCCCTCGTCTGGACCGGCTCCATCGGGGAGGGTTCGATCTCTGCGCGACCCGGACCGCCGGCAAGGGAGAAGCGGAGGCGGAGCGGGCCATGGATCTGTTTTTCAAAGAGGCGGAATCGGCCCTGGCGGAACTGGAAACCCGCCTGGAGGCGGGCGACGCCGCCGGAATGGAGGTCGCCGCCGACCGACTGCGCAAGGCCGGGGCGGCCGTGGGCGCCCCCGGTTTGCCCGACGACGCTTTCCGCATCAAGCTGGCGGCCCGACGGGAGGACTTGGATTATGCCCGGACCTTGATCGACCGGGCCGGAACCTTGGCGGCCGGTTTTCGGCGGCTATGGGAAACCGGGGAAGAGCCGCCAAGCTGAAGGCATGGTCCACGGAAGCCGGATTGGGTTGCGCTTCCCGAACCCGACATGGCGTGTTATGGCGCGACCTCCTGCGCGAGACCGTCGGTTTGTGGTCCGTCGGGGCGCCCCTGGCGGGCGCCCTTTCCGGGCGAAACGGCGGTCGTCGGCGGTTGGGATGAATTTCAAAAATGGGCGAGGAGCATATTTTTATGAAAATTTTGGTCGTTGAGGATGATTTCATCTCCCGGCGAATCCTCAAGGAAATTTTAACGGAGCACGGAGACTGCGACGTCGTGGTGGACGGCGACGAGGCGGTGCAGGCCTTTCGCCTCGCCCGGGAGGAGGGCGCCCCCTACCAGCTCATCTGCATGGACATCATGATGCCCAACATGGACGGTCAGGAGGCCCTCAAGCAGATTCGGGAAATCGAGAAGGCCGCCGGGGTTCGGGGATCCGAGGAGGTCAAGGTGATCATGATCACCGCGCTGGACGATCCCAAAACCGTTTTTCACGCCTACTACCGTGGCGGGGCGACCTCCTACATCGTCAAACCCATCGAAAAGGACAAGCTGATCCAGGAGATCCGGACCCTTGGTCTCATCCGATAAACCGGAAGACCGCGGTTTGCCGGATGATCCGCCGGACCATCCGTCCGATCTCTCGCCCGATCCGCCACTGGATCGGCCGTCGGATCGGCGAAGCCCCTTTCCCCGGTTTCTGGAATGGATCGCGGGCCTTTCGGAACGGCGGCGACGCCGACGGCTGGACCTGCCCGCCGCGGCCAACCTCGCCGAATTGTCCCGGGAGCTGGAACGAATCATGGGAGAGGCCGAACCCCAGTTCCTGGCACTGGGGGGGCGGCTGCAATCCCTCTACGCCGACGCCGACGCCCTGGTGGAACAGACCCGACGGGCCTCCGCCGTGGTGGGAGAGCAGGGGGAAACCGGGCTTCTGGCCCACCTGGACCAGATGGTCCACGAGGCCTTGGCGGAGTTGCGGGCGCGGCGGGAGGCCATCGCCGGACGGCTGCGGGACCTCACCGGCAGCGCCGATCAGTTGAACCGCCTGGCGGAAATCTGCGGCGGCCTGGGCAAAACCGGCCTTTCTCTGAACGTGGTGGGCCTCAACATCGCGGTAGAGAGCAGCCGGTCCACCGCCTCCGGGGAGATGTTCTCGGTGTTCACCGAGGAAATCCGGGGGCTCTCCCGGCGGATTTCCCAGATTTCCGAGGCCATTCGGGACGCCAGCGTCCAGAACCGGCGGGACCAGCTGGCCGCCCATCAAAAAATCCGAAGGGGGCTCGAATCCCTCTCCCGGCTCATCGCCGAAGCCGAAACCATCGTGAGCGGCTCCTTGGAGCGGATTCACGAGCTGATGGCCTTTTCCCGCCAAGCGCTGGAGCGATCCGCCGAAACCGGCCGGGAAATCAGCCGCCTGGTGGGCGAGGTGGTGGTGGCCATCCAGTTCCACGACATCTCGCGACAGAAGGTGGAACACGTCTCCGCGGCCATCGCCGACGCGGTGGCCTTGCTGGAGCGGCCCACGGAACCGCCGGCGGTGATCCGGGGTCGGGTGCACCGGCTGCTCACCCTCCAAGGCGGCCAGCTTCGGGAGATGGTGGATGAAATCTTCTCCGCGCGCCGCCGGGCCGCCGAGGCCTTTCGAAATCTCAAAACGGTGGTGACCGACCTGGTGGCCGACGCCGCGCTTCTGGACGCCGGGGACCGGGCCGAAGACCGGCTGACCCATCATCGCCAGGGACTGGAAAAGGGGCTGCGCCAGCTTCGCGACCTGCTCCGGCAGGGGCGGGAGATGGACGAGGAGATTCGGCGGATCGCCGAGGAAGGCGCCGAGGCCGCTTCGGGACTTTCGGAACACATCGACCGGGTGCGGGGCATAAGCTTCGATCTGCACCTAAAGGCCCTGAACGCCGTGGTCAAATCGGCCCGATTGATGGAGGAGGGGCTGGCCCTTGAGGTCCTGGCCCAGGAAGTCAGCAAGCTCTCCACCCAGTCGGGTGGATTTGTGGACGACGTGGTGGACATTCTGGAATCGCTGGTGGCTCTTTCCCTGGACCTGGACCTGATGGACGCCGAGGAGGGCGCCGCCGCCGACCGAAACAACGCCGAGGCGCTGGAAGAGATGGCCCGCCGCTTCGACGCCTTTCAGGCCGGCGCGGCGGAAGCGCCGGCGCGGTCCCGAACCCTCCAGGCCGAAATCGAGGCCGCGGGAGAAACCCTGGATTTCGTGGACGAGCTGGGAGACGAACTCTCCGGCCGCATTCGAAAACTGGCGACCATCGTGGACCGGTTCGCCCCCTGGTCCGACGCCGCCTGGCGGGGCTCCACCGAAACCCTGGAGCAGGCGGCCCACCGCTACACCATGGAGAGCGAGCGGCGGCTCCATTCGCGCCATTTCAGCAAATCGGCGGTCCAATCGGCCATCGCGGCGGAAGCGGCCCAGGAAAGCGTGGAGTTGTT
>JBKHDD010000012.1:0-59375 GCA_046541515.1 Desulfococcaceae bacterium
GGAAAGGCGACGAGGCCCCGGACCGCCTCCCGGACGTTGAGGGGAACCGTCGGGGAGAGCTTGAGATCGGCCTCCACCGTCTCCGGGATCATGTCGGAAGCGATCCCCGGCGGCAGAACGAAGGGCGATTCCGGGTCCAGAATCCCCACTTCCTTCCGCGCCGCGGCCGGATAGCCGGGGCGGACGCCCAGTTCCCAGGACCGGTCGATGGCGACGTCCGGTCCCTCCAGGGAGAGGCGGATGATAGCCGTTCCAAAAGCGGCCGCTTCCGGCGCGGCGACGGGAAAGCGGAGCGTCTCCCGTTGGTCGTCGCCAAGGTTCAGGGTCCGCTCCCCGTCCGGAAGCGTCAACGGCCCTTCGGCGGTCATTCGAATTTGAAAATCGGCCGCGGCCCCGGTGCGGTTGTGGACGTCCAGGGTCAGGACGCTTTCATCCCCCGGCGCGAGAAAGCGGGGCTTGGCGAGCTGGGTCACCACCGGCGCGGCCACGGTCACCTCCCGGTCGGCGGAGCCGAACCGTTCCGCGTCGAAGGCCACCGCCATCAGACGGACCTTCCCGTTGAAGTCCGGCAATTCCAGGGTGACCGTCGCTTCGCCGTTTTCGTCAAAAGAAACGGGCCCCTGGAACAGGGAAAGCAGCTCCACCCGGGATTCCGGCCGTTTGCCGCCGGTGAGGTCGGCGTCGCCGCCGTAGCGCAATGCCGCCATGCCGCCGTCCCGGTTTTCGATGACCCGGCCGTAGATGTCGTAGGCGTTGACGGAAAACCGCCGCCGTTCGAAAAAGTGGCCGAAGGGGTCCGGCGTCTCGAAGTCGGTGATGTTGAGAATGCCCACGTCCACCGCCGCCAGGGTGACGTGGACCGGTTCCGGATCGGCGGGGGCCGGACCCGGCGGTTTGGGCGGTTCTTCCAGCCGGAGGGTCACCGGCAGAGGGCCGTTGGGACGAACCTTCTCTTCCGCTTCCAGTTCAATTCCGAGCTTTCGGTGGGACCGGTCCAGCGGCAGATGGATGAGCCCCACGGAACGGTTGGGCGTGATTTTCTCCTCGGCGTCGGCCGGACGAAACACCACGGCGCCGATGTGGATGTCGTGGGCGTCCCAACCGGCCAAAATGGGAATCTCCACCTCGGTGCCCTCCGCCGCGACGGAAACGCGGCGGGTCCAGAGCGGCTTGTTTCCCTCCACGGCGATGATCGCTTCGCCGGGATGGGGCGGCGTCACCGTCAGTTTGATGATGTCGCCGGGCCGGTAGCTCGGCCGGTCCAGCGACAGCGCCACCCGATCCGGTCGGGCGGTGTCCTCCCGCCCGGCGGACCACCAGCCCACCTGGAACCGAAGGCTCGTGGTCAAATCGGTTTCCGGATCGTGGAGCTTGAGCAGGTAATGGCCCCGCTCCAGATGGAGCCGGTAGGATTCCCCTTCCCCGCCCACGGTCAGCATGTCGGCGCGGTAGGGATAGGTTTTCTCGGTGTATTTGTATTGCCATCCGCCGGATTCGGCGTATTCCCAGTAGTAGTCCCGCTCTTCTTTGATCAGGGTGGCCTTCAGTTCGGCGGCCGGAGCGGGCGCGCCGCCGGCGCCGACCCGGATCAGTTCGAAGCCGACCGCGCCGGGCTCCACCGATTCGGGATCGAACAGCGGCCGGATTCCCACCAGCGGGTCCCCGGGCCAAACCGTTTTCGTCGCCGCCCGGGTCACGGGCCGTCCGCCGGTTTCGAACAGATCCACCGCCACCTGGACGGTCAGCGGGCTCCGGATCGACTCCCACCGGCTTTCCACGAGAATCTCGGTCTCGCCGGAATCGTCCAGTTCGCCCTCCTCCAAATCCCAGTCGTCCCGATAGCCTTGGTCGGCCTCGCGGCCGAACCGAAATCCGGGCCGGTCGTCGAAGGGCTCCCGCACCGGCCGGACGTGGACCCGGCCGGCGATCCGATTGCCGGCGGCGGGCGCGCCGTAGAGATAATCGCCCTCCACCAAAACCCGGAGATCGTCCTCGGGACCGGGCCGTTCCGGTTCGGCGGTCAGATGGAGCTTCATCCGCTCCGGAAGGAAGTCCTCCACCTGGACGTCGTACCGGGCGATGGGGGCCGAGGCCGACGGATCGGTCCAGACCCGAAGCTGCCAGCGGCCGGTGGGCGCGTCCGCCGGAAAGGGAATCTCGGTCTGGTAATAGCCCGCCCCGGTCTCTTCCGCCCGCCAGGCGAAGGTCCGGGCCTCCCGGCCGTCGGGGCGGATCAGCTTGGCGGTCAACGGAACCGTTTCCACCGGTCGTCCGTCATGGTCCCGCAACAGGCCGGACACCGTGGCGGTTTCGCCGGGTCGATAGAGATTGCGCGGGCTGTAGAGAAACAGCTCCCGGGCGCGGTAGGGCCGGTCTCCCAGTTCAAATTCGCTCAAATCCAGCGCCGGCAGGGAAAGGGGCAGAACGGCCACCGAATCGCCGGAACGGGCGGTGATCAGGCGGACCTCGCCGGGGAGGGGGCCGGAAAAAGCGAAGGCGCCCTCCTTGTCGGTTCGTCCGGCGTCGATCTCTTCGCCTTTGGACCCCAAAAAGGTCAGCGCGACGCCGGAGAGGGGTTCGCCGGTTTTCAGGGAGCTGGCGAAAACCAGAGATTCGTCTTCGTAGGCGCGGGCGTGGAGACCGATGTCGGTGACCACGAAATAGGCGCTGGGATAATCGTAGCGGAATTCCCCGGGCTGACGGAGGATGGCCAGATACACCCCGGGCTCCGAAAGGGCCGCGATTTCCTGGACCGGGACGTGGCGGACGGCGCGGCGGTTGGGCGGCGCGTCCAGGTCGAACCGGCCGGAAAAGACCATCTCGCCGAAGTTTCCGGCCCGGGCCAGCTCGTAGTAGTCGGCCTGTCGGGTGGTGTCGCCCCACCGGACGTAGGAGAGCAGGCCCTCCAGCCCCATGCGGTAGAACTCGGCGTAGACGCTGTCCACGTTGACCGTCACCAGCGGCAGCCCTTTGCTTTCCCCGGCCGGCAGCACGAAGCCGTCGCTGGCGAAGCTGACGATCGGCCTCACCTGCCGGGTTTCCACCGTGGCGCTGACCCGTTCCCCCAAGGCGGCGCCGTCGGCGGCGGTCAGGGTTTCCAAAACGGAGACGCTGTATTGGGTTTCCGGCTCCACGTGGGGAAAGTAGAGGGTCCGGCCGTCGTCGGAGATCACCCAGGCGCTTTTGAGCAGCCGCCGGGTGTCGCTGATCCGGATGTGGCCGTCGTGTCGGACCGTCGGGTCCAGCGGTTTGGAAACCACCACCGCCGCGGCCGGGCCGTTCTGGTAGGTCCGCTCTCCGATGTCCAGCACTCGGAATTCGTCCGCGGGGCTTGCATTCTCCTTTCCGGCGGGCGCGGCCGAAGCGGGAACGGAAAGGGCTCCGAGCAGAAACAGGGAAAAGGCGAGGGACGTGATCCAGCGATTCATGGCGGCCTCCCGGCGGAAAACCCCGTGGGTCGGGGCGATGAGGGAACGAGGTTTTGACGCGGACGATCGTGGCCACATTGGCCAATGGGAGCCAATGGGAAATGATCCAAACGGTTTGCCCAAATGGGCTGCAAAATGGCGTGATTCGACCCGCGCCCAAATCCGTTTTCCGGATTCAGTTCTGGAAGGCGAAATCGTAAATCAGCGCCTTGATCACATGAATGTCGTCGGGCGAAATATCCAGAAACTCGAACCCGATGGTGAAGTAGTTGGGATTGACGTCCCGTTTGCACCACATGCATTCCACGTCGAAGGTGATTTGTTTTTTTCGGTCAATTTCCTCCGGCAGCAACATTCTAAGGGAATATCGAGTACCCAAATCCACGGGGTGGACGCTCACCACTTTCATCCCCCGGGTGGTGATGTCCACCAACTGTCCAATCATCTGATCCGTATCCCGGTCGAAGATCCGGAGGTAATAAATAATGTTCCGACGCTTGTCTTTCCGCTTGTTCATCAGGTTGACTCCTTTTCGCGCCGCGTTCCCCCGCTCGGAAGCCCCGCGATCGCCGCGCGGGCGGCGGATTCCGGGCCTTGCCCATGCCTTTAATCCGTTTATCAGAAACCAATGAAAAGGACAAGGTTTCGGAAGAGTTATCTCAAGGGCCATAGCCCTTGGAAATGTTGGACATTTCGGTTCGAAACGGTTGATTTTCCGAGGGGAGTCTGGTACTTGTAACATAATCTCCGTCCAATCGCCCACCGTCAACCCGATCGAAACGCCCATGCCCCTTCCGCCCAATCCCTACGCGCCCGCCCATCCCGTGCCGGAGCCCCCGTCCTTTGTCGGCCGGGGGGAGTTGCTGGCGGAACTCTTTCGCGCCCTGACCGGCGCGGAATCTCCTTTGCTTCTTTTGTTCGGTCCCCGTCGAATCGGAAAGACTTCGCTGCTTCGTCATCTGCGCGGCCATCTGGCCGAGCGCGGTCCTTTTTTGCCGGTCTACCTGGATCCCGCCTCCGTCGGACCCGGCCCGGCCGAGGCCGTTTTGCGCCGGCTTTGCCGGAAACTGGCCCGGGAGCTGGGGATGCCGGCGCTGGCGGAAACCAACCCCGACCCGGGCTGGTTCCCCGGGGAACTCAGCCGACGCCTGTCCGCCACCTTTCCGCCGGGTCGGCGACTGGTGCTGCTTCTGGATGAACCGGCCCCGGGAGAGGGGCCTGGCGGCGTTCAGGCCGCCCGGGAGATGTACCGCGCCTTTCTCCGCTTTTTGAACGCGGCCGGCGGCGGCGCGACGGGAATCCTCGCCATGGGACGCCGGGCCGACGATCTGGAGGTCCTCCGTCCCGACCTTCCCGCCGGCGCGGAAACCTTCACCATCGGATGTCTGACCGCCGCCGAAACGGAACGGTTGATTCGACTTTCCGAAAGCGAAGGCGGCCTCGCCTGGTCCGACGCGGAGGTTGCGGCCGTGCGGGACCAAACCGGCGGCCATCCCTATCTCACGCAGCTGTTTTGCCATCGGGCCTGGGAAGGCCGCGCCGTCGGCGCGGACGGCGCGCTGGTGGAAACCGGGTCGATCCGCCGGCTGGCCCCCGAGGTGGCCTCGGATGTCGAGCCGTTGCTGACCGGCATTTGGCGGGGCCTGGGCGCGGCCGAACGGGCGGTGGCGACCCTGCTGGCCGAGGACGATTCCATCGCTTCCCCCGAAGCGCTTTCCGACCTTCTTTTGAGTCGGAATCTGTACCATCCCAACGGCGATTTGAACCGGACCCTGGATCGGCTGACCCGATGGGAATTGCTCCATTATCGCGGCGGGCGCATGACCCTGGGCATTCGGCTGATCCGGGACTGGGTCGCGGCCCACAAGCCCGCCGAAACGGTCCGGGACGAACTGGCGGCGATGGCCGAGGAACATTTTCGGATCGGCCGGGAGCGATATCGGGCCAGGGACTGGACCAACGCGGAGCGGCGTCTCCGACGTTCCCTGGCGCTGGCCCCGGACCATCGGCGGGCCGCCGCCCTGCTGGCGCGGCTTTTGCTCGGGCTTCGGCGAACCGGGGACGCCGTGGCCCTGCTGGAGCCGCTGTACGAGTTCCGCTTTCCGGAATTCAAGGGCCTTTACGTGCGGGCGTTGGTGGCCCATGCGGTGCAAATGGCCCGGGACGAAGACGTTCGGCTGGCCCTGTACGAAACCGCCCTGGACATCGATCCTCAATCCGGAGACGCGCTGGCCGGTCGGCGAGAGATCCTGGAGGTCCGAGGAGACCGGGCGCGGGAGGACGGGAATCCCGCGGCGGCGTTGACCCTTTATCGGGAAGCCGGGACGCTGGAAAAAGCCCGGGAAATCGAGGACTCCCTCGGCCGAATCGAGCGGCTTCGCGACCGGCGAAGGCGGCGACGGCGAAAGACCGCAATTTGGCTGGCCGGGAGCGCCGCGGTTCTGATCGTTCTTTCGGGGATCACCGCGTTCGCCCTTTACGCCGGCTATCGCCATCTTTCCGAAGACTTGCCCCGGATCGACAGCCTCACCGATTACCGGCCGCCCGAGGTCACCAAAGTTTTCGCCGCCGACGGTCGTCCCATCGGGGAATTTTATCGGGAGCGGCGATACGTGATGGGGCTGGACCAAATGCCGGCCCATCTGATCAACGCCTTCATCGCCACCGAGGACGCCCGCTTTTTTTCCCATGATGGACTCGACCCGGTGGGCATCCTGCGGGCGTTTTTTAAGAACATCGAAGCGGGCGCCATCGTTCAGGGCGGCTCCACCATCACCCAGCAGGTGATCAAATCTTTTCTGCTGACCCCGGAACGGTCCTACCGGCGGAAAATGCGGGAGGCGATTTTGGCCTACCGCATCGACCGGGCCTTCAGCAAAGAGGAGATTTTGTTTCTCTACCTCAACCAGATTTACCTGGGAGAAGGCGCCTACGGGGTGGAGGGGGCGGCCCGGACCTATTTCGACAAATCGGCGGCGGACTTGACCCTGGCCCAATCGGCCTTGCTGGCCGGCCTCGCAAAGGCCCCCAGCCGGGACTCGCCGGTGCGCCACCCCGACGCCGCCATGGCGCGGAGGGGATTGGTGCTGGATCGGATGCAAATCGAGGGCTACATCACGCCAGCCGACGCCGAGGCGGCACGAAGCGCGCCGCTGGGGCTTGCGGACCGGCGGAATCTGTTTCGGGAGGAGACGCCGTTTTTCACCGAACAGGTTCGTCGCGAATTGGCCCGGGATTACGGCTACCGAGCGCTTTACGCCGGTGGACTTCGGGTGTACACCACGGTCGATCCGACCTTGCAGGCGGCGGCCCGGGAGGCGGTCCGGGAAGGGCTGGACGCGCTGGAAAGCCGACATCGATACCCCCGGGGGTTTCGTCCCGAGGCGGCCCTGATCTGCCTGGAGCCCGGAACCGGACGGGTCCGCGCGCTGGTGGGCGGGCGGGATTTCGACGACAGCCATTTCAACCGGGCGGTGCAGGCCCGAAGGCAACCGGGCTCTGCCTTTAAACCGGTGATTTACGCCGCCGCGCTGGACGCCGGGTTCACCCCCATGACCGTGCTGATGGATTCCCCGTTTTCCATGCCGGACAACGGCGAGCTGTGGCGACCCTCCAACTACGACGGAAAATTCGAGGGGCCCATCCGCCTTCGCCGCGCGTTGGCGCGGTCCCGCAACGTTCCGGTGGTCCGGGTGCTTCAGTCCATCGGAGTGGATTACGCCATCGACTACGCCCGCCAGTTGGGCATTTCCTCCCGGCTCAACCGGGGCTTGTCTTTGGCCCTGGGCGCGTCGGGGGTTTCCCTGCTGGAGCTGGTGAACGCCTACGGCGTGTTCGCCAACCATGGGGATCGGGTGGAGCCGATCTTCATCGAACGGGTGGAGGACCGGGACGGGAACGTGATTTCCGCCGATCCGCCGCCGCCCAGGGGGGTGGTGGACCCGGCCACCGCTTTTTTGATGACCGACCTCCTTCAGGAAGCGGTCAACCGCGGGACCGGCCATCGGGCGAAACAGCTCGGCCGGCCCGCCGCCGGCAAAACGGGAACCACCAACGATTTCCGGGACGCCTGGTTTCTGGGCTACACCCCGGATTTCATCGCGGGGGCCTGGGTCGGCTTCGACGTGGAACGGCCGCTGGGAAGCCGGGAAACCGGCGCCAAGGCCGCCAGTCCCATCTGGCTTTCCTTCATGGAAAAGGCCCACGAGGGGTTGCCGGTGCGGGAGTTCCCGCCCCCGCCGGAGGGCGTGGTCTACGCCGAGATGGATTTGCAGACCGGTTACCGGCCCGGGCTCTACAGCGTGGCCGTGGCCGGCGATTGGTTCAAAGAAGGCACCGAACCCGGCCCGGCCCCGGTCCGACATCAGATCGTGACCGAGCCGGAGGATTTCTTCAAGGCGGGATTGTAGCGCCCAACCCGGCTCAATCCAAGGGAAGCGGATCGGCCGGGTTTATGCCCGGTTGGATCGCGCCCCACAAGAGCGGGGCAGGACAGATCAAGCCGGGGCGGACGGGACCATGGAGGGGCGAGGATTGCCCTTCCATTTCTTTTTACCCTCAACGGAACAAGAGAATTTCATGCCACCATACAGCAACGCCGGTCCGGGAACCTCTGCGGTCTGGGCCGGCGAAGAAGAAGCGATCATGCCCGGCGTCACCCAGGTGCCGGTTGTCCACAGCGTTTCCTTTGGGTACGACGACGTGGACCAATGGAAGGACGTGGCACTGGGCAACCAGCCCGGCCACATCTACGGCCGGAACACCAATCCTACCGTCGCCGCCTTGGAGGAAAAAATTCGCCGGCTGGAAGGGGCGGAAGCCGCCACCTCCGCCGCCGCGGGCATGGCCGTCATCAGCGCCACCCTTTTCGGTCTGTTGAAATCCGGCGACCGGGTGGTCTCGGTGAAGGACACCTACGGCGGGACCAACGTCATCTTTAGCGAGTTTTTCCCTCGGTTCGGCATCGAGGCGGCGCTGTGCGACACCACCGATCACGAAGCCATTGAAGCGGAAGTGGCCAAGGGCTGCCAACTCCTTTATTTGGAAAGCCCCACCAACCCGACCATCAAGGTGCTGGACATCCCCCGGCTGGCCAAGGCGGGTCGAAAGGCCGGGGCGATCGTGGTGGTGGACAACACCTTCGCCACGCCCATCAACCAGCGTCCTTTGGAACTGGGCGCCCACCTGAGCCTCCACAGCGCCACCAAATTCCTCAACGGCCACGCCGACGCCCTGGGCGGACTGGTCTGCGGGCCGTCCGACCTGATTCAAAAAGTCTACCATTACCGGGAGATCAACGGCGCCGCCCTTGATCCCATGGCCGCCTACCTGATTCTGCGCGGCATGAAGACCCTCCACCTGCGGGTGGCCCGCCAGAACGAAAACGCTCTGGCCGTCGCCCGCTTTTTGGAGACGCACCCCGGGATCGGCGCGGTTTTTTACGCCGGGCTTCCCGGCGATCCGGGCCATGAAATCGCCAAGCGGCAGATGTCGGGATTTGGCGGCGTGCTCAGCTTTCGGCTGTCGGAGGATTCCTTCGACGCCGTCCGCCGGTTCCTGCCGCGGTTGCGGTACGCCCATCGGGCCGCCAACCTCGGATCGGTGGAGACCATCGCCGGTCCCCCCGCCACCACCAGCCACGTGGAATGCACCGCGGAGGAACGGGCGGCCTTGGGCATTCCCGAAAGCCTGATCCGATATTCGGTGGGCGTGGAGGACGTGGAGGACCTCGTCGCCGATCTGGACGCGGCGCTCAAGGCGACGGTAACGGGATAAAAGTGGGAACGGGATAAAATGTGGGTTCCCGAAATCCGTTTCAGCCGACGAATTTCCGCAGATACTCGTATTCCGGCGTCAATTCGCCTCCGTGGAGAATCATCGCCCGGCGCAATTCCGGCGGAAGGACGATTTCCGCCAACGGTTTGGAAAAATCGGCGTTGGCCAGGGGCGGGATGAAGGGTCGGAGGGTCCGGCTGAAATGGATGGAGGCCTCTTGGGGCAGTTCCGCCGGAAGCATGTAGACCGCCATCACCGCCACGCCGGGGCCGTCGACCCCGTCACGGGCTTCTCCCGTTTCGGGGTCGTACACGTAAACCGGTTCCCCGGGATCGGTGGCCCGCACCGTGCAGGCCAGGGGGCCGCCCACGTCGCAGCTGACATCGCCGACGACCCGGAGCCTCCCGGGCGAATTTTGGGAGCGAAGCGACTGGAAATCCTCCCGGGTCAGCAGGCGGGGATACCGTTCATCCCAGTACATGCAGTTGACCAGCGCCGTGAGTTCGCGGGCCAGCGGCAAAAAATTGCCACGGTGCCGACCGACGCCATGGCGCAGGTAGTCGGCCTCATCCCAGCGTTTCGACGGGTCTCGGGGCGCGATCCAGTCCGACTTTCGAATCGGCAGCCGGTAGATGCGGTCCGCCGGCCGGTTCCCCAAGGCGGAAAGGTCCGCGACGTCCACCGTTTCCGCCCCGGCCGCCGCGAGGATTTCATCGGCCCCGTTCCCGGCGTTTCCCCCGCCGATTCGGCCGATCAACAACGGGTGGGCTTCCGACGGAACGCCGCGGGCTCGCAGGGCTCGCCGCAACGCCGCCATGGCCTTTAGCGCCGCCCCCAGCTCGCCGTATTCCCGCATCTGCCGGAGGTCGTCCAGCGGGGAAGAAATCCCCTCCGCCCGAAGCCGCCGGCCCAGGGTCCAAAGCGTGTTGACCATCCCGGCCAATCCCGCGTGTCGGCCGAAAAAGATCAGCCGCCGGCCGTTTTCGTCCACGATTCGTTCGTAGTCGAACAGGGTGGCCCGACGTTCCATCATGCGGCGGAGCATGGGCATGTTGAAGGACTGCCCCTTGATGACGTGGGCGAAAAACAGGTAGGCGGCATCCGGCTGGAAGGCGGAAAGCGGGATTTCCTTCACCCCGAGGATGAGACCGCAATCCCGGAGATCGGACTGGACAGGGACGCCGACGGCTTCGTAATCCGCGTCCGGGAACACCCGATGCCCGCTGGTCTCCACCGCGACCGACAATCCTTTGGCGGCCAGCGCCGAGGCGTCCGCCGGCGTCAGCGGCGTGCGTCGTTCCCAAATGCTCTTGTCTTCCTTCCGAATGCCGATTTTCATGTTTCCCCCTTTTTTCGGGCCGGTACGGGAAAGCGGCCGGAATGTCGCGAACCCCCGCGAAATGAAAAGAAAATTTTCCCGAAACCCGTTTTCCAAATAGTCCGAACGGTTTGGGTCTGTCAATCCGCGACCCTTTCCGCCCTTGACCGTGGGGGGCGACGGTTGTCAGCCAAGGAGAATCGTGGTAGCCATCGGAACCGGTGGGTTCCCATTCCCCCCGTTATCCCAAACTTTCCCCCGGAATCTTTTTTTTCGACATGGCCAACAATCCGCTTCGACTGGTATCCTGGAACGTGAACGGCCTCCGTGCCGCCTGGAAAAAAGGATTTCTCGAAACCCTCTCGGCCCTGGACGCCGACGTGCTGGGACTTCAGGAAACCAAACTCCAGGAAGATCAGATTACCCAGGCCATGCGGCGGCCCGACGGCTACGCGGATCACTGGTCCCACGCCGAAACCAAGAAGGGATACAGCGGGGTCGCGGCCTATACCCGCCTGGAACCCCGTTCGGTTTCCACCGGCATCGGCCAAGACGCCTTCGACCGGGAGGGACGAATTCTGCGGCTGGATTTCGACGATTTCATTCTGTTCACCGTCTATTTTCCCAACGGCGGGTCCGGGGACGAACGACTCCAATACAAACTGGATTTCTACGACGCCTTTTTCGCCCACGCCGACGAGTTGCGGAAGGAACAGCCGAACCTGATCATTTCCGGGGATTTCAACACCGCCCACAACGAGATTGACCTGAAAAATCCCCGGAACAACCGGAACACCTCCGGATTTATGGACATCGAGCGGGAATGGATCGACCGGATCATCGACCGGGGATATGTGGATACGTTCCGCCATTTTTATCCCGATTCGGTGAAGTACTCCTGGTGGTCCTACCGCTTTCGCGCCCGGGAACGTAACGCGGGCTGGCGTCTGGACTATTTTTTCGCGACCCGGGAACTGATGGAGACCGGCCGGGTCCGGGACGCCTTTATCGACAACGACATCCAGGGATCCGACCACTGCCCGGTGGGGTTGATTCTGGATCGATAGTCGTTTGCGGGTCGGCGGTTTCGGTTCCTTGGACCAGAGGTCCGTCTCCCTCCTCTTTTTCCGCATATGAAAAATGGCCTGCGGCCCGGGCGTTCCCCTCGCCGTGCCGGGACCGGTGGAGCCGGCCGCGGACTTGACATCTTTGCTTTTCAGGAAGTTCCATGACATTTCTTCCCCTTTCGCCAAACGGCGCTCCCCGCGGTTTTCGAAAATCCCGCTCCGGTTCAACGCCCGCGCCCCCGCTCCCTTCACCGGCGGTCCCGACGACGGACGCCCCGTTGTCGTCAGGAGCCGGAAGTCTCGACGAAATTCCGACGGCGGGCGAAAAATCCAAACCCAGTCCCTGGTTTTTAATGATTTGGTGTGTTTTCCTTCTTGTTTCAGCCGACGCCTCGGCCGCCCCCGGACAGGGTCCGCTCCGCGTCCGGAATTACCATCCGCCCCACCTGATGTTTTTAATGCCCGCCCCGGCCGCGCCCTGGGACGGAAAGGCGGGCGAATGGGAGCTGACCCCCGGGGTCGCCTACGCGGCGAGTTTTGTCAACGAGGATTCCGAACGCTGGCGCACGGTGATTGATCTGGAGATGACCGTGTTGGAGTTCGGGCTGACCGCGGGATTGAGCCGCCGTCTTTCCCTGGGGGCGGAGGTCCGCTTCGCCAGCATGAGCGGCGGTTTTTTGGACGGCTTTTTGGAGGATTTTCACGACGCCTTCGGATTGCCCAATTACGGTCGGGAGCTGCGGCCGAAGAACGAGTTTCTGTATTTCATCGAAAAAGACGGCGAACAGTGGCTGGAAAGCGAATTCGGCGGCCTGCATCTGGTGGATACTTCGCTTTCCCTGGAATATCTCCTGACCGATCGCGGCGATCCCCGGGGCCCGGAGGGGCGCTTCACCGCGAGCCTCTCCTATGCGTTGAAACTCCCGTTGGGAGACGAAACGGCGGGCTTTGGCAGCGGAGAATTGGATCATCGGGTGGCGGCCCCTCTTCGCTGGATTGGAGACCCTTTCGCCCTCTATCTGGTTCCCTCCTTTTCCATTCTTTCGGACCCGGATACCCTTGGCGCCGATATCCGGGTGCGGAACGTCTTTGGAACCTTTCTTTCCGCCGAATGGGCCTTCGCGCGCCATTGGTCGGTTCTGGCGGGACTCAATTTTTACACCTCTCCCTTCGAGGCCACCGGGATCGAACAATTTGACGACGACACTTTTCAACTGGACGCGGGAATGATCTGGTCGCCCGCCCCGGAACTGCGGCTGGAGTTCAGCTTTTCGGAAGATCTTGCCCCGCCCGCCCCGGATTTTGCGCTGCGAATGGGACTGGGCTACCGCTTCTGAACGTTCGTTTTTTCAAAAGGGACGCCTTTCCATCGGGAGTTGGCGCCCTTCCCATCGACTGACTTGCAAACCCCTCCGGCTCGTTGTATGGTTGAAAATGACCGTGATGTAGGGTAATTGAAGCGAAACTCTCGTAACCCGTCGCCGAATCGCGGGGCCGCGATTCGGAACGGACGACCGCCGCGCCGGCGGCACACTGAAATGGCCGTTTGCCCATGACCGACCCACCTTGGCGGATTCCCGACCTCGTCGACCTGGAGTTCTTTTTGCAGTGTGACGAAAAGAACCGGGACGACGAAACCGCGCTCGCGGCGCGGGACCGGGAGCTTTACCTTTCCAAAATCCAACCCCAACTTCCCGAGCCGGATTCCCCGGAGCCGGACCGCAGGCGAATCCTGCGCCAATGGCTGACCGAACGGCGGCGGCTGGAACGGGAGGCCCGAGGAGAGGAAATCCCGCTTCCCGGAGAAACCGCCTCGGAGGTCTTCCGGCTTTTCGCGGTGACGGGCCTGATTTTGGGCGTCTTGACGGGCGGAGGCGTCGCTTTTTCCCTGCTGACCTACACGGGGCTCCAACCGCTGAACGTATCGGTTTACCTGGGCATTCTGGTATTGCCGCAGGTGTTGCTGCTTTTTTTGATGCTTTTGATGGGCCTTTCCCGAAAGGTTCGGCGGCTGCCCTTTCCGTCCGGTTCCGCGCTGATTTCCGTGATGGGCGGTTTTCTGGCGCGGCTGACCGCCTCGGCCCGTCAAAAGGCGCTTCGCCGCCTTTCCGGGGAGCAGCGGGAAACCCTGGACGCCGTAATGGGTCTCATCCAGGGCAGGCGGCGGGTCTACGGCGGGCTGTTCCACTGGCCGCCGTTTCGGATTCTCCAGCTGTTCGGGATCGGATTTAACTTGGGCGCGATCGGGGCCACGCTGTTGCGGATCATTGGTTCCGACGTGGCCTTTGGCTGGCAGTCCACGGTGCAATTTAGCCCCGAAGCGGCATACCAGGCGGTCCGGATCATCGCCTTGCCCTGGTCCTGGCTGTTGCCGGCGGGCCTTGCCCACCCCACCCTGGCGGAAATCGAAGGCAGTCGGATCATCCTGAAGGAAGGGATTTATCACCTTGCCACCCTCGATCTGGTGTCCTGGTGGCCCTTTTTGCTGCTGACGCTGGCGGTGTACGGCCTGCTTCCCCGGCTGCTGCTTTGGGTTGTCGGCTGGATCGCGGAACGGCGGGGACTTTCCCGGCTGGCCCTGGACCATGCCGACGCCGAGCGGGTGGTTCGCCGCATGCGCACCCCGCGCTTCGTTACCGAGGGGCGGCCCAGCGCCGAGCGGCCCGCGGAGGCCCCGGTCGAAACGCCGGAGCCCCGTTTCGCCCTTGCCTGCGTGGCGGACGACGAGAAAGCCCGGGTTGCGCTGGTGCCCGACGACATTTTCGACGAATGTCCGGAGGGAGAACTCCAATCCGTGGTGGCCGGCCAGTTGGGCTATCCGGTTTCGGACCGTGTGCGGGTGAATCTCGATCCCGAAAGCGATCGGGAGCGCATCCGGGCCATTTCCGCCCGACTGGCCCGCCGAAACGGAACCGCCGGGATTCTGATTGTTCAGGAGGCTTGGCAGCCGCCCATCCGAGAACATTTCGGTTTTTTAAAGGCCCTGCGGGAGGCCGTGGGCGAGCGGGTCCGCATCGATATCGGACTCATCGGCCGCCCCGATCCCGCCACGATTTTCACCCCCGCCGCCGCCGGCGACCGGGACATCTGGCTAAACAAAATCCGGGTCCTGGGAGACCCGTATCTGAGAGTGGAAAGGCTGGTGCCGGATGGGTCCGAACCGCGTCCCTGAATTCGCCATCGTGGGGCATCCCAACGAGGGCAAGTCCTCGGTGGTGTCCACGCTGGCGGAGGACGACAGCGTCCGGATCAGCCCGACGCCCGGGGAAACCATGGAGTGCCGGGAGTTCCCGGTGGTGATCGACGGAAAGGAAATCATCCGGTTCATCGACACCCCCGGATTTCAGAATCCCAAGCAAATCCTCCAGTGGATGCGGGAGTACCGGGGTTCCGACGAGCGGATGGTCCAAATTTTCCGGGAGGCCCACGCGCCCGACCCGGAATTCCACGACGACGTGGAATTGTTCGGTCCCATTGAAAACGGGGCCGGCATCATCTACGTGGTGGACGGCTCCCGGCCGGTGCGCAACGCCGATCGGGCGGAAATGGAAATCCTTCGCCTCACCGGCCGCCCCCGCATGGCCATCATCAACTGCAAGGATCCGATTACCGGCTACCTGGAAGACTGGAAGTCGGAATTCCGAAAGCATTTCAACGCCATCCGGGTATTCAACGCCCACAAGGCCACCTACGCCGAGCGGTTGGCCTTGCTGGAAAACCTGAAAAGCATCGACCAGGACTGGCAACCGGCCCTGGAGACGGTGATCCGGGCCTTTCAGCGCGAATGGGAGCACCGGACGGCCGTGGCCGCCGACATCATCTGCGAAATGCTGACCAGCTGCATCCAGTTCCAGATTCAGCGGAATTTTACGAACAAGTCGGACGAGGTCGCCGTGCGCGAGGCCCTTCAGGCGGCCTACGCCAAGGAAGTTGAAAAAATCGAGCGGTCGGCCCACCAGAAAATTCGAAAGCTGTTTAAGCACAATATTTTCAACGTGGACCTCCCCAACCAGTCCATCCTCCACGAAGATTTGTTCAACGACAAAACCTGGCAGTTCCTGGGATTGACGCCGGGGCAGCTGGTGGCCGCGGCGGGTCTGGCGGGCGGCGCGGCGGGCGCGGCGTTGGACGTGGCGGCCGGCGGCATCACCTTTGGCGTTTTTACCGCCCTGGGGGGCGCTCTGGGCGCCGGTTGGGCGGCCCTGGGGGGCGGAAAACGGCTCGCCCGCACCCAGGTGGTGGGCATGAGCCTAGGCGGCCATCAGATGCGGATGGGACCCAACGAGAACATCCAGTTTCTCTACATTTTGCTGGATCGGGCCCTGATTTTCTATTCCCACATCATCAACTGGGCCCACGGCCGGCGGGACTATCCGGCCGCCTCCCCGGTCTCGGAGGCCGGAAAAGCGGGCGTCACCACCGAATGGGGGGACGCGGCCAAAAAGACGTGCGGAGCGTTTTTCCGGGCCATTCGCTCCGGCGACGAAGGGCGACGGGTTGCCGCCAAAAAGGAGATGGCCAAAATGTTGCGGGGCGTTTTGGAGAAAATTTCCCACAGCGAACGGAAATATGGTTTGGTGATTAAATCTGCGGCCTGATTTTTCCGGCTTCATTCGGTCGTCCGCCAAAATGAAACGGGCGCTCCGCGCGGAGCGCCCGTTTCATTTTGAGGAGGTGGATCATGCCAAAATTCGCGGCCCGGGCAAGGGCGGGCCGCGAAAATGAAAATCAGGATTTCTTTCGGAGTTTCGTTCCCGCCAGACCCACGAGACCCAGACCCATCAAGGCAACGGTTCCGGGTTCCGGGACGGGGTTCATGCCGCCGCCTCCGGGCGTCCCCACGAAGCGCCAGGTGGACAGATGGGAAATTGCCGGGATGTTCTTTTTGCCCACCAGCAGGTCCCCGGTGCTCCAGGTCCCCGACGTGGCGGCGTCCATCCAGTAAAGGGCATATTGGTTGCCGGCCTTTACGCTGTACAGGTGGACCGACTCGCCAGTGCTCCAGGCGCCGGATTTGGATGCGCCGTCATAGGTGACGTCCAGGCTTCCGTCCCCTTCCCGTTTTCCGTCGTCGGCGTCCACTTTGGCGTAAAATTCCAGGGAAAGATTCGCGTATTCATCCTTTCCCTCGGCCTTCAGCCACTGATGCACACGATCGGACAATTCGGTCAGGTCCGCGTTGGGATTGGACGGATCGTTTCCGCCAAAGGTATCGACGAGGAGACCTGGATTGCCGTATGGACCCGCCGCGGCCATTCCGGCGGCGGTTAACAGAAACAGGGCGGCCATTCCAACGATTGCGAATTCTTTCATGGGTCGTTCCTTTCTGCCTGAAGTAGGGCTCGAAATCGGATGCGGAGGTGTCGGCGTTCCCAAGGAAAGGTTGCCGGCGTCGCTGTGCCAAAAAGTTTTAAGCAGGAATCGGGCCAAACTTTCTAAAAGGTTGATTATCTCAATTTTTTTTCGCGAATTCAAATTTTTAAAGGGTATGCCTCAATTTAATCCACCAAATTTTGATGATTGAAAAGCGGGCTTCAGCGCCAGGCTTCATATTTTGGGGGCGGCCGAAGACGCGGAATGTCCCCGAATTCCAATTTTTGTCATCCGACTTTCCCGGTTTTCCATGAAATGAATTCAGAGTTGTGGTAGATCGACAAGTCTGGCCACCGCGGCTATCCGAACGCATTCGCCGCCACTGGCGGGGCGGAAACCCAAAATCGGGAAAACCGGCCGGAAACCCGGTTCACGGCCCAAGAGCTGTCCATTTGCTCGTCCCGGAAAGGAGGCGATCCGATGTCTGGAAAGGAAATCTGGAAAGCGCCATTCAAAATTTTCGGGATGACGTTTTTCGCGCTGATCAGTTTCGTGGTTCTGCTGTTTTTGTTCTCCCTGTTTTTCGTGGGGGCCGGGGCCGGGCTGGGCGCAATGGTCGGCAAGCAAAGCCTTTCCGCCATCCCGAGCGCCGACCGGTTGTCCGTCAAACATTTTTCCGGCGATCCCTCCTCGAAGAATCTGTTGCTCCGCGTCCCGGTGTCCGGGATCATTCTCGGCAGTCCAACCCATGGGATGAGCGACGTCATGGCCATTCGAGGCATTACCTACGGCTACCGGATCAAGGATATCCTGGCCGAGGCCGCCGAGGACGACCAGATCAAAGGCGTTCTGCTTCACCTCCAGACGCCGGGCGGCACCATTTACGGCGCCCGCGCGATTTTCGAGGCGGTGGAAAGCTTCCAGGAAACCACGGGCCGGCCCGTGTTCGCCTTTGTGGAAGGGATTTCGGCCTCCGGAGGCGTCATCGCCATGGCCGGCGCGGACCGGATTTTCGCCGATTTCGGCAGCCGGGTGGGCAGCATCGGCGTTCTGGGCGGCATGCTGACCTATTTCGACGATCCCGTTGCCACCAACGGGGGATTGCTGGGCCAGGGCATTGAAACCCGGGGCGGCATCGAACACACGATCATCAGCGCCGGACGGGGAAAGGATCTGGGCAACCCGTTTCGACGGCCGACCGAGGACGAAATTTCCGTTCTCCAGGAAGGCGCGAATCAGGAATATGAACGGTTCGTGCGCCTGGTGGCCGAAAACCGGCCCATCACCGAATCGGTCATCCGGGAGACGTTGGGCGCCTTAATTTTCGGAAACGATTCGGCGGAATCCTACGGACTCATCGACGGCACCCGAAATCGGGAGGAGGCCGTGTCGGAACTGGCCGCGGCGGCGGGGGTGGCGGAGGATTACCAACTGGTGACCCCGCGAACCGAAGCCGGACCTTTTTGGCGGCAGCTCCTGTCCGGCTGGTCGAACCGGGATGCCGCCGACTTGGCGCGTCAGGACCTCTGCCGCGCCGTCGCCCGGCTTCCGCTGGCCTACGCGGGGGACGTGGTCGCGCTTTGCGAGGCTTGCCGCAAAGAAGGGTCTGAGCTTCCATAATTCGGAATTAAGGCGATTTGCCAATCAATGTCGGTTGCCGACGTTTTGGCTTCGGAGCGACGAGCCGTTCTCGCCGACCGGCCGGGAACCCCGCTTTGAATCGACGAGCACAACTCGTCGCTCCCAGGGCCGGAATGAGCTTTTTCGGGAATTGCCCAAAGATAGTTTTTCTGGTTTTTCCGACCCCGGCGCTCGAATGAAAACGGCCCGCGTTGAACCCCAAGGGACCCGATTTCATGGATTTTCTGGCTGACCTTCACGTTCACTCGCGGTTTTCCCGCGCCACATCCAAAGCCTTGGATTTGCCGGCCTTGTACGCGGCCGCCCGGTGGAAAGGCATTTCCGCGGTCGCCACCGGGGACTGCCTCCATCCCGCCTGGCTGGACGCCATTGAAGCGGAATTGGAACCCGCCGAACCGGGGCTCTTTCGACTGCGCCGGGACCGGGTGGCGGCCCTGACCGACTCGCTTCCCCCCGCCGGCCCCGGCGAGGTTCGCTTTATCCTGGAAACCGAAATCAGCAACATTTACAAACGGGACGGCGCCACCCGAAAAAACCACAATCTGGTCTATTTGCCGGACATCGCGTCGGCTCGTAGATTGTACGCTCGGCTGGACGCCATCGGAAATCTGGATTCCGACGGCCGGCCCATCCTGGGCCTGGACGCCCGGGACCTGCTGGAAATCACCCTGGAGACCTGTCCGGACGCCTTCCTGGTGCCCGCCCACGCCTGGACGCCCTGGTTTTCCTTGTTCGGCGCCCAGTCCGGATTTGACCGGCTGGCCGACTGTTTTCGGGATTTGTCCGCCGAAATTTTCGCCGTGGAAACGGGCCTTTCCTCCGACCCGCCCATGAACTGGCGGGTTTCGGAGCTGGACGACCGGACTTTGATCTCCAATTCCGACGCCCATTCCACCGCCACCCTGGGCCGCAACGCCAACCGGTTTAACGCCGAATTCTCCTTTTTCGGCATTCGCGACGCCCTGCGAAGCCGCGATCCCGCCCGTTGCCTTGGGACCATCGATCTTCACCCCGAGGAAGGCAAATACCACATGGACGGCCATCGGGCCTGCGGGGTCTGGATGCGCCCGGAGGAGACCCTCCGCCGGGAAGGCCGTTGCCCCGCCTGCGAAAAGCCGGTCACGGTGGGCGTACTTCACCGGGTGAATCTCCTGGCGGATCGGCCGGATGGCCATCGTCCCCCAGGCGCCCTTCCCTTTCGCCATATCATCCCCCTGCCGGAAATCCTTTCCGAACAGTTGAACGTCGGGCCTCGCACCAAATCGGTGGATCGGCGGTATCGGGGAATCATTGAAAAATTGGGTCCGGAGCTGCCGTTGCTGCTGGAAGTTCCGATCGCCGACGTTGAGGCGGCCGAGGGGCCGGAACTGGCCGAAGCGATTCGCCGCATGAGAGACGGAGACGTCCGGATCACCCCCGGTTTCGACGGCCAATACGGCCAGGTGCGACTCTTCGACCCGGGGGAGCGGACCGGACTTTTCGGGCAGCAGGGTCTGTTTCCCGGGATGGCTTCTCCCCCGGCGAACGGAACCGATTCCGGTCCGGCCCATGCTCGCGGCGATGGAGGGAAGGAGGGAACTCCCGATCCTTCCACCGCTTCTCCCAAGTCGAGTTTCCCCCAAGGGTCTTCATCCGTCGGAGGAAACGGGGGGAATGGTCGTTTTTCCGGCTCTTCATTCAAGCGTGAGCGCGCCGCCGAAACCGAAGGGGACTCCCCCGTTCCGGAACGATCCCCATTCAAAACCGCTTCCGACGTCTCCTTCTCCGGAAAAAACGACGTTCTTCTGGACGACCTCAACGAGTCCCAACGGGCGGCCGTCACCCACGGCGAGGGGCCGCTGATCATCGTGGCGGGGCCCGGAACGGGAAAGACCCGCACCCTCACCCGTCGCGCGGCCTGGTTGATCCGGGAGGGGGGCGTGGAACCTGAATCGATATGGGCGATCACCTTCACCCAGCGGGCGGCCCGGGAAATGCGGGACCGGCTGGCCGTTCTTTGTCCCTCTGAAACCGGGCGACTTCCCCGGGTGGCGACCTTTCACGCCTTCGCCCTGGAATTTCTCCAGGCGGAAGAAGTCTTTCCCGGCGTTCTGCTGGAACCATCGGTTCAGGATCAGCTTCTACGGGAGGCCCGAAAATCGGCCGGGGTCGCCCAACCTTCCCCCGCGCGGCTGGCGTCGGCCATTGGCCGGGCCAAGGCGCAGCTGCTCCGCCCCGGGGACGACCTTTCGGCGTTGGCGCCGCCGGAGGAAATTCCCGCGCTCCAAGCGGTCTACGAATCCTACCAGGCCCGTCTTTCCGCGGAAGGCGCGTTGGATTTCGACGATTTGATTCTGGAGACGGTGGACCGACTGGCGGAGTCCCGGGAAGTTCGAACCCGCTGGCGGGAACGGATTCGGCATCTGCTGGTGGACGAATACCAGGATCTCAACGAAGCCCAGTACCGGCTCGCGCGCCTTCTTTCGCCCGAGGGAAAAGGGCTGTTCGTGATCGGCGACCCGGATCAGGCCATTTACGGTTTTCGGGGCGCGGATCACCGATTCTTTGGCCGGTTCACCGAGGACTATCCCGCAGCCCGTCGCGTGCGGTTGGAACGAAACTACCGATCCACCGAGACGATCCTTTCGGCCTCCCGCCAGTTCTTGCGGGACCCGTTTCCGGACGCGGCCCCGGTGCGATCGGGAATCCATGGTCCCCGACGGCTCACGGTGATGGATCGGGCCACGGAGCGGTCCGAGGCGGTGGCCATCGGCCAAGCCATCGAGCGAATGACCGGCGGGACCGGCTTTCAGACCCGAGATTTTGGAAAGGGCGGCGAGGACGGAGATTTTTCCTTTGGGGACATTGCGGTGCTTTACCGGAGCCACGCCGTGGGGCGGATCATCCGGGAGGCGCTGGAGGGCGCGGGCATTCCCTGTCAAACCGCAGACCGGGCCTCTGGGCTCGGCCACCCGGTCCTCGCGCCGGCTTTGGCGGCTCTGCGGCTGTCGTGCGGCGCGGGCGTATTTCCGGACCTGGTTGCCGCGGGGCATCTTTTGGTTTCCAATCCGTCCGTTTCCGCGCCAAGCCCCGGGACTGTCGGAACCATCCTCCAGGCCGCCGCAAATGCAAGGGATCGGAACCTTCGCGTGGAGGACGCCCTGGCCGCGGCTCCGCGAGAACCGGCGGATTCCCCTCTGGCGGCCTTGACGCCGCTGGCGATCGGCCTGGAAACCCTCCGCGCGGAAGTTTCGGAGCGGGACGCTCGGGGCGCCCTGGATGCGCTGCTGGCCCGGTCGCCGGTTTCAAAGGATGTGGAATCCGAGGCGGCGCTGGCGTTGGCGCGAAGGACGGCCGAAGCCTTTGGGACCGATCGCGTCGGATTTCTTCGCGCCGCCGCGCTCCACGCCGATCCCGACGGCCTGGATTTCGGGGCGGAGCGGGTCGGCCTGCTGACCCTCCATGGGGCCAAGGGATTGGAATTCCCGGTGGTGTTTATCGCCGGCTGCGAGGACGGACTGATCCCGTTTCGGCGGCCCGGCGGCCCCCCGGCCGACTTGGCCGAGGAGCGTCGGCTGATGTACGTGGGCGCAACCCGGGCCCGGGAAATCCTGGTGCTGAGCTACGCCCGACGGCGAACCCGGTACGGCCGCACCGCGGAAACCGTCCCCTCTCCGTTTCTGCGGGACCTGGAAGCCGGGCTCCTCCATTTTTCGCCCGCCCCTCCGCCCCCGTCGTCCCGTCCCTCGGGACGGGAGCAGCTTGGCCTTTTTGGGGAAGGGGGAGAATCGGCATGAAACCGATTCGGGAAGGGGCCATCGGACCGCTGGCTTTTCTGGCCACCGGAGGCCTAATCGCAATCCTCCTTGTCTCGCTCTCCTCCTTTTTTATTTCCCGGCAATATCGGGAATTGGCGGGTCGGGTCCAGCAGGCCGAAGCCGAATTTATGGCGGCGCGGCGGCAAAGTTTGGAAAACGAGATGACGCGCGCCCGAAGCCATATCCGCAAGGCGCGGGACCGGATGGACCAACGGTTGCGTCTGGAATTGAGTGGCCAGGTTCGCAAGGCAAAGGCGGTGGCGCGTTCTCTTTGGGAAGCCGGCCGGGGAACGCTGTCCGACGCCCAGATTCAGGTGCTCATCCGGGAATCCCTTCGGGACGTCCGCTTTAACAACGGCCGGGGCTACATTTTCATTGATCACATCGACGGCGCCTGCGTCCTGCTGCCCATTTTGCCTTGGCTGGAAGGGGCCGATCTTTGGGACAATCAAGATGACACCGGCCATTTCATTCTGCGGGAATTCGTTCAAATTGTCCTGGAGCGGGGGGAGGGGTTTTCCAGCTATCGATGGTACGGCCCCGGGGATTCCGATGTGATGCGGGAGAAACTGAGCTTCGTCGGCCTGTTCGAACCGCTGGATTGGATCATCGGCGCGGGCGAATACCTGGAAGACGCCGAGGCCCGGCTTCAGCGAAGGGTGTTGGAATTTCTGGGGGAAATCCGGCCGGAAGAGGCCGGCGTCTTTTTTGTCGTCCGGGGCGACGGCGCCGTTCTGGCGACCCCAGAGACGCCTGGATATGTCCGCGGGGGGAATCGATCCCCGGATTCCGACCCGATCCCGGAATCGATCCGGACCATTCTGTCCGCCGGCGCGGAGGGCGGCGGGTTCCGGCGACTACGCGAGGCCCGGGGCGCGGAAGACGGGTCCGAAACCCATTTGGCATTGATTCAACCCTTGCCGGATTGGGATTGGACCCTGGTGGCCAGCCTGCCGCTAAAACCGCCGGAGCGGGGTTTCGCCGAAGCCCGCTCGGCCCTTGCGGCGAAAGTTTGGCGTCAAATCGGCGTGGCCGCCCTGTTTTTGCTGCTGGGCCTGGGCGGGGCCTTGGCGCTGGCCGTTTTCCTGCACCGGGCCATTCGGCTACGGGTGGCCGACTACCGCGAACGGCTTGTGGAACGGGAGCGGGAACTGGAACGCGCCAGCGCCGCCGGCGCCCTGCGCCAAGGCGAGCTGCGGAAAGTGATCGATCTCGTGCCCCACCAGCTTTACGCCCGGGACGGGGAGGGCCGATTTCGCATGGCCAACCGGGCCACGGCCCGTTTTTACGACACGGAACCCGACCAGTTGCTGGGCCGGTTCCTGGTGGAGGTTCATCCCGATCCGGTGGAGGCGGAACTGTTGCTGACCAAGGAACGCCGGGTGCTGGAAAGCGGGGAATGCCGGGAGTTTCCACCGGAACGCGGCTGGCGGCCCGGCGGGGAGCCCGGCATGTTTCAGGCCTGGTGCGTTCCGTTCCCCGATCCGGAAACCGGAGCGCCCGGCCTGCTGGGCATTCGGATGGACGTGACCGAGCAGTGGCGCTACGAGCGGGAACGGCTCCGGCTGCGCACCGCCATCCAACAGGCCTCGGAAACGGTGCTGATCACCGACGCCGGCGGACGGATTGAATACGTGAATCCGGCCTTTGAAAGGGTCAGCGGCTATTCCCTGCACGAGGTGGCGGGAAAAACGCCGGCCTTTTTGCAAAGCGGAAAACATTCGGACGGGTTTTACCGGGAACTGTGGGAGACGCTGGCCGCCGACCGGTCGTGGCGGGGCCGGATCATCAACCGCCGAAAGGACGGGGGCCTCTTTCATGTGGACGCCACCATTTCGCCGGTGATGGACAAACATGGCCGCCGAATTCACTTCGTCTCCATCCAGCGGGACGTGACCCACGAAGTGGAACTGGAGATGGAACTCCGCCAGGCCCAAAAGATGGAAGCCATCGGCACCCTGGCCGGCGGGATCGCCCACGACTTCAACAACATTCTGTTTCCGATTTTGGGCTACACGGAGATGACCCTGGAGGAGCTGCCCGAAGGCGGGACGGCCTGGGAGAACCTGCGGGAAATCCACCGGGCCGTGAACCGGGCCCGGGACCTGATCGGGCAGATTCTCACCTTCAGTCGCATGGACGCCCAGGAACGGCGCCCCCTGCGGCTGGCGCCCATCATCAAGGAATCCATGAAGCTGCTGCGGGCCTCCATCCCCACCACCATCGCCATCGAAACCGACCTGGACGTGGCGGCGGGGCCGGTGCTGGCCGATCCGACACGGGTGCAGCAAATTTTGATCAACCTGTGCACCAACGCCTATCACGCCATGCGGGAACGGGGCGGGCGCATGGTCGTCCGGCTGCGGGAAGCCGATTCGGCCGTGGGGCCCAAACGGCCGCCCACCCTTCCGCCGGGACGATGGGTCTGCGTTTCCGTCAGCGACACCGGGGTGGGCATGACGCCGGAGGTGGCCGAAAAAATTTTCGAGCCCTATTTTACCACCCGGGAACGGGGCGAAGGGACCGGCATGGGGCTGGCCATGGTCCACGGCATCGTCAAGGACCTGGCCGGGGAAATCACCGTGGAAAGCCGGATGGGAGAAGGCTCGGAATTCCGGATCTGGCTGCCCCTGGCCGATTCCCTTGCCGGACCCGAGACGGAAATGCCCCCGGAACCGGCCTCCGGCGGCACGGAGCACATTCTGGTGGTGGACGACGAAATCGCCATTTCGGAAATGATGCGGCTGATCCTGACCCGCCTGGGCTACGCGGTGACGGCCCACACCCACCCCGACGACGCCTGGGCCAGCTTCCGCGAGCGGCCGGACGACTACGACCTGTTGATCAGCGACATGACCATGCCGGGGCGCACCGGGCTGGAACTGGCCCGGGGGATTCAGACTCTCCGACCCGGCTTTCCCGTGGTTCTCTGCACCGGATACAGCGAGAAGCTTGCCGGAGAGACCGATAACGGGATCACGGAGGTCATTCGCAAACCGGTGGCCAAAAACGATTTGGCCGCCGCGGTTCGACGCGCCCTTTCCGGAGGGCCGGCGGCGGCCGCCCCGGAATCGACTCCCGGTTCGGATCGTCCTTCCAACTGATCTTCCTTCGCGCGGCCTTTCCCACTCCCCCTGCTCCCTTTGTCCCCGTTGCCTTCGCCGCTCTCGATTGGTTTACAATTTCCGGCCCGCGGCTTATACTCCACGTAGACCGAAACAAAGGAGTTTGCGTGTATCTTGCTCGAAAACGGATTCGGGGAATCAACCACTACTTTATCCGGGAATCCTATCGCGACGGCGAAAGGATGCGTCACCGAGAGTTGATGGCCCTGGGACCCGATCCGACTCAATTTCTGGAGTATCCCGGCGGAAACGCCTTTTACGTGGACGAAGCGGTGGAGGAAACCCTTCGGGAAAAGGGAACCCGCCCGGTCGGCGACGAACTGGAAGACCTGTTCTGGCCCTTCGTGGACCCGGAGGTGCGCCACGCCCAGGAACATTTCCGCCACCGCACCCGTCGTCGCTCCCGCCCGGCCCGTGAGAAATTGCGGGGCGAGGATTTTCATCTCTTCGACCGGCGGCGGGTCCATTTTCTCCGATACGGACAAATGGACCAGGGGAACATCGGCCGGGTTTCGCCGCGACTCTATCGGGCGCTGGCGGATAAATCCCGGGATGAAATTGAGCAGTATTTCATGCGGGAAGAACGGGTGCTCCGTCCCCACGAATTGAAGACCTACCTCTTCGTCGCCTTCGACCTCCAGCGTCATTTTGGCCAGGCGTTCGCCAAGACCATGCCCCAGGCCCTGGACCAGTCGGAGGTGGACGAGACCTTTCTCGGGGAAGTCTGTCGTCTTCACGCCGACGCCGAATTCTGGGGCGGCATGGGCCTTCGGGAGGTCCTTCACCGGTACCTGATCCGTTACGTGGCGCTGTTTTTCGACCACGAATACGGGCGGAGCGGCTACCTGCAGGACATCCTCAACGACTGGATCAACCAGCATCGCGCCTGGAATCCGCCCCGCTCCCGTTCCAAGGTGGGCGTTTCCGAGGCCAGCGCCGTCTTCGACGTGCCGGAATCCGAATTGCGAAGCATGTCCCGGGCGGAACTGACCCGGATGTACCGAAAAAAGGCCATGAAGCACCATCCCGACCAAGGCGGCGATCCGGCGGCATTCATCCGTCTCGCCGAAGCCTATCAAGCGTTGGTGGAGCGGAAGATCTGAAATGGCGGGCACGAAACAGCCGTGCCCACCCTGCTGGCCTCGGGCCACCGGATGCGTCGCAGGGGGGCCAAGGCGAACATTGCCCACCAATGTTCCGCATGAGGTGAAATGCATGAGGCGAAATGATGGGCGCGAAACAGCCGTGCCCACCCTAGGGGCTCCGGTTTCAATGAACCATCGCGGCATCGGTTTGGCGCCTGGAAAAATGGAGAAAAAACGTGACCTTCCCACCAAGATTCGCCCCGTATGCGGCCGTCCATCCGCCTGGCGGCGGCGATGGCGGGATTGCAGGGATTCCGTCCGGCATTGCGGCGCGCGGCGCCGAGGTCGCCGAAACCGAACGGTCGGCGGAGATCCGGGGACGGCGGCCTTGGATGCAAATACAGGAGCGTAACATCGTTATCCGAACTGGCTTTTTTCGAACCAGCCGACGCCGTATCGTCTGTATTGGTCCGATTCTGATCGGCCTGATCCTGGGGCTTCTTTTTCCGGCCGTCGGGGCGGCGGCGTTGGACCTTCGCCTCTCCGGGGATCGGCTCTCCCTTCGCGCGGACGGCGTTCCCCTCCGCCAGGTACTTGGACGGCTGGCCGGAGAAGGGGTTCGGGTGCAGGTGGACCCGGCGTTGAATCCGCCGATTTCGGCCGATTTTTCCAACCGGGAAATGGGCGCCGCGCTGAAAAGCCTTTTGGGCCCGCTGGATTTCGCCCTGATTTGGGAGCGGGCGGCGGGGTCCAGCGTCATTCGACTGACGGAGGTCCAGGTGTTCGCGCCGGGACGCCAGGGCCGCGTGACGCCCCTGGAACGAAGCGAGGGCTTCGACGTGGTCCGCAATCCCGAAGACGGCAGCTACTATCTGCGGGACGAAATCGTTCTGCGGCCCGGTCCCGACCTGCCGCCGGATCGACTTGCGAAGATTGTCCGGGAACTGGGCGGGCAGATTCTTGAGCGGGACCCGCTGATCGGCGCGGTCCGGGTTCGTCTGCCGGCCGGGACGGACGTCCCCGGGCTGATCGCGCGGCTTCGGAAAGAAGGCGTGACGGACGCGGCGGAACCCCACTACGCCTATCCCATCGCCCTGCCCAGGTTCGCCCCGGGCGACGGCGGAAAGGCGCCTTCGGCGGGGCCGATTCCCGACGGCCGGGCGCCCGTGGCGGTGCTGGATTCCGGGCTCATGGCCGGGGCGGGGCTGGAGGATCAAATCTTGGCCTCCCTGGACGCGGTCCATCCCGACATGCCCATCACCGACGGCCTGGGCCACGGAACCCAGATGGCATTGCTGGCGGGGGGCCGGGTCGATCCTTTGGGCGCGCCGGTCGATCTGGACGATCAGGTTCCGCTCGTGGCGATCCGCGCCTTCGACGACAAGGGGTTCACTTCCAATTTCGCCGTCTCTCGGGCCGTGGAATTCGCCCGCGAAAACGGGGCGCGGGTGCTCAGTTTGAGCTGGGGTTCGGAAGTCCGCAGCGCCTTCCTGGAAGCGGCCCTGGACGCCGCCGCGCGGGACGGGATGGTGGTGGTGGCCTCGGCGGGGAACGAGCCGACGGGCCGGCCGGTGTATCCGGCGGCCTATTCCAGCGTCATCGGCGTCGGCGCGGAAGCGCCGGACGGCAGCCGCTGGGACCAGTCCAACTACGGCGATTTCGTCTCGGTTTCCGCCCCGGGCTTCGCGCGGCTTCCGGTGGGTTACAAAGGGGAGCCCGGCCTGTACGCCGGCACCTCGGTGGCCGCGGCCGTGGCGGCGAACCGGGCGGCGCGACATCTGTCGGACCATCCCGACGCCGACCGGGCGGCCGTGATCCGCATGTTGGAAGCCGCGTTTTAACGATCCACCCTCCCCGCCCCCCCCCGTTTTATTCTCTTGAAGCGGGAACGCCCGTCTTCGACCTTTGATTATGGACGATATTCCGCTTGTTTACGAAACCCCGGTCTGGTATTTTACAAGGTCCATCCCCATTTCCCCGAACAACCGGAAAGGAACGGTATGCGGTCCCTGGTCGTCTATTCCAGCCGGACGGGCAACACCCGGAAGGTGGCCGAGGCCGTCTTCGACGTGTTGCCCGAGCCCAAAGAAATGCATCCCGCGGCGGAGGCGCCGCCTCCCTGGGATTTTGATTTTATCGCCATCGGTTTTTGGGTGAACCGGGGCACGGCCGACGAGGACGCCCAGGCCTACATGGCGAAGGTTCAGGGCAAGCCGGTGGGCGTGTTCGGCACCCTGGCGGCCTATCCCGATTCGGAACATGCCCGGGAATGTCTGGAGCGAGTGGAGACGCTGTTGGAAGGCAATGAATTCATGGGCGGCTTTCTGTGCCAGGGACGGGTGGAACCCGACGCCATCGAGCGGGTGGCCCATCTGGCGCCGGAAACCCATCCCATGACCGCCGAACGCCGGAACCGGCTGGAGGAGGCCAAAAAGCATCCGGACGAAAAGGACCTCCAGAACGCAAAGCTGGCCTTTACGGCGATGTTGAACCGACTGCGGGAGTCATGACCGATTTTTCGCCACGGGTGATTTATCGTTCCGTGCTGGAAAACATCGAGCGGATTCTGGTGGGACAGGGCGCCACGGTGCGCAAACTGCTGGCGGTGCTGGCGGGAGGCGGCCACGTGTTGCTGGAGGACTATCCCGGAACGGGAAAGACGACCCTGGCCAAGGCCCTGGCCCGCTCCATCGACGCCGAATACCGACGAATTCAGTTCACTCCGGATCTTTTGCCCACCGACATTCTGGGGGTCACGATCTACGATCAGCGCGAAAACGCCTTTCATTTTCACCAGGGGCCGGTGTTCACCAACATCCTGCTGGCCGACGAGATCAACCGGGCCTCTCCCCGCACCCAGTCCGCCCTGCTGGAGGCAATGGGGGAAGCCCAGGTGAGCGTGGAAGGACGCCGACGGCCCCTGCGGGACCTCTTTTTCGTGATCGCCACCCAGAACCCGGTGGAGTCCCGAGGCACCTATCCCCTTCCCGAAGCCCAGATGGACCGGTTCACGGCCCGCTTCTCCCTGGGCTACGTCTCGCCGGAGGAGGAGGTGGCCATCCTGGCCGAAGACCGGACCGCGCGGCTGGACACCCTGGCCTCCAAAGCCACCCTGGCCGACGTGGTGGCCCTGCGCCGAGCCGCCTCGGCGGTGCCCATCCGGCCGGAACTGCAACGCTACATCGTCGATCTGGTCGGCGCCACGCGGAACGCCCCGGGGGTGGACCTGGGGGCCAGCCCCCGCGCCTCCCTCTCCCTGATGGGCGCGGCCCGGGCCCTGGCCCTGTTCGACGGCGACGGCTTCGTCACGCCCGAGCACATCCAGGAGATGGCCGCGGCCGTGCTGGCCCACCGGCTGGTGATGGCCCCCCAGGCCCGGTTTTCCGGCGACACCCCGGAAGCCTTGGTGGAACAACTGCTGGAAGAGATCCCCGTCCCGTCGTGAAGCGGCTGTTTTTTCCCAGCTACAATCGCCTTTTCCGGCTGATGGAATGGGGCCGGGCCCGGTTTACCCGGCCCGGACTCATGGTTCTGACCATGGCCGGGCTCGCCGGCCTGGTCGGGGTGGACACCCACCTGAGCCTGGCCTACCAGGTCTTCGCCTTCCTCGCCGCGGCCCTCCTGCTGTCCATCCTCCACGGCCTGCTGTTTCGGGCCCGCTTTTCCGCCGACAGAGGGCTTCCCCGGCTGGGCACCGTGGGGGTTCCCTTTCGATATCGGGTTCGGGTGACCGCCCTTGGCCGGGGGCTTCCCGGCGGCCTGTTGCTTCGGGAGCGACTTCCCGATCCGCGGCCCGATTGGGAGACCTTTCTGCGGACCCCGGAACCGGGGGAAACCCGCCGGAATTTTTTTGATCGGCTGACCGGTTTTTACCGCTGGGAATGGCTGACCAGCCGACGTCGCTTTGGGCGGGCCGAGGCCCATCTTCTTCCCGCCGTCGCCGCCGGCGGGACCGTCACCGTGCCGCTGTCCCTTACGCCCCGCCGTCGGGGCCGCCTGGTTTTGTCGGAGTTGACCCTTCTCCGGCCCGATCCGTTGGGGCTGTTTCGCGGCGTCGCGGGATTCAAACGGCCCCAGTCCATGGTGATTTTGCCGCGCCGCTACCCGCTGCCGCCCCTTTGGCTGCCCGGGGGCCGCCGGTTTCACGCGGGCGGGGTGGCGCTCACCTCTTCGGTGGGCGACGCGGAGGAGTTCGTCAGCCTGCGGGACTACCGTCCCGGGGACCCCTTGCGCCGCATCCACTGGCGGAGCTGGGCCCGTATCGGCCGGCCGGTGGTCAAGGAATTCCAGGAGGAGTTTTTCGTTCGGCACGGCCTGGTCTTGGACACCTTTCAACAGGCCGCCGAAAGCGACGCCTTCGAGGCGGCGGTGTCCGTGGCCGCCTCCTTTGCCTGCGACGCCCGAACCCAGGAATCCCTGCTGGACCTGCTTTTCGTGGGAAACGAGGCGGTTTGCGTCACCGCCGGCCGGGGCCTCGGCGGGGTGGATCGCATGCTGGAAATTCTGGCCGGGGTCCGGCCGGCCGGCCACCGCCGGTTTTTCGACCTCACGGCCCACGTGGTCCAGCGGGCCGCCAATTTGAGCGGCTGCATTTGCGTGTTTCTGGAATGGGACGCCGACCGCCAGGAGCTGGTCCGGCGCCTGCGCGGGCTGGGCGTGCCGGTGCGGGTGCTGGTGGTGACCGAAGGGGCCGATGGGTTGAGGCCGGAGGTCATGGCCGACCGGCCGTCCGAATTCCATCCCATCCGACCCGACCGGGTGGCCCAGGCCCTGGCGGCGCTGTGACGGAGAAATCCTCCCTGGCCGCCCGTTACGAAAACGGAGGCGTTTGCCGTCCCCCTTTCGCAACGGGAGAGGGAGGGCGTTTTCCGCGCCGCGACAACCCAGCCGTTGCCATGAACACCGGAATTCCATGATGGACCACTTCGCCGCCCAGAGGAAAAATCCCCCCCGGCCCGCCGTTGCGAAAGGGGACCTGCCCAAGCCGCCGCCGCTGTTGCTGGCCGCCGGACTGCTGTTCTGGGGCTGGCAGACCGGGCTGTGGATTCCCGCCGCGGCCATGGCCGGACTGTTGGAGGCCGCGCCGCTGGTCCGGTTTCGCTGGGATTTTTCGTCCCGGGAACTCAACCGGGTGTCCGATCTGTGCGCCCTGCTTTTCGTGGGCATGGCGGCCTACCTGTTTTTTGCGGGCCGCACCGTGTTCGTGGTTTTCACGCTGCTCAAATGGCTCCCCATGAGCCTGTTTCCCCTCGTCTTCTGTCAGGTCTACGGGACCCGGGACGACGTGGACCTTCACGCCGTTTCCCTCTTCCTCCGCAGCCGCCGGAACCCCCGACCGGACCAGCCCTCGCCCCGCATCCGGCTGTCCTTTCCCTATTTCGGCCTCTGCCTGCTGTCCGCCGGGTTCGCCAACCGGCGAGACGGCTTTTTTTATCTGGGATTTCTCGCCCTGGCCGGATGGGCCTTGGCCGTGGTTCGGCCCCGTCGCTATTCCCCGGTCTCCTGGGCCGCCATGCTGTCCGCCGCCGCGGTGCTGGGCTTCGGGGGCCATCAGGGGTTGCACCGGTTGCAGCAGTACCTGGAACTCAAGGGCATGGAGTTTTTCGCCGAATTCCGGGGGCTGGAAGGCGATCCATTCCAAACCATCACCGGCATCGGCGACATCGCCCGGCGGAAGCCCTCCGGGCGCGTGGTGTTTCGGGTCCGTCCCCTGGAAAATGTTCGGAGTCCCATGCTGCTGCGGGAGGCGAGCTACAACCGGTATCACGACGGGCGCTGGTTCGCCATGGGCAGCCGCTTTCAACCCGTTCCGCCCCAGTCCCCCGGGGACCGATGGGCGCTGGGGGACCGGCCTTCGGAAATGCGCCGAATCCAAGTGCTGACCCCGCTTGCCGGTCGGCGGACCCTGCTGAAACTGCCCACCGGAAGCTGGCGGGTGGACGATCTGCCGGTATCCTTTCTGGAGCGCAACGAATTGGGCGCGGTGCGGGCCGGCGACGGACCCGGCCTGCTGGGGTATCGGGTTTCCTGGGGGACCGCCACCCCACTGGATGATCCGCCCCGGGCGGAGGATCGGGAGGTCCCGGAGGAGGAAGCGCCGGCCATCCGGGAGCTGGTCGGCCGGCTGGAGCTTTCCGGACTCGCCCCCGACGAGGCCGGGGCCCGGCTGGATCGTTTCTTCCTGGAAAATTTTCAATACGATTTGGGCGCCCGCCATCGGAAGGCCCCCACCCATCTGGCCGATTTCCTTACCCGGAACCGGGCCGGCCACTGCGAATACTTCGCCGGCGCGGCGGTGCTTCTGATGCGGGCGGCCGGCATTCCCGCCCGCTACGCCGTGGGCTATTCGGTTCACGAATTCAGCGCCATGGAAAACGCCCTGGTGGCCCGGGACCGCCACGCCCACGCCTGGGCCATCTACTGGAACGGAGAACGCTGGCGCGACCTGGACGCCACCCCGCCGGACTGGCGGCCCATGGAATCCGAGCTGGCCTCTCCCTGGGAACGGCTTTCCGACCTCTGGTCCTGGATCGGGTTCCGGTTTCAGTCGTGGCGGTGGCGGCCCGATCAAGAGGGGTTGCCGGTCTGGACCCTCTGGTTTGCCCTGCCCCTGGTTCTTTTCTTGTTGCGGCGGCTGGCCAAAAAACGACGCTTCCGCCGTCCGGCCGGGAAAGCCGCCGCCACCGGGAACACCGCTCCCCGCCCCGGGGCCGATTCTCCCTTTTACGAGATCGAGCGGCGGCTGACCATGTGGGGGCACGCCCGAAGGCCGGGAGAGCCCCTGGGCCGATGGGTCGATCGGCTGGCGGAGACCCCTGCGGTTCCGGAGGTTCCCCACGACCTGTTGCGGCTCCATTACCGCTACCGGTTCGGGCCGGAGGGGCTTCCGCCCCAAGCGCGGGAACGGCTGGAAGCCGGCGTCCGGGACTGGCTGGCCCGGACCCCGGAGGGACCGCCGCCGGCGGTTTGACAAAGTCGGATGCTTTTGAAAAATTGACCCAACGCCGGGCCGTCACCGCTTTCCGAATCCAGGCGGGACCGGCGTTTCCACCGTTCCCCGGAATCGCGATCCGGACCGATTTCGGGAAACCGGCCGCCCCGTTCCCTTTCCCAAAGGAGCCCCGCCATGTCCGATCCCGCCCCGTCGATTTCCGCCGTTCGGGAACCGCTGGCCCGCTGCATGGAAGCCCTGGATTCCATCACCGATCCCCACCGGTCCGAGGCCGTGATTCAGCGGACCTTCGACGCGCTTCCCGAGGAAATGGTCCCGCCTTCGGATGAATTCCGCCCGGCGTTCATCGGGGAGCTGTTCCGGTTCATTCAGCGTCAGTATCGGACCGGCGGCGGACGAATCTGCCTCTGGCGGTTCATCAAGCGGCTCCCCCCGGCCCAATTGTCCCCCGAATTTCCCGCCGGGGACGAGGAAGAGATTCTGGACGCCCTCTTCCGGGTGTTTCTCTATTCCCATCCCCTGGACGATCTGACCTGCCTGTTCATCCCGGTGAAGGAGCCGGAGCGGATTCCCCGGTACATGGACTGGATTCGGCGTTACTACTACCACGCCAGTTATCCCACCAGCCTGCTCTGGCTCTACGCCCTGGACAGCTCCCTCTCGGCCCTCTTTCCCGACGAGATGATCTACATCGGCGACCGGGCCGAGGACTCTCCGGAAAAGATCTTTCGGCCCGATTTCAACGGGGGGAAAAGCGTTTTGCTCAAGCGGTATTCCGACGCCTCCGGCCACTTCGTCGCCCTGCGGGGCAAGGCGGCGGAAGACGAGTTCCGCCAAATCTTCACCTTTTTGGAACGGGAATTCCGGGACCGCTGCCTCAGCCGGTCCATCCACCGCCGGGTGCGCGACTCGGAGGCGGAGTTGCGGGAGTGGGAGAAATTCGCGGACGTGCTCAAGTTCGGCGTCTCCGACCGGCACGAAAGCGGCTGCGTCAGTTTTTCGGACATGCGCGCCAGCACCGCGTTCCTGAATCTGCACGGCAAGGGGTTCTACCTAAACCGGATTCAGCAGCCCTTTTTCGAGCGGACCCAATTGGTGAGCCGTCGCTACCGGGGCCGCATCGACAAGTTCATGGGCGACAACGTGATGTGCGTCTTTTTGAACCGGGCACTGGCCGACGAATCGGAGGTGGGGGACGCGGCGGTGCGCCACAATTTCTTCGCCATCTTGGAACTGTGTCGCATTCTGAACGAACTGATCGCGGCGGGCCAGATCGGCGACACCCAGTTGGGCCTGCGCAGCGGGGTGACCTACGGCGACCAGATTCTCCGGTCCAACCTGGGCAACGATTTCGTGCGCGATTTCACGGTGACCGGGGAGACGGTGAACCTGGCGGCCCGGCTGGAGCACATCTCCATCCACGAACTCAAACTTCACAACCAGATGTATTTCCGCCGCACCCTGGACCGGTTTCCGGAGATCCGCCAGCTTCTGTCGGTGACGCCCGACCGGGAGGGCTTGAACGCCGAAACCCGGCGGGTGCTCCGGGACTTCACCCTGTTCCAGAACATCGCCTCCAACCTGGACCTGCTGGAACGGGCCCGGTTCGACATCCGGATGAACACCGATTTCTACGAGCGGATTCGCCGCCATCTGCTCCGGAGCGGCCACGCCCTGGAAAATCCCCAGGCCGCGGAGATGCACGGCTACGAACGATTCCAGGGCCGCGGCATCGCCTTTGTCTTCTACAACCTCTACTACAACCCCAAAGGCTTTGCCGGCTTTGAAAAAATCTGGATTTTGCCCCTGGAGCCGTCCCTGCTGGCGGCGCTGGACCCGGAGCGGCTGCGTCAGGGCGCCTTCGCCATGACCGAGGCGAAAAAGCCTTGATGGCCGCCGCCGGGACGGTCTATATCCGAACGGGCGCCCGGTTTCCGCCCGCAGCCCATGGTTTCCCCCCGTTCACCTTCGTCCCGAGGATCATGCCGGATGCGTAGCCGTCTCTCGGTTCGCGACAAGATTCTGGTTCCCATCGCCCTGCTGGTTCTGACCGTCTCCGCCCTCACCATCGGGCTGCTGGTGGCCCACATGAACCAGTTGTTGCGGGAAAACGCGGTGGAGCTGGCCGCCGCCCTGGCCGGCGGCCACGGCAACGAAATCCGGGTGGAAATCGACGGCGCGCTGGGCACCGCCCGGACCCTGGCCCAGGCGTTCGGGGGACGGCTGGCCGCCGGGTCGATTCCGGCGCCGGAAGAGGTCCACGCCACCCTTCGGGGGGTTTTGAGCGAACACCCGGAGTTCGTCGGCATCTGGAGTCGGTGGGAGCCGGGATTTCCGCCGGGCCTGGAACCCGGTTCGCCGGAAACCGACGACCAGGGCCGGTTTTTGCCCTTTTGGCACCGGTTCGGGGGCGAGGTGGTCCGGGGCGCGCCGGACGCGGCGGGGGGCCCGGAACTGGCGCTGGCCTACGCTCGGGTGCTGCGGACGGGCCGGGAAACGGTGACCGATCCCGCGGCGCGCACGGTGGGCGACCAGTCGGTGATCTACGCCACCCTTATGGCCCCCATCCGGGTTGGCGAGCGGTTCGTGGGGGCGGTGGGGGTGGCGGTGCCGCTCCGCGCCTTCTGGCGCATTCTGGAGCGGATTCGTCCCTTCGAAACCGGGTACGGCTTCTTCCTCTCCAACTCCGGTCTGCTCATGGGCCATCCCCTGCGGGAGACCCTGGGGACCAGCGTGGCCCGATATGTGCCCGATCCCCACAAGGACGCCCTGCTCCGGGCGATCCGCGAAGGCCGGTCCTACGTTCTTTACAAACAATCCATCGCCGGGGAGCGAACCGAGTCCCTGTTCGCCTTCGTTCCCTTCCCCATCGGCGACACCGGCAGTCCCTGGAGCTTCGCGGTTTCCATTCCGGAACATCGGGTGCTGGAAAATTCCCGGACCCTCCTGATCTACAGCGTGCTGACCGGCCTGCTGGCGATCCTCGTGCTGATCCTGATGATCTTTTCCATTTCCCGTCGTATCGTCCGGCCGTTGTACACCCTGGTGGACGTCTCCAAATCGTTGGCCGAGGGGAATTTTGAACGGCGGGCCCATCTGCCCAACAAAGACGAGTTCGGCCGGGCCGGGAAGTACATCGACGCCGCCTTCGACATCGTGGTGGACAAGATGGTCTGGTACGAGAACATGCTGGACGCCATCCCTTTCCCGGTTTCGGTGACCGACCTGGAAGGACGCTGGACCTTTCTTAACGCCGCCGCGGAGAAGATGTTGGATCTCCGGCGGTCCGCCGCGGCCGGAAGGCCCTGCGAAGAATGGGACGCCGCGGTGTGCGATCTGGATGCCTGCGGCGTGGAATTGCTGCGACGGGGGGTGCCCACCTCCCGCCATTCCCCGGCCGGCCGGGATCGGACCTTTCAGATCGACGCCGCCTGGCTTCGGAACCGTTCCGGCGAGAAGGTGGGCCACATTGAAATCGCCCAGGACATCACCGAATCCACCCGGCTGCAACGGCAGGCCGACGAGCGGGACTGGCTTCGCTACGGAGAGACCGAACTCAACCACGCGGCCCGGGGGGAACTGTCCCTGGACGCCCTGGGCCGTCGGGTCATCGGCTTCCTTTGCAAATATCTCAAAGCGTACTCCGGCGCCTTCTACGTGGCCGACCCGGAGGACCATCGGTTGCGTCTCACCGCCACCTTCGCCCACCACCGGCGCAAGGACCTGGCGGCCGTCTTCGCCCCGGGCGAGGGCATCGTGGGCCAGGCGGCCCGGGAAAAAAGCCCGATTCATCTCGCCGAACTGCCGCCGGACTACATTCGGGTGGAGTCCGGGCTGGGTTCGGCCGTCCCGTCCTATCTGGCGGTGCTCCCCTTTCTCTTCGAGGACCGGGTGCGGGGGGTGGTGGAACTGGCCACTTTCCACGATCTCACCGAGCTGGAAATGGAGTTTCTCCGGACGGTGCTGCCCCACATCGGCATCGTGGTCAACACCGCCGAATCCCGGGCAGAGATGGCCCGGTTGCTGGACAAAACCCAGGCCCAGGCCGAAGAGCTGAAGGCGCGGCAGGAGGAGTTGCGCCGGGCCAACGCGGAGCTGGAAAGTCAAACCCGGGCACTTAGAGAATCCCAGGCCAGCCTCCAGGCGGGCCAGGAGGAGCTTCGGGTGACCAACGAGGAGCTGGAGCAGCGCACCCGGGACCTGGAAGCCCAGCGGGACGACATCCGAAAAAAGAACCACGACCTGGAAATGGCCCGCCAGGAAATTGCCCAGAAGGCCCGGGACCTGGAGCGGGCCAGCCGCTACAAATCGGAATTCCTGGCCAACATGAGCCACGAACTTCGCACCCCGCTCAACAGCATCCTGATTCTCTCCCAACTGCTGACCGAAAACCGGGACGGCAACCTGAGCGACCGCCAGGTGGAATTCGCCGGGACCATCCACGCCTCCGGCGCGGACCTGCTGGGACTCATCAACGAAATCCTTGACCTCTCCAAGGTGGAGGCCGGACGGCTGGACCTGGACGTGGCCCCGGCGGACCCGGCCGAGCTGGCCGAGGAGGCTCGGCGGACGTTCGGGCCGGAGGGGGAGAAAAAGGGCGTTCCGCTGGAGATTCATCTGGAACCGGGGTTGCCCGGGACCATCACCACCGACCGGCGGCGGGTGTGGCAGATACTCAAAAACCTGCTGGCCAACGCCTTCAAATTCACCGATTCGGGCCATGTGGCGCTGCGGATTTTTCGCCCGGCGAAGGAGACCGACCTTCCCGCCCCCGATTTGAAGCCGGACCGGGCGGTGGCCTTCGCCGTTTCCGACACCGGCATCGGCATTCCCGAGGACAAGCAGGAGCTGATTTTCGAGGCCTTTCAACAGGCCGACGGCACCACCAGCCGGAAGTACGGGGGAACCGGGCTGGGGCTCTCCATCTCGCGGGAGTTCGCCCGGTTTCTGGGCGGCGGGATCGCCCTGGAAAGCGCGCCCGGCGAGGGCAGCACCTTCACTCTCTATCTCCCGGAAGACTTGACCGAGGCCACGCCGCGAGAGTCGGAATTCCTGCCGCCGCCGCCCCCGGTCCGCAAGCCTCGGCGGGTCGCGGAATCCCCCCCGGACGCCCCGGCCGGGGGAAAGGGTCGTCCGGGCGCGGAGCCAGGGAATCGGGGAAAACGGACGGCGGAGACGAAAAATTCCGAGGCGACCGCCCCGGCGGAAGCCCAAACCGACGCCGAGGAGGAGAACGGGCCCGACTACGTGCCCGACGACCGCCGTCGTCTGGGGGAGACGGACAACGTCCTGCTGATCGTGGAGGACGATCCCAATTTTTCCCGGGTCCTGGCCGACATCGCCCGGGAGCGGGGATTCAAGGTGCTGGTGGCCGAGGACGGGGAAACCGGGCTCCATTTCGCCGACTACTACCGGCCCAGCGGCGTCATCCTCGACCTGGGACTCCCGGGCATCGACGGCTGGACGGTGATGGATCGGCTCAAGTCCTCCCCCGCCACGCGGCACATCCCCATTCACGTGGTCTCTGCCGCGGATCAACCCGACCAGCCCATGGACGCCCTTCGCATGGGCGCGGTGGGATTCCTGACCAAGCCGGTGACCGTTGACGCCCTGGAGGACGCCTTCCGCCGGATCGAGAACGTGACCACCCGGCCCGTGAAGCGGTTGCTGGTGGTGGAGGACGACCCGGTGCAGGTCGAAAGCATCCTGACCCTGGTGGCCGACGGGGACGTGGAGGCGGAATCGGCGGAGACCGCCGAGGACGCCTTTGAAAAGCTTTCCCAAGCCGCGTTCGACTGCGTCATTCTGGATTTGGGGCTGGCCGGCGCCTCGGGGTTCGAGCTGCTGGAACGGATTCGGGCCACCCGGGGCATTTCCCGCACCCCGGTGATCATCTACACCGGCCGGGACCTCACCCGGGACGAGGAGGCACGGCTCCAGCGATACGCCGACAGCGTCATCATCAAGGGGGCCCGCTCCCCCGAACGGCTGCTGGAGGAGACCACCCTCTTTCTCCACCGGGTGGCCTCGGAGATGCCGTCGGAAAAGCGGGAAATTCTGGAATCGGTGGATGATCGGGAGCGGGCCTTCCAGGGCAAGACCATCCTGATCGTGGACGACGACATGCGCAACGTCTTCGCCTTGGCCAGCGTGCTGGAGTCGGTGGGGCTGTCCCTGGTGGAGGCCCGGGACGGCCGGGAGGGGCTGGCCCGGCTGGAAGACCACCCGGAAATCGACCTGGTGCTGATGGACATCATGATGCCGGAAATGGACGGCTACGCGGCCATGCGGGCCATTCGCGAGCAAGATCGCCATCGGAACCTGCCCATCATCGCCCTGACGGCCAAGGCCATGAAGGGCGACAAGGCCAAGTGCATCGAGGCCGGGGCCAACGACTATCTGGCCAAGCCCGTGGACACCGACAAGCTGCTTTCCATGTTGCGGGTATGGCTGTTTTGAACCCCGACCCGAACCCGAAGACGGACCTGGAGACGGACCCGGAGGCCATCGAGGTGGAGCTGCTGCTGGAGGCGCTGCACCGGGCCTACGGCCACGATTTCCGGGACTACGGCCGGGCCCATCTCACCCGCCGCATCCGCCACCGAATGGCCCTGTCCGGGGCGGAAACCATTTCGGCGCTCCAAGGGCGGCTGTTGCGAGAGCCGGTCCTGCTGTCCGATTTTTTGATGGACTTGTCGGTCAACGTCACCGAGTTTTTCCGGGACCCAGATTTCTTCCGGGCCGTGCGGACCGAGCTGGTTCCCCGATTGAAAACCTATCCCTCGGTGCGCGTCTGGCACGCCGGCTGCGCCACCGGGGAGGAGGTCTACTCCATGGCCATTCTGCTGGCGGAGGAGGGGTTGCTGGACCGTTGCCGGATTTACGCCACAGATTTCAATCCATCGGCCCTGGAGCGGGGAAAAAGAGGAATCTTCGCCATTGATCGAATGCGGGAATACACCCAGAACTATCAGAAAAGCGGCGGTCGGGCCTCCTTCGCCGACTATTTCGCCGCCCGCTACGGCTCGGTGATCTTCGACCCGGCGCTGCGGCGGCGGATCAGCTTTTTCGAACACAACCTGGTCACCGACGGGCCGCCCGGGGAAATGCACCTGGCGGTTTGCCGGAACGTGCTCATCTATTTCAACCGGAAGCTTCAGACCCGGGTGGTCCGTTTGTTCCGCGACAGCCTCATCCCCGGCGGCTTCCTCTGTTTGGGGACCAAGGAAAGTCTGGAATTCACGGGGGTGGCCCGCGCCTTCCAAAACGCCGTGCCCGGCCAGCGGATTTACCGGCTGCGGCCCGAGGGGGGAAAGGCGTGAACCGGTTTCGGGCGGTGGCCCTTGGGGCGTCCGCCGGCGGCCGGGAGGTCCTCCACGCGATTCTGTCCGGGCTTTCGGCCGATTTTCCCGCGCCGATCCTCGTGGTGCAACACCGGGGACCCGATTCCGGCGAATACCTGGCGCGGAATCTGGACGCCGGCGGGCCGTTGCGGGTAAAGGAAGCCGATGAAAAGGAAATGGCCCGGCCCGGCGTGGTCTACCTGGCCCCGGCCAATTACCATCTGCTGGCGGAGAGGGACGGCGCCCTCTCCCTGTCGGTGGAGGCGCGGATTCATTTTTCCCGGCCGTCCATCGACGTGCTGTTGGAAACCGCCGCCGACGCCTGGGGACCGGCCCTGGCGGCCGGCATTCTGACCGGGGCCAACCGGGACGGCGCCCGGGGGCTGCGCAGGGTGGCGGACCGGGGCGGAACCGCCTTCGTGCAGGACCCCGATTCCGCCGAATCCCCGGAGATGCCTCGGGCCGCCCGCTTGGCGGTTCCCGAGGCCCATGTGTTGCCGCCGGAGGGGATCGCCCCGTTTTTGACCCAGCTTTTTCAGGAGAAGGCATGACCCAAGACCGCATCGACATTCTGCTGGTGGACGACCGGTCGGAAAACCTGTTGGCGCTGGAGGCCACGCTGGAGAGCGCGGACCTGCGCATCGTGAGCGCCGAGTCCGGCAACGAAGCCCTGGGCCTCACCCTGGACCACGATTTCGGGCTCATTCTGCTGGACGTGCAGATGCCCGGCATGGACGGCTTCGAAACGGCGGAGCTGCTACGGTCCCGGCCCCGCACCCGCCACATCCCGATCATTTTCGTGACCGCCATCAGCAAGGAGCCCCGGCACGTTTTTCGGGGATACGAATCCGGCGCGGTGGACTACCTGTTCAAACCGTTGGATCCCCAGGTGTTGCGAAGCAAGGTTCGCGGGTTCGTGGACATGCACCGGCAGCGCCGGGAGCTGGAGGCGGCCCGCCGGACCCTGGAAAAGACGGTGGAGCGCCTGACCGCCTCCGAACGCCGGTTGCGGGAGAGCGAGGAAAAATACCGACTGCTGGTGGAAAACGCCCATGACGCCGTGGTGATTCTCCGGGGCGAACGGATATTGTTCCACAACCGGCGCACCGAGGCGCTGAGCGGTTACGACGGGGAAACGCTGAGGGAAATGGGGTTTCCCGAACTGATCCACCCCGAGGATCGGGCCCGGGTGCTGGAACGCCACCGGGGTCGGTCGGCCGGCGGGGCCGAAGGGATTCACGATTTCCGGTGCGTGCGGTTCGACGGCGAGGAGCGTCACATCCAGGCCAGCGCGGTGGCGATTCAGTGGGAAGAAGAACCGGCGGTCCTCTGCTTTCTGCGGGACATTACCCGAAGGCGGCAATTGGAAGATCACCTTCGCCAGGCCCAGAAAATGGAAGCCATCGGCACCCTGGCCGGCGGCATCGCCCACGATTTCAACAACATTCTTGGCGTCATCATCGGCTATACCGAAATGGCGGTGGAAAGCCCCGAAAGCGCCGACCTGGTGGCGCACAACATGACGCAGGTGCTCAAGGCCAGCCACCGGGCCAAGGACCTGGTCCAGCAGATTCTGGCCTTCAGCCACAAGTCCGGCACCGAAAAAAAGCCGATCATTCTCAACCCCGTCGTCAAAGAGGCCCTCAAGCTGATGCGGGCCTCCCTGCCCAAAACCATCGAAATCCGGGACCAGGTTTCCGAAGAGCTGATGGTGATGATGTCCAACCCCACCCAGATTCATCAGGTGCTGATGAATTTGTGCACCAACGCCGCCCACGCCATGGAGGACGCCGGCGGAACCCTGGAAATCGCCCTGGAGCCGGTGGCCGATTCCGGGTCGGACGCCCAATCGGAAGTGGGCTCGGCGCTCGCGCCTTTGCCGCCGGGTCCCTTGCTGCGGCTCTCCGTTCGGGACACCGGTCACGGCATGTCTCCGGAAATCCGGGACAAAATTTTCGAGCCCTATTTCACGACCAAGGAGGTGGGCAAGGGAACCGGCATGGGGCTGGCGGTGGTTCACGGCATCGTCAAAAGCCACGAAGGCCGCATCCGGGTGACCAGCCGTCCCGGAGAAGGGGCCTGCTTCGACATTCTCTTCCCCAGGCTGATGGAGACCGCCAAGGTCGAGGCCGATCCCGCGGAGCGGCTTCCCCAGGGGAACCAGCAGATTCTGTTGGTGGACGACGAAATCACCCTGGCCCAGTTGGGCAAGCAGATGCTGGAAAAATTGGGATATCGGGTGGAAGTTCAGACCAATCCGTTGGAGGCGCTGGAAGGCTTTCGCACCGCCCCGGACCGGTACGATCTGGTGATTACCGACATGGCCATGCCGCGCATGACCGGCGAGGTTCTGGCCCGGGAGCTGATGCGCATTCGACCCGACCTGCCGATCATCATCTGCACCGGCTACAGCGAGCGGATGACCGCCTCCCGGGCTCGGGAAATGGGGGTCCGCTCCCTGCTGATCAAGCCGCTGGCGGTGCGCGACCTGGCCGGGGCGGTGGAGGCGGCCCTGCCGGCGTCGGCGGCGGAGTAAGGTTTCTTCGACGCCGCCGACGCCGCGTTTTTTCCCCCGGGCGCTACCGGGCGGTGTAGCCGCCGTCGATCACCAGCTCGCTGCCGGTGACAAATTTGGATTCGTCCGAGGCCAGATAGACCACGCCCCACGCGATGTCTTCCGGATCGCCGACCCGGCCCACCGGATGACGATTTGCCAGGTCTTCCCGGAAGGCCTCCACGCTTTGGTCCGCGCGTTTCGCCAGCTCCTCCACCAAGGGCGTCCAAATGTAGCCGGGGTGGATGGAGTTCACCCGGATGTTTTCCTTGGCGTATAGCAGGGCGTCGGTTTTGGTCATCAGCCGGACGGCCCCTTTGGAGGCGTGGTAGGGCGGCAGGTCCGGCGCGCCCACCAGGCCGTAGATGGACGACAGGTTGACAATGCTGCCCCCGCCGGCGTTTCGGAGATGGGGAATGGCGTGCTTGGTGCAAAGGAAAACGCCCTTCACGTTGACCTCCATCACCTTGTCCCATGCGTCGCCGCCGATTTTATCGGTGGGCTTGTTGGTCCCGGAGATGCCGGCGTTGTTCACCAACCCGTCGAGGCCGCCAAACGTCTGAACCACTTCGTCCATAACCCGCTTCACTTCGGTTTCGGTGCTGCTGTTCAGGTGCCAGTAATCGGCGCTTCCGCCGCGGCTCCGAATGCCGTCCGCCGCGGCCCGGCCTTCGCCGTCCACGATATCGGTCACGGCCACGTTGGCCCCTTCCTCCGCCAGTTTTTCGCAGGCCGCCTTGCCAATGCCGCGCGCGCCGCCGGTCACCAGGATGGTTTTATCCTTCAGTCGATCCATTTTTTCCTCCCGCTGTTCGTTCGAAAAAAAGCGCTTCGCTTCCGTCAATCCAATTTTCTTTTGTCCAAACGGCGATCGCCGCCCCGCCGGAGGGGCGTTTTCCTCCCGGAAAACCCATGGGAGAAAAAGAAACCCTTTTCACCGAGGACGAGCGGGACCGGGTTTGGGTTGGACGACCGGCGGCCGGAATTTTCGCCGGGGTGGCGGCCGCCCAAATGCGAGACGGTTATCCCGGCGTCAGTTCGTCGGCGGCGAGGTCGCGAACCAGGTTTTTGAAACCGCCCCATTCCATGGCGCCCCACACTTCGGTGTGGGCGTGGCCGAAAGACCGAACCAACGTGGCCACACGCATGGCCTCTTCCATGCCCGGCGCCCTGAACACGTCCAGATAGTCGTAGGGCCCCATGATGGCGAAATTGTGCAGCCATTCCACATCCGGGCATTTTTCCCCAATTCGGTCCACGACCTTCTTTTCCAGCTCTTCCAGCGATTTGGGAACATGGACGGCGGCGGGGGAAAGTTTGGTCAGCATGATGAATGTCTGGCTCATAAAAACGCTCCTTTCGGCGATTTCGGATGAGAAAAATTCGTCGGGTCGCGACCTGAACCCACCGTTGCCGGCAGGGGCTTTGGTCGCCCGGGCATGGGGCTTTTTGTACCATCCGCCCCGTTGGGGCGGGAATAATGTTGATCCTGTAGATACGGGCGGGCGCGCCGCATTTGAGAAACCTGCCGGCGCCCCTCGCGGAACGTCGAATTCTGGATGCCGAACGAAAACCTGTTTGGTCTATCCCATTGAAAATAAATGTTATTTTATTTATGACCCACCGCCTTTCCTCGGCCCGATCCTTGGGCCCAGCGTAGAGATTCGTCGTTTCTCAAGGGACCCGCGCGCCGCGCCCGTGATTGAAAAGGTGGATGAAAAAAGGAGTAACCAATTAAAATCAAATTGTTTTTCTTTCAAGCCGATCCGGGGCTTCGCGGCCCGACGCCGGGAAAAGTCTCCGTTGGCGTTTCATAAGGTTTTTTTCAATGGGGAATGAAGGATCGACCCCATTTCTCCGCTTCCGGGCGGAGCGGTATATTTCCCGTCAACAATGGGCTCGCGCCCCTTTCCAATGGCCGGGAAAATGGGCCACTCGAGACATGGAAGGTTTTGAACGAAAGGAGGAATCGAAAATGATGGTTGGCAGTTCCGGCATGACGGGCGGCGGCGGCGTGAAGGAGCGGAAAATTCGCGTCTCCTGCCCCAATTGTGGAGAAACCAAGGAAGAATACATTCAGGTGATCGAACATAAAAAGGAAACGATATGCCCGGCCTGCGGATACAAGTTCCGCGTGGTGCGATAGGCGGAACCGGAAGCTCCGGCAACGACCGGAAAGGAGATTGAACGACCCATGGGCTTATATCACCTGGAAAACCTGTTTCACCCCCGCTCCATCGCCATTGTCGGCGCCAGCGACAAGAAAAGGAGCGTTGGGCGGGCGCTGATGGAAAATATGGAAAACGCCGGATACGAAGGCGATCTTTATCCGATCAATCCCGATCACGATCGGCTGTTCGACCGGGACTGCCATCCAACCGTTTCCGACGCGCCAAAGGTCCCCGACTTGGCGGTGATCGCGATTCCCCTTTCCGTCGTTCCCGACGTGATGGCGGAATGCGCGGAGATCGGCGTCAAGGGCGCGGTGGTTCTCTCCGCCGGGGGCAAAGAGACCGGCGAGGAAGGCCGAATGCTGGAAGAACGGATTCGGGAGGCGGCCGAGCAAGGCGGCGTCCGGATCATCGGCCCCAACTGCCTGGGAATCATCTGCCCGGAAGAAAAGCTGAACGCCAGCTTTGTGGCCCACGCGCCCCCTTCCGGAAATCTGGCCTTCATCTCCCAAAGCGGAGCGATCTGCAGCGCCATGCTCGACCTCTCTTTGAAGGAGAACATGGGCTATCGCTACTTCATCAGCGTCGGCTCCATGCTGGACGTGGACTTCGGAGACCTGATCGACTACGTGGGCAACGATCCCGAGGTGGGCAGCGTGCTGCTTTACGTGGAAAGCCTCAAAAATTTCCGGAAATTCATGAGCGCCGCCCGGGCGGTCTCCCGCATCAAGCCGATCGTCGTGCTCAAATCGGGTCGCAGCGAAATCGGCGCCCAGGCGGCGTCCTCCCACACCGGAGCCATGGCCGGCGAAGACCGGATTTACGACGCGGCCTTCCAGCGGGCCGGCGCCGTGCGGGTAAGAACCGTGGCCGAATTTTTCAACTGCGCGGAGCTGTTGGCCAAGCAAAAACGGCCCAACGGACCTCGGATGACGGTGCTGACCAACTCCGGCGGTCCCGGCGTGATGGCCGCCGACGCCATCGCGGAGTTCGGCCTTTCCGCCGCCGAACTGGGCGAGGGGACCATGCAAAAGCTCGACCAGGCGCTTCCGCCTTATTGGAGCCGAAACAACCCCATCGACATTCTGGGCGACGCCGGTGCGGACCGCTACGTGGACGCGCTGAAGGCGCTGAACCCCGAGGAGACCGACGGCCTTCTGGTCATCCTGAACCCCCAGGCCATGACCGATCCGGCCGAAGTGGCCCGGGCGGTGGTGGAGGCCGCCAACGAACAACCCTACCCGGTGTTCGCATCCTGGATGGGCGGCCGGGACGTCTCCAAGGGCATCCAGGTGCTCAACGCGGCCGGGATTCCCACCTACCCCACGCCGGAACAGGGCGTGTTGGCCTTTCGCTATCTGTACGACTACAAGGTGAACCTGGAATTGCTGACGGAAATTCCCCCTCGCGTTTCCCGCGAATTGACCTGCGACCGGGAGGCGGCCGCTTCCTGCATCCGGCGCGGTCTGGCCCGGGAAAACGGGCTGCTGACCGAAACGGAGGCCAAGGCGGTGCTGGCCGCCTATCGGGCGCCGGTCAATCCCACCCGGCTGGCCGAATCCAGGGAAGAAGCCCGGGAAATCGCCGAGGACCTTGGCTTTCCCCTGGCCATGAAGATCGCCTCTCCCGACGTGGTGCACAAAAGCCGGGCCGGCGGGGTTCGGCTGGGCCTGGAAACCGCCGAGGAGGCGGCCCGGGCCTGGGACGAGGTGATCGAAGCGGTTCGGGAACGGCTGCCGGACGCCCAGATTCATGGCGTCTCGCTTCAGCCCATGGTGGAATCGGTGGATCTGGAACTGCTGATGGGCGCGAAAAAGGACCCCGATTTCGGGCCGGTGCTGCTGTTTGGCTGGGGCGGAATTCACGCCGAAACCATCGACGACCGCAACCTGGGGCTGGCCCCGCTCAACCGCCAGCTGGCACGGAACCTGATGGAACCGACCCGGGTGTTCGGCCTGGTGAAGGGCGACGATTCCCGGGACGGGCTGGCCGACCCCGAAGACCTGGAGGAAATTCTGGTCTGCCTGTCCAACCTGGTGATCGATTTTCCGGAGATCAAAGAATTGGACATCAACCCGGTGGCCGTCGTGGACGGAAAGCCGGTGGCGTTGGACGCCCGGATCGTGGTGGAAGAATCGGAACTGGAATCGCCCCGCCATCTTTCCATCAGCCCCTATCCCCGGGAATACGAAGTCCACGACGTTTCCACCGACGGCCTCTCCCTGTGCATTCGCCCCATTCAGCCCGAAGACGCCCCGCTCATGGGGGGGCTGTTGGAGCAATGCTCGGAGAAAAGCATCTACCAGCGTTTTTTTTCCCACATGCGCAAGTTGCCCCGCCACATGCTGATCCGCTTTACCCAAATCGACTACGACCGGGAAATGGCGCTGGTGGCGCTGACGGAAAGCGCCGAGGAGGAGAAAATGCTCGGCATCGCCCGGGTCATCGGCACGCCGGGCGGCAAGAAAGGGGAATTTGCCGTGTTGGTGGGCGATCCTTGGCAGGGCAAGGGCATCGGCGCCGAACTGCTGACCCGGGTTTTGCGCATCGTACAGGAGCGGGGCATGGAAACCGTCTGGGGCGCCGCGCTGGCTCAAAATACCCAGATGGCCAACCTGGCCAGGGAGCTGGGATTCGAGATCGAGCGGGAATCTGGCGGCGATTTTCAGATGACCATCGACCTGACCTCCGCCGATCTTTCCACGTAACGCCGGGTCGGAAGGTTCATCCCCGGCGGCCGTCGTCCAAATCTGCACGCACCCATGGGAATCGACCTGTTCCGCGTCGATGGTTTTGACGAACGACTTCTCGCTTGGACGACGAGGGCCCGGCTTCCGGACATTCCACCAACGGCGGTTCGCCCCACCGAGGGTTGGAGGCCCAAGGAATAGGACCGCCAATGATTTCTTGAGAAGGAGGAACATCTCATGGGTGATTCATCTCGAAAAATGATGGAAGAAATGCTGGATTTGGCCGGGATTCGCGTGGACGGTCCCAATCCCTGGGACATGCGGGTGCATCAACCCGACCTGTTCGACCAGGTGGCCGCCGGCGGTTCTCTGGCGTTGGGCAACGCATACATGAAGGGCGCGTGGGACTGCCTCGCGCTGGACCAGTTTTTCGACCGCATTTTCAAGGCCCGGCTGGACAAAAAGATCCGGCGGACGCCCCGGGTGCTGTGGGCCTCGGCCAAGGCGGCGCTTTCCACCCGGGTGCGCCGGTCCAAGGCGTTCGAGATCGGCAAGCGCCATTACGACCTGGGCAACGATCTCTTCGAGGCCATGCTGGACCCCTGGATGAACTATTCCTGCGGCTACTGGCGACGGGCGGATGACTTGGCGGCGGCCCAGCGGGCCAAGATGGACCTGATCGCCCAAAAGCTGAAGCTGGAGCCGGGCATGAGCGTGCTGGACATCGGCTGCGGCTGGGGCGGGTTCGACGCCTACATCGCGGAGAATTACGGGGTGGAGGTGACCGGGATCACCGTCTCGCGGCGGCAGAAGGAGTTTGCGGAACGGAAGTATCCCGACCTCCCCACCCGGGTGGAATTGCAGGATTACCGGGACGTGCAGGGGAAATGGGATCGGGTGGTTTCCATCGGCATGTTCGAGCATGTGGGGGCGGCAAACTATCGCACCTTTTTTGAACAAACCCGACGCCTGCTGGATTCCAACGGTCTCATGCTGCTGCACACCATCGGCGCCAACCAGTCCCGCGCCAACTGCGATCCCTGGATCGAGAAGTATATCTTCCCCAATTCCATGCTGCCCTCCTCCCGCCAGATCACCGAGGCGGCGGAAGAGCTGTTCATGCTGGAGGATTGGCATAACCTGGGGCCGGATTACGACCCGACGCTGATGTCCTGGCGGGACAATTTTCACGACGCCTGGCCGGAGCTGGAAAAGTCTTACGATTCGGAATTCTTCCGGATGTGGTCCTACTACCTGCTCTCCTGCGCCGGCAGTTTTCGATCCCGGCGCAATCAGCTCTGGCAGATCGTGTTCAGCCCGGCGGGATATGAAGGCCAGTATCGAGGAATCCGATAAATTGCCGAAACGGAAAGGTCCCCCATGACCGACGAAGAAACCGACCGACAACGGGAGGTGCTGGACGCCATGGCTCGGCCGGGGTTTTATCCCCGGCCGACCCAAACCGTGGAATGCCGGGAAACCCATATTTCCGTGGTTTTTTTGACCGATGAATTCGCCTGCAAGGTGAAAAAGCCGGTATCCCTGGGGTTTCTGGACTTCGGAACGCTGGAGCAACGACGACGGTTCTGCGAGGAGGAAGTGCGCCTGAACCGACGGCTGGCTCCGGACGTGTACGAGGGCGTCTTCCCGATCACCCGGGGCGAAAGCGGGCCGGAGTGGAACGGCGACGGCGAACCGATGGAATACGCCGTTCTCATGCGGCGGCTGCCGGCGGAACGGACCCTGCCGGAGATGCGGAAACGCGGCGAATGCGGCGCCGAGGAGCTGGACCGGCTGGCCGAAGTGCTGGCCGGTTTTTTCCGCTCGGTTCCGGCGGCGAGCCGGGCGGGCGGGTTGGACACGGTGCGGGAAAACTGCGATGAAAACTTCCGGCAACTGGCCGAGCTTGCGGCGATTCTTCCCCCGGGAATCGCCGACGCAACGGGGGTCCAACGGGCCGCGGAGAATTTCCTCCATCGGTTTGCCGATCGATTCGACGCGCGGCTGACCGAAGGCCACGTGCGGGAAGGCCACGGCGATTTGCGGGGCGAGCACGTCTACCTGTTGCCGGACGGCATCCGGATCATCGACTGCATCGAGTTTAACGAGCGGATGCGGATCAACGATCTGGCGTCGGACCTGGCGTTTTTGCTGATGGATCTGGATTACCGGGGAGACAGGGAGGCCGGGGAAATCTTCCTGGCCCGGTTTTTGGAACGCCACCCGGACGCCGGGTTGCTGGGGATGCTGGACTTTTACCGTTGCTATCGGGCCTGCGTGCGCTGGAAGGTGGCGGGTTTCCAATGGGCGGAGGCCGCTCCGAAAAAGCGGAAGGCGCTGGAACGGCGGATGAAGCGGTGCGGGGCCCTGGCCCGGGAATACGCCCGGGCGATGGCCACGCCGGCGCTGTACGTGGTGATGGGGGTGATCGCCGCCGGAAAAAGCACGGTGGCGGACGCCCTGGGCGCGGCGCTGGGAGAACCGGTGTTTCGGTCCGACGAAATTCGGCGGGAGCTGTTCGGCCCGGCCGAGGGCGAGGCGGAGACGCGAGAATTTGGCGCGGGGGTGTACGGCCCGGAGTCTACCGGCCAAGTGTACGCCGTCCTGAAGGCTCGCGCCGAGCAACGGTTGCGGGCGGGCAAAACTGCGGTGCTGGACGCCACCTATCGGGGGCCGGAACGGCGACGGGCCTTGCGGCGAATGGCGGCGGAGCTGGGGGTTCCGATTTTGTTCGTGGAATGCCGCTGCCCCATGTCGGTAATTCGGGAGCGGCTGTCCCGGCGCGAGGGAAGCGAAAGCGAACTTTCCGACGCGCGGTTGGCCCACCTGGAGGCGTTCCTGGAAACCTACGCGCCGCCCTCGGAAATCCCCGACGCCGAACATTGCGAGGCCGACACCACCCGTTCGCCCCGAGTGCTGGCCGCCGAGGCGTTTTTTTCCGCCGGCGCGGCGGTTCGTTCGGCGTTTCGGAAATCGAATTGAGCCGTCTTTCGGCCCGGCCCCGACGTCGGCCCGGGAGGCGAGGTCGGGCCCGCCCCCGCTGGAGAGTCGTTTAAAAATTGACCTCCGACAACGGGTAGTATTGAATGCCCATTTTGTAGGGGAATCCGTTTTCATCGGCATATTGAATCCATCGAATTTTTCCCAGCGCGCCGTTGCGGGGAGAATCCGGCCCCTCGGATTCGTTCGACCGGGTGGGATGGAGACCTTTGACCCGGATGAACACGATGGCGTCGTGGGGGAACGCCTGGCGGGAAAGGACGCAGACGCCCTTGTCGCCATAATTGCATAGTTGGGCGTCGGTCCGGCGATGATCGCCGCAGCCAAACAAAGAAACTTCCATTCCCAAGCACTTGTCCGTCCGGTTTGCGGACCTGCGATCCTCTTTTTGCATAAAAAATGCCTTCCTTCCCGCACTTCGCACGATTCTCAATGTCCTCCACAAAAAACGCGACGCCGCCTCCAAAGGAAAAAAAGCGGGAGGCGACGTTGGGATGTTCTGCGGTCCGCCTTATTCGCCGATGCCGGTGAACGAAAATTGTTCCACGCCGATTTCGTAGGGATAATCGTCGGCGTCGGCGTAGCGAACCCAGCGGATTCGCCCCAGGGTTTCATCCCGAAGACCATTGGGGCCTTCCATGGCTTCGGAAAACTTGAGGTACAAAATGGCGTCCTCCGGAAAGGCTTCCGGGCTCAACATGCAGAAATCCTGGCTTTCGCATTGCAACAGTTTCCCTTTGGTCGGCGGGTCGCTTCCCCGGCCGAACAGAGAAATTTCCACTTCGGTTTTCGGGGCCATCGTCGTCTCGATGCCAACCTGTTCTTCCATGTTCATCCTTTCTTTGCCATGTGAAGGCGCCGGAAGACCGATTGGCGGACATGCGAAACGGTCTTTCCGATGGTTTATTGGGCGACGCAATTTTCCGAAGTTGTTAATAAAAATTGAATTTTCTTCATTTTCAAGTGGATAAACCCCAATCCGTTCGCCGGATCAAGGGCTTGGGGACCAAGCGGCAACTGAAATACCGCCGGGAACTTCGATCGCTTTATCGCGCCAGATTGCAAAAGGGCGAATGCAATTCGCCCCTGCCCGATTCCGTCAAAATAAACGGCATCGGGATTAAAATGGTACGTTGACAAATTCCGAGTTTCTTGGCCGGCTTCCGGGAAAGCGACTTCCAGCTTTATGGTCGAGGGCGGGTCCGCTCCGACCCGGGAGGAGGTCGGAGCGGGTTTCTTCTCCCGATACGTTCCCATCAACCGGAACAACGGTCGCGGGCGGCCTTTCCGAAAACGGATGCCCCAAGTCCGACCGCGGAGAAGAAACGGCCCTGCAAAGCGGTGGCCGGACGGCCGGGGAAAGCCCGGCAGCCGATCACTTCCCGTTTTAGAAATTCACTTCCGAATTGCAAAAGTACTTCATGCCGATCTTGAACGGATAGCGCGGGTCGTTGGCCTGCCGCACCCAAAGCACCTTGGCCAGCGATCCGTTCCTCGGGATCTCCTTTCTTCCGTTTTTTTCCGCCACGGGCTGCCGGCCGATGACCCGCACGTAGACCACGGATTGGTTGGGAAACTTCTTACGCGACAGCAGGCAGACGCCGTCTCGACCGAAGTTGAGCAGCCGCGCTTCGCTGCGGTCCGAGGCGCCCCGGCCAAACAGGGAAATCTCCATCCCCCCGTCGGTTGGGTTTCGGTGGCTCTCCTGCCGTTGTTCGACCCTTTCCGCCGTTTGTTCCATGCTCTCCATTGGTTGCCCCTCCCCTGCCCTCGTCCCCACGAGGTGGAAATGGACGGCCTGGCCCCTTGGCCGAAACCGTCGGTCGTTCGTTTCGCGACGATATTCGTCGCTCGGCATATCGATGCGCCCCCGGCCCCAGGTTTGGCGAAACGTTTCTTTCCCCGAAATCGCACCATTTCGGGCAGATTTTTCCCGGCGGCAGGTCTCCGCGAAAGGAAGAATGCCCCCGGGAAAGGATTTCGTTTTTACGCGGGCGCGGATGGAGGGTGAGAATGCCCGGGCCGCCAAGCGGTCCCACCCAAGCGGTCCCGACAGACCAGCCCGAGCATTCCATCGATTTCCGTAGGGGGGAATGTAGTTTAATTATTTAGATAACGATATTCAGTGAAAGGTGTATTCGCATCTACATAATCCCTGGCGCAATCTACGGTTTTTGGGGAGGCCGCTTGGCTGGGCCGAGGGTCCGGCGTAGGTTCGGCGACACCCCGAAAAATATTTCTTGTTCAACTATTGCCGTTTTGTTACTGGAGAGCCTTATCCGTTTTTTATGAAAGGACGTTGGGGGGAGGCGTTCGCCATGGGGAAATCCCTGGAATTCATATTGGTGGAAGAGAACGAGGACGACATCCTGTTTTTGCAGCGCGCCTGGAAGAAGTGCGACGTCCCCCATTCCCTGCGGGTTGCGCCGGGAGGCAAGTCGGCCATCGGCTTTTTGGAGGAATGGACTCGTTCCCGGGAACGGGGAGAAACGCCGCCGCCGCTGGTGATGATCGTCAACGACAAGATGTCGTCCCTGGGCGGCGTGAAAACCCTCAAGGCCATCCGGGACCGGGAGGAATGGGCGCACCTTCCCGTGATTATGCTGATGGCCTCGCCCGACAACCACCGGGAGCTGAAAAGCTACCGAAACGGGGCCAACGGCTATTTCGTAAAGCCGATGGAATTCGACGATCTGGTGGAGCTGGTGCGGGTGTTGGTGCGGTATTGGGAGATGGCGGAGCTGCCGGACTAGCGTTGCCGGAGATTCGTTCCCCGGCGGGGAGATGGGACCTTCCTATTCTTCGGCTTCCCCGTTTTCCGGCTCCGAAGGGCGGTTGGCCAGGTCGATGATGAAGGTGCTGCCCCGGCCGGCCGCGGATTCCAACCGAACGGCCCCGCCCATGGCCAACACCGCCTTTTTGACGATGGCCAGGCCGATGCCGGTGCCCTCGTAGGCGGAGGGACCGTGCAGCCGTTGAAAAATCCGGAACACCTGCCCATGGTAGCTCGGGTCGATGCCGATGCCGTTGTCCCGCACCCGAATTCGAACCCGTTCGCCCGGGAGGTTGTGGGCGATGATTTCCACCCGTTTGGTTTCGGACTCGTTAAACTTCAAGCCGTTGGAAATCAGGTTCATCAACGCGCGTTTCAGCAGGGACCGTTCGGCGTACACCGGCGGAGCTTTTTCCGGCAACAAAACCTTCGCGTCGGGTCCGGTATCCAATAGGGACGCGATTTCCGCCACCAACGCCGGCAGATCGATTTTCTCCCTCGGATCCACGTTTTTTCGGATGCGGGAAAAATCCAGCAGATCGCCGATGAGCTGGTCGCCTTGGGCGATGGCTTTTTTCATGCCGCGCAGGTAGCCCGCGGCCTCCTCCGCCAGCGTGTCCGCCAAGTCCGCTTCCAGAAAATTGGCGTAGTTTCGCACGGCCCGGAAGGGCGCCTTGAGGTCGTGGGAGACGGCGTAGGCGAATTCCGACAGCTCCTGGTTGCTGCGCTCCAGCATTTTCACTTTTTTCGCCAGTTCCTCCCGGCTGGCCTCCAGCGCCTTTTCCGCCATCCGCCGTTCCGTTATGTCGATGTTGATTCCGCGCATGAAAACCGGTTCACCGTTTTCATCCCGCTCGACCTTTCCTTTCCCGACCACCCAGCGGACCTTTCCGTCGGCGCGGACAATCCGGAATTCCATGGAAAAGTGTCCATGCTCCCGGATCAGCCGATCCAGGCTTTCCAGGCTTCCCGCCCGGTCTTCGGGGTGAATGAATTTCATGAAGGCGTCCGCCGGCTCCGGTCCCCGGCGCGGTTGAAGGCCCAGCATGTAATACAGTTGCGCGTTCCAGAAAGAGGTTCCCGCCAAGAGATCGTAGGTCCAGAGGCCCACCTCCCCGGCCGTGGTGGCAAGCTCCAGTTGACGGCGGCTGGTCAGCAGCTCCAGGTCCACTCTTTTTCGTTCGGTGATGTCCCGCTCGATGCTGGAAACCGCCTCGGGCCGGCCGTCTTCGTCGCGAATCAGGGTCACGGTAACGGAAACGTCGATTCGCCGGCCGCCCTTGCCCAGGCGAACCGTTTCCAGCGCGCGGATTTTTTGGCCCCGGGCCACGTGGGAGATCAGCCGGGCCTCCTCTCCCGCCAACGCGTCGGGCACCAGCGCCCGGGCGTGCCGGCCCACCATTTCATCGGCCGAATAGCCGTACATCCGTTCCGCCGCCGGATTCCAGTGGGTGATGGTTCCGTCCAGCTTTTTGCGGATGATGGCGTCGTCGCTGGAGCTGACGACGGCGGCCAGCAGGGCCTGCTCCCGCTGGGCCTCCTTCTGGGCGGTGATGTTTTCCAGGGTGAGCACCCCGGCGACGATCCGGCCGGTTGCGTCCCGGATGGGACCGGCGCTGATCAGGTAGGTGTTGCGTTTCCCTTCCGGCCGGTCCTGGAGCAGTTCCACCCGGTGAAACGTATGCCCCTCCCGAATGGCGCGAACCATGGGATACTCGTCCCAGCGAAACGGGCGGCCGTCCGGATGGCGGGAGCCGAAGCGTTCGTAGTCGGTCCAGGTTTCCATGGGCGGGATGTCGCCCAGGGTTTCCTTTGCCAGCCGGTTGTGAAGGGAAATTCGGCCGGTGTCGGCGTCGGAGATGAAGACCGCCGCAGGCATCTGCTCCACCACCGCCTCCAGCCGGGCCCGTTCCGCCCGCAATTCTTCGGTCAATCGGTGTTCTTCGGTCACGTCGGTCAGGTTGACGGCGATGATTTTCGCCGCCCCCCGATTCCGAACATCGGCCTGGCCGTCCAGGCGAATCCAACGCCTTCGTTCCTCTTTTCCTTCCCGGCGCTTCAGCGGCAGGGCCAGCCGCTTGGGGCGGTCGGCCTTCCACAATCCCCGCAAAAACTGAAACAGGGCGTCGCGGTGGTCCGACGGGACGAAATCGTACAACCGCCGGCCCACGAGCGGCCCGTGCAAGTGGCGGAGCAGATGGCGGGCGGCCAGGTTGGCCCGGGCGACATAGCCCCGCCGGTCCAGCAACAGGTGGCCGGCCGGCGAATATTCTTGGACGGCGTACAGCTCTTGGACGGCGTCCAGCGCGTCTTGGAGAACCCGATCCAATTTTCGGGCGTCGGGCAAAGACTTCCAGGAATCCCGCAGCCAAAGAAGTTCCCGCAGAAACGGTTCCGCGTCCATCATTTCAGCCCGCCTCTTCCGAGGCGTCGCGAAAGGTCACCAAAACGATGGGGCGACGCACCTCGCCCGCCTCGATTTTTCGTCCGCTCATGGCCATCTTTCGGCGGCCCAGTCGGGGAAAGTCGTGCTCGAAGAAATAATCGGTAAAAACGCGGTTTTCCGGGATCACCTCTTCCAGAAAGCGGTGAAGTTCCGGCGCGTCCCACCGGCCGTCGCCAAGGGCGAACACCTTTTTCCCCTCGATTTCCGCGGGGGAGGTCTGGAACATCCGGTAAAAGGCCGGATTGGCGGTCCGGACGATGTGCGCCTCGTCCATCACCAGGATCGGTTCCCGCATGACTTCGGCGATTTTTTCAAACAGATTCCGGGCGTCCCGGGCCTCCGCCGCCTGGGCTTCGTATTCCGTCACGTCCATGAAGGTGAGCACCACCCCCTCGATCACGTTGTCCCGCGTTCGGTAGGGCGCCGCCCGCATCAGGTAGATGGCCTCCCCGTCGCGGGTGGCCACCTTGCTTTCGTGGCGGTCCAGCTTGTCCAGCACCCGGGCGGCCACCTTGGCCACGTCCAGCTCCGCCAGGTTGCAGGTGATGTCGGAAATCCGCCGGCCCCCGTCGCCCTCCTGCAAGTTGAAGATTTGGTCCGTGGCCGGCGTAAACCGCTGGATGCGCAGATCTTCGTCCAGAAACAGGGTGGCCACCTCGCTGGATGCGAACAGGTTCTTGAGATCGTCCTCCGCCTTCATCAGCTCCTGGTTTTTGCCGTACAGCTCGCTGTTCAAGGTCTCCAGCTCTTCGTTGGTGCTTTGCAGCTCCTCCTTGGAGGATTCCAGCTCCTCGTTGGTGCTTTGCAGCTCTTCGTTGTTGGCTTGCAGCTCCTCGTTGGCCGATTTGAGTTCCTCGTTGGAGGTTTTCAGCTCTTCGATGGTGGCTTGCAGCTCCTGCTGGGTGGAGCGCAGCCGGTTTTCCAGCTCGTCCACCTTGTCGGATTCGGCCCCGCTTTCGCGGTTTTCTGGGGAATCGTCTCCTCCCGACTTCGGCTTGGGCGTCTCCCGGAACTCCGCCAGGACCCAGCCGCGATTGCCGTCCGCCGGGGTCAGGTGAAGCTCCAGGGTGGAAAAGCGGTCGTTGGCGGAAAATTGGATATTCGAGAGGGTGACGGAATCCCCTTTGCGCCGCACCCGCTCCATCCCCTGGGACAGTCGAAGGTGCAGTTCGCCGGTGGTCATGTGAAAGATGTTGAAATCGGGCACGCCCTCCGGCGGGGAAAGAAAACGGCCGGTCTGCCCGTGGAAGTAGAGGATGGTCCCGTTTTCGTCCAGCAGCACCGCCGAATCGGCGTATTTTTTCAAAAGGGTTTCATGAACCGTCTGGCGCAGTTCCGCCCCTCGGTGTTTTTTGGAATCCTTTTCGGAAGCATTCGCCGCGTCTCCGCCGCTCTCGTTTCCCCACCCCTTTCGATGGCCGGCCTGGAACACCGGCGGATTGTATTCCGACAGTTTTTGGGGCGAGGCCGGGATTTTTCGATACAATTTGGCTTTCTTGCTTTCGCAGTCGAACAGGTCGGAGGCTTCGCCCACCGTCTCGCTGGCGCCCAAAAACAGCCGCCCGCCGGAATTCAGCGAAAAATGGAACACCGGCAACACTTTTTGTTGAAGGTCGGTGTTCATGTAGATGAGCAGATTGCGGCAACTGACGAGATCCAGGCTGGAAAAGGGGGGATCGGCGATCACGTCGTGGACGGCGAAGACCACGACGTCGCGGATTTTGCTGTCCACCTGGTAGCGCTGCCCCTTTTTGCTGAAAAACCGCCGCAGCCGACGCTGGGAGATGTCGGCGGAAATGGATTCGGGGTACAGGCCGCTTCGGGCCGCATGGATGGCCTCCTTGTTGATGTCGGTGGCGAAAATTTTGATGTCGAAAAACTTATCCATCTCCTCCGCGGCTTCCAGCAGAAGGATGGCCAGGGAATAGGCCTCCTCCCCGGTGGAACAGCCCGGAACCCAGACGCGCAGCGAGGTGTCGTCCGACTTGTCCGCCATCATGGGCCGAAGCCCCTTGTCCACCAGCGCTTCCATGGCCGATTCGTCTCGAAAAAACCGGGTCACGTTGATGGTCAGGTCTTTGAACAGCCGCTCCACCTCGGCCGCTTCGTCGCGCAACATGCGCCGGTAGCCGGTATAGTCTTCCACCCCCTGCAGCGCCATGCGCCGGGCGATTCGCCGGCGCACGGTGTTGCGTTTGTAGTTGGAAAAGTCGACCCCGGTCTGGGTTCGGACGATCATCAGGATGGACCGGAGATTTCGTTCGAGGCTTTCCTCTTGGGTTTCGGCGGTTTTTTCGTCCAGCACCGGATGGGAGACGTAGTCGCGGATGACCCGGGGCATTTCCTCCACCCGGAGAACCCGGTCGGCCACCCCGGACTCGATGACGCTGCGGGGCATGTTGGGATGGCCGGCCTGCTCTTCGTCCTGCGCCAGCACCAGGCCGCCTTCGCCCTTGACGGCCTTGGCGCCCAGGGTGCCGTCGGCGCCGCTTCCGGAAAGCACCGCGGCGATGGACCGTTCCTGCCGGGCCACCGCCAGGGAGCGAAAAAAGGTGTCGATGGGCATGGGGGCGCCGTCGCCGGCGCGTTTCCGAAGGTCGAAAACGCCGTCCCGGAGTCGCAGCTCCTTGCCCGGCGGCAGCAGATAGACGTGTTCGGGCGAAAGCGTCATGCCCTCTTCCGCGTGCAGCACGGGAAGTTCGGTGCGCTTGGCCAGCAGGCCCGGCATCACGCTCTCCCGGTCCGGCGCCAGGTGCTGAATCACCACGAAGGCCGCGCCGGTCCCTTCCTTTACATGCTCGAAAAAGGTTTCCAGGGCCTGCACGCCCCCGGCGGAGGCGCCGATGCCGACGATGGGGAAGGTGTTCGGGGCGGGTTCTTCGGTTTTCACGGACTCC